>JAKSUC010000042.1 GCA_024413595.1 Bacteroidales bacterium
TTTTTAGCATTTTTTATTTTTTCTTCCTCTCGCCCTTCTTCTAGTCCTTCTTTTCTACCTTCTTCTAGACCTTCTTTTCTACCTTCTTCTCTTCCTTCTTCACGTCCTTCTTCTCTAGCTTTTTTAGTTTTTTCGTTAATGATTGTTTTTTCACGACTAACTAAATCCCAATATTTATCATAAGCTATTAATTCATCTTCTGTATATGCTGATGTCTCTAAATATTCAAGGGCTTCAGATATTTCTTTATTTTCTAGCAATTCTGATGATATTTCGGTGGTATTATCTTTTATTTCAGTCAAAAATTTTAACCATAGTTCTTTCAACTTTTTATGTGCATAGTTGGATGGTTTAAATTTTTGTAATTCAACAAATATCAACCCCATTTCTTGTAATTCAAACTCTGGATGATTTTTGTTGATTAAATACAATTCTTGAATATATTCTAATTGTCCTTCTTCATCTAAATAATTTGGAAAACCACTTTCGTTTAATAAACATAGTGCATAAACTGGTTGAAGTGTTTCAAATGCTTGACCTTTTTTGGCTTGCGTTGAATATGCTTTGCAAGCATTTAATACTGAACGTTTAAAAAATGCATCTGTCCAATACATTTGCATTTCTACTATAAATTGTCTATTATAATTATCTTTACATCGTACATCTACTATTGTATCTTTTTTGGTTGGGTTCATTGGTACTAGTTCTGATGAAAGATATTCTATACTAACTATTTGCATATCTTTGGGCAAAGGCAATAACGCATTAAGCAAACTAATTATCAAATTAGGATGCTCGCCAAACACTTTTTTAAAGGTTACGTCTGCTTTGGGATCTAAATATTTGCGCATAATAAATCAATTTATAATATAGTTAGTGCTTAATTTTTGCAAATTTAGCATCTTTTTTAATGATAAACAATATATTTCAATATTTATGAAAATAATTTTAAGTTTTTATTTTTATTTTAATAAAAAATAGCTTTATTTGCATTCGATTTTTTGAATATCATGTTATCAAGAATTTTAGGAATATTGATAGTTATATTTTTGAATGGTTGTAATCATATTAACGACCATCAAAATATTATATATCCACATGAAAGTCAAACAATAACTGATACAGATACTCAAAATAATAATTTACCTAAAACAACATTTGATGCTGTTCAAATTCAGCCTATTGCATCAATTGTTCGTAATTTGCCACGCGTTAATTTTTTTCAACGAATAATTTCTAAAAAAAAATATTTTCTTGCTAAATGTTCTTCAAATAATATCTTTATTAGTCTATTAAAGTGTGAATTATTTAAACATACATTTTTTCGTCATATTTTAGAAACTGATGGTTATTATTTGTATTACACATGTAAACTCAGAATTTGATTTTCATTTTTTTCTAATCCATTTTTATTCAAAATAAATACGAATGTTCATTTTTTAAGAAAATATTATACTCTTAATTAATTGATAATTTGTAGTATTTATTAAAATTTATAGTCATAACATAAAATAACTATGCGTTATTGACTATCAATTATCTATTTATAAATCTTTTAAAAATTGTAAAAAAATGACAAATCAAAACGAAACAAATATAAAATCAATTGAAGAAAATATTACAGAATTAACAAACGGAAATGTTGAAATTCAAAAAAAATTCAAAACTAAATGGCTTGGTGCTGTAGTTCTAGGAATTTTATGTTTTATTCTTCAACGTATTGATACACAAAACGGTAGTTTAACTATGTTTTTAATTGTAATGGGAATTGCATCTTTATGTGGTGGAATTATAATGTTTTTAGTAAAACAAAATCACTATTATTATAATGGACAAGAACTTAAACTTTATGAACTTGACTTTGACGCAGAAAAATCTGGTGAGATAAATTCTTTATATAGTGCTGAAAACTTTGAAGAATTGAAAAAAATTAGTCACAAAACTTCTTCTATTATAAAAATAAAAATTCTTTGTGATGATAATTGTAAAACCGTTTATTCTCAAATGTTTAAGTTTATTCCATACGAATTTAAACCTTGCACTGAGGTTAAATTTCACAATAATGTAAATTCTTCAGCTATAAATCAGTTGATTAAATCTCGTGCATAATTAAATTTTAAATTTAGGCAGTATTTTTAATTTATGATAATCCGTCTATTCTGATTTTTTGGAAAGACGGATTTTTTTTATATAAAAAACGCCTAACAAAAAATTGTTAGACGTTTAGTTTTTATCTCTCTATTTAATTATATCAATTATTTATTCTTTTTAGTACAAATCCATTTAATAACAGATACTAAAACATAACCTAAAATAATAAATGGAACGGCAATCCATTGAATAATAAGCAACATTATAACTGCAAAAATCAAAAAGTTATAAACCAATTTATTATCTTGATATTTGTAACTTTTCATTTTTAAAGAAAACATTGGCACGTTTGTAACCATCATCAAAGAAAAAATAATACATATAGGTAACAACCACCAAATGTTATCAAAAACAAAAACTTGCAAAGCTATTAGAGCTAAAGTTGCAGAAAATGGGAAACTAACGTCAAATAAAGCATGAGCAAAAGAATAAATCCAAAAATCTTCTGGGTTCATAGCATTTATTAAAGGAATTGATGCAATTAATATAGCGTTTGCTGGTGTAGCTAGTCCTTTAAAACCATAACTTTGTTCAGGATCAATATTAAATTTTGCTAATCTAAGTATTGAACAAATTACAATTATTGTACAACTTATTAGAATTGCAATTTGCCATCCCTCAAAATTAATAAAACTTCCATTTACTTTTAGAGCATGTTTCATTAAAGCAAACATTATTGCTGTAGGAGCAACGCCAAAACTTACTGCATCTGCCAACGAATCAAGCTGTTTTCCTAATTCACTTTTTGCATTAAGCAAACGAGCTGCAAATCCATCACTAAAATCAAAAACCGATGCAATCAATATTAAATAAGAAGCGTAAACTAAACTTTTTTCGCCATCTAGTGCTAAAAATGTTGCCATTATTCCGCACAATGCACTCGAACATGTTAACATGCTCGGAACAAACTTTAATTTTGAAATTATTCCCGACATTTTTTAATTAGTAAAATTTCCTTTCAATTTGCAAATATAAGACCATTTTCTGACATATTATAATATATGTTTACTTTTATTTTGAATTATATTTTATTTAGTTTTGTTCATGTTTTGTTAGATAAGCTGTTACGAGTTTTGCAAGTGTTATTCAAATAATTAATTTTGTCGAAAAATAGGAATCAATATTTTTAGATTTATGAAAAAATTTATTGTTACAATTTTGTGTATGTTTTCAATTTTTAATTGTAAGGGACAAATTGCCAAATATGGTAACGACTTTTTAAATATAGGTAATTCTGCTCGTGAAATGGCTTTAGGGCGTTGTGCTGTTGCCTCTTGCTATGGCGCTGAAGCTGGTTTTTGGAATCCTTCTTTAATGTTTGCTTCTGATTATAAATCTGATATTTCTGCTATGCATTGTTTTTATTTTGGTGAATTAGCAAACTACGATTTTTTATCTGCTTGTCATCAAACTGATAGTTTAATGTCTTTAGGTTTTTCTTTTATTCGTTTAGGTATCGACGACATTCAAAATACTATATATTTATTTGATTATGATGGAAATATGAATTTTTCTAATATCTCATATTTTTCGGTGGCTGACTATGCTTTATATTTTTCAATTGGTAAAAAATTTGCTAACATTCCTAATCTTTCGGTTGGCGCAAATGTTAAACTTATATTTCGTCATCAAGGAAATTTTGCTAATGCTTACGGTTTTGGAATTGATTTAGCTTCGTCATACAAAATTAATAATTTTTCTTTTGGTTTAGTTTTGCGTGATATTACTACAACTTTCGACATTTGGAATATTAATAAATCTAAATTTGACTCTGTTTATGTTTCAACAGGAAATTCAATTCCTGAAAATTCTATTGAACAAACTGCACCATCTGTTTTATTTTCTATTGCTTATAAATATAATTGGAATAATTTCCAGTTTTTAGCAGAAATAGGTTCTCAAATAACATTTGATGGAAAACGAAATTATTTAATAAGTTCAAATTTTGCTAATCTTAATCCTTCAGCAGGATTAGAAATTTCGTATCGTGATTTTGTATATTTCAGAATGGGAATAACTGATTTTATGAAAAATAACAATGTTTATATTTCTAAATCATATAGTTATGTGCCTTCATTAGGAATCGGTATCAAATTTAATAGATTTTCATTTGACTATTGTTTTATGGATGCAAGCAAAAATAGCTATGATTATCGAACGAATGTATTTTCTCTTGGAGTTAAATTTTAAAGATAGTTTTTCAATTTATAAAATAAAAGAAATGAGATTAAAATTTAATCTCATTTCTTATAAAATATTAAAAATCAGCTGGATATTCTCCGGCTTGAGTTAAATCAGCAAATTTTTGTACTACTATTGGTCGGTCTTCTTTATATGTTACACCAAACCATTTTGCATTACAAGTTAAAACTTTTGTTGTAACAGTTCCTGATTTTATCAAGTTGTCAACAACTGTTGGAATCAAAAATTCGGCTTTGGGTTTTGAAATATTATCTTTCAAAAATTCTTTAAAATCTCTTTTTAAATATTCAAAAAATGATGGCGTAAATCCCCAAAAGTTCATTGAAACTGGTGTATTATCTGCAATTGGAGTTTTTTGGTCGTCTTCGATATAAACTATTTGACCATTTTCTCGAATAATTTTTGTACGTTCAACAACATTGGTCAAATTTCCATCATTGTCGGTGTTACAAACTCCACGAGATACTGTTCCATATTCTGATAATGTGTTAGTTACAGGATAACCAACCATACAATATTTATTATCTTCACAATCTTTTAAACTTGAAAAATAGTCATAAATAGTTTGATATGCTTCTTTTCCATAAAAATCATCTGCATTTATAACAGCAAAAGGTTCTTTAATAACATTTCTTGCAGCTAAAATTGCATGACCTGTTCCCCAAGGTTTTTCTCTATCAGCAGGTAATGAAAATCCTTCTGGTAAATCTGTTTTGTCTTGAAAAACATATTCCGCGTCAAGATGTTTTTTTACTTTTGGAAGAACTAATTCACAAAAATCTTTTTCAATATCACGGCGAATTACAAATACTACTTTTCCAAATCCTGCTCTTGCTGCGTCAAATGCAGAATATTGCAAAATTGCTTGTCCTGAAGGTCCAAGTTTATCGATTTGTTTTAATCCACCATAGCGGCTTCCCATACCTGCTGCTAATACTAATAAAGTTGGTTTCATTATTTTATATTTTTTAATTTTTTCACATTTTTAATGTTGCAAAGTTATCATTTATCTAATAATTTTACAGAAAATTTTTAACTAATTTTTTAATGAAAAATATGCCATTTTTTTTACTATTTTTTATTGCATTATATTGTATTGCATGTTTTTACATTTACTCCAGATTAAAATGTATTATGCCATTAGCAAATTCTTGGAAAGGAATTGCTGCTCGAATTGTTTATATTTTAGCTGTAACAAGTTTTTTTACTGGGCTTGTGCTTACTCATAAACAACATTTTATGATAGCTCAACCTTTTGTTACTTTTGGTAATTGGGTTTTAGCTGCAATGTTATATTTATTTATTATATATATTGTTATTGATTTTGCACGAATTATAAATTCATTTACATTTAAGGCGGAATGGTTAACTTTTAAATACATTGCTGAAGATAATAAAGCTTATTTTTTCTCTTTAATTAGTGGCATTGTTTGTTGTTTAATTTTGATTATAGGTTATTTTAATGCACAATATCCTATAAGAAAAGAAATTACATTAAAAACTGAAAAATCTATTTCTCGAGGTTTTAAATTTATATTAGTTAGTGATATTCACATGGGAATGATGAATAAAGATAAATATTTAAACACTTTAGTTAATAGAATTAACAACGAAAATGCTGATTTTGTAATTATTGCAGGTGATTTTTTTGATGGAGATCCAACTCCTGTTCTTCAAACTAATGCTGATAAAATATTGCAAACCATTAAAACTAATTTTGGTGTTTATGCTGTTACAGGAAATCATGATTATATGGGAAATGTGAATTTGGCTTGTAAATTTCTCAATGAAAATGGCGTTACTGTATTACAAGATAGCGTTTTAACCCTACCTTTAGGTGTAAGTTTAATAGGAAGACAAGATGGGCATTTTAGAAAAAATCTGAAAGACTTAATGCAAAATATTAATAATCAATTATTTTTAATTAATATTATTCACCAACCATACCATCTTGAAGAATCAGAACAAAACAATATTGATTTACAATTGTCTGGACATACTCATCATGGACAACTTTGGCCAATAAATTTTTTAACAAAAAAAATATATGAAAATTCTTTTGGATTAATAAAAAAATCCTCAACATATATTTATGTTTCATCAGGTTATGGAACATGGGGACCTCCTATTCGTACCACATGTCACCCTGAAATGGTTGTTTTTAATATTGAAAATTAAGATTATTTATAATCTTCTAATTCTTTTACTAATAAATCAATATCTACTTGAGTTTCAGCTAATTTGTTTTTGCAAGCTTTGATTAATGGTAAACATTGTTTTGCATATATTGCCATATCATCAACAGAAACATTCTCATCTTCCATTGCTTGTGATATTTGTTGTAGTTTTTCAAAACTTAAGTCAAAACTTTTTAATATTTTTTCATCAAATTCTGTATTTTTTTTCATGTTATAATAAATTATAAATTATTTTTTAAAACATAAAATATTTGAGGTTTAAAATCAAAAATTGGTTCAATAACACTCGCTGTCATAAGTGATATTAATACATTTTCTGCTTCATAACGTTTAAGTTCAAGATATTTAGAAACTTCTTGAACCGAAATTTTATTTTTTTCTTCAAGATATTTCATTACAAAATCTTGATGACGGCGATATTTTATTGCCAATGATTTAGAAGAATTTTGATTTTTCCAACTTTGAAATATTATTCGATCTGCACAAACATTTTCATCTTTAACCCTAACGTAAGCAAGCCATTTATCATTATTATCTTTTGCACAATATGGTCGAGATTTTCCTTTTGGAATATCTATTTTTAATACATTTTTTTCACCTACATTTATTAAATGTGCCGAAAATCTTACTTCTGGTCTACAATATATTTGTGCAGCAGTTTCTATCATATAATATTCTTCATCACCATCAGTTCCTGCAATTACACCATTGTCTTTTACGCCTATCAAAAGCGAACCACCATCTGTATTTGCAAATGCAGAAAGTGATTTTGCTATTTTTTTGCTATCTGTTATTGCAAATTTAAAATCAAGTGTTTGACTTTCGCCTCCACTTATTAAAGTATATAATTGTGATACTTCGTTATCTGTGTCTCTGTTACGTTTCATGATACAAAGATACAAATAATTTAGTAATTTAATAGCGTATTAAGTAATAAGCTAGCATCGAAAATTATTATTTTTTTTAAATTATTAGCTCTGAACATACTATTAAAATAATTTTGATTTTTGATATTTTATCACTAAATTTGAATAATCAATTTTTGTCAAATTTGTTAATAACCATAAAACAAAATATTATGAAACAGTCAAATAAAAAAACTTTTGTGCTTGATACAAACGTTATTTTGCACGATTTTCACAGCATATATAATTTTGAAGAAAACGATATTGTTATACCAATTGTAGTTTTAGAAGAACTTGATAAATTTAAAAAAGGAAACGAAACCATAAATCTACAAGCTCGTGAATTTATGCGTGAACTTGACCGTTTGTCTGAAAATAATTTAGATTTAGAAAATGGTATTTCGCTTGGTAAAGATCATGGTAATTTGTTTATTATAAACGGAAAACCATTTAACGAACAAATGAAAATGGCTTTTTCTGAACCAATTCCTGATCATAAAATTTTATCAGTTGCTATTTGGATTAAAGAAAATAATCCAAAAAAACATGTTATTTTAGTTTCACAAGATATTAACTTGAGAATGAAGGCTCGTGCTCTTCAAATGGAAGCTCAAGATTATAAAACTGGCAAAGTTTCTGATACTGCGCGACTTTTTGATGGAATTAGAACTATTGATAACACAAAAGATGATTTTGTAAGTCGTTTATACAGAGAAAGTAGCGTTAAACTTGAAGAAAGTGGAATTAATCAAGAATTTTTCCCTAACGAATATTTTATTGTTGGCGACGAAAAATCTAATGTTCTTTGTTACTATAATCCAACTAATAATTCAATTGACAAAGTAAAAAAATATAAATCAAGCGGTATTACTCCTCGTAATGCAGAACAAAGTTTTGTAATGGACGCTCTTATGCGTGATGATATTAAATTGATTACAATAACAGGTAAAGCTGGTACTGGAAAAACTCTTATGGCTTTAGCTGGTGCTTTAGAACAATCTAAAAATTATCATCAAATATATCTTGCTCGTCCTATTGTTGCATTAGGAGGCAAAGATTTAGGTTATCTTCCTGGCAATGAAAAACAAAAAATTAGCCCTTATATGCAACCTTTGTTTGATAATTTAAATGTTATAAAACAAGCTGTTGGCATTAATAGCAAAGCTAGCCAAAGTTACGACGCAATGTTGAAAGACGAAAAACTTTTGATTTCGCCTCTTGCTTATATTCGTGGACGAAGTTTGTCTAATGTTTTTTTTATTGTTGACGAAGCACAAAATTTGACTCCTCACGAAATTAAAACAATTATTACTCGTGCTGGCGAAAATACCAAAATGGTTTTTATGGGCGATGTTGAACAAATTGACAGTCCATTTTTGGATATGAGATCAAACGGATTGTCTTATTTAGCAGATAAAATGAAAGGGCAAAATGTTTTTGCTCACATAAATCTTATGCACGGCGAAAGAAGCGAACTTGCTGCTTTAGCTAGTAAATTATTAGATTAATTTAATTGTAAATTGTTATATATTTGTCCGTTATCCTAAATATCAATATCTAATATGATGGATTGCGGACAATTTATAAATTTTGAATTTTAAAGCTCTTATTTATTTGTTTTATTAATTAATTACACCTCTATGAATTTTCTTAAAATAGGAGCCATTGATATTGGTTCAAATGGAATTAGGCTTTTTATTGCCAATGTTTTGGAAGACTCTGAGCAAACTACAGTTTACAAAGAATCCATACATAGAATACCTTTACGTTTAGGTGAAGATGTTTTTACTTCTGGGTTAGTTAGTGAGTTGAAAAAAATCAACTTAATAAAAGTGATGCAAGCTTTTAAACTATTAATGGAAGTAGAACAACTCAAAATATATCGAGTTTGTGCTACGTCTGCTTTACGCGAAGCATCAAATGCTGATGCTATTGTGGCTGATGTTAAACGTTTTGCAGGTTTAAATATCGATATTATTTCATGCGAAGAAGAATCTTCTCTTTTGTTTCAAAGCAGAAAACTGAGTTTCTTAAAACCAAAACACGATTATTTATATATTGATTTAGGTGGTGGTAGTCTTGACATTACTTTTTTTAATCTAAATCAAAATATTGAATCTGCATCTTTTAAACTTGGAACTATTAGAATTTTAAAAGGTTTAACGTCGCAAGATGAATTTGAAAGATTAAAAAAATGGCTTTTAAATATTATAAACAAATCTAATAAAATTCAACTTATTGGTTCTGGAGGAAATATAAATAAAATTTTCAAAAAAGCAAATGTAGAAAAAGATAACCCATTGTCGCTTAGAAAAATACAAAAAATAAGGAAAGAATTATTATCTCATAATTTTAACGAAAGAATGAAATTTATGGAATTAAATTCCGACCGTGCAGATGTTATTTTGCCTGCTACAGAATTATTTATTTCTATTATGCAATGGACTAATATTGATGAAATTACTGTTCCTATTGTGGGACTTTGTGATGGAATTGTAGCTAATGAATATTTAAAATATATAGCAGAAAATAAAAAATCGAATGTTAAACCTTTAGAAATCAATTCAAATCAAAGCGAATATTAAAAATGGAAAATTTTGTATCAAATGAGCGTTTAAATTTAGCTTTTGATTATTTATTTTATACAGGTAGAAATGTTTTTTTAACAGGAAAAGCAGGAACAGGAAAAACAACATTTTTAAAAAAATTAAGAGAAACATCTCCAAAACGCATGATTGTTACATCTCCAACAGGCGTGGCTGCTATTAACGCAGGTGGAGTAACTCTGCATTCTTTTTTTCAACTACCTTTTGGTCCGCAAGTTCCTGGTTATAATTCAGAGCCTGATAGAGCTTTTTCTAAAATAAAAATTGATATTATTCGTTCGTTAGAACTTCTTGTTATTGACGAAATTAGTATGGTTCGTGCCGATTTACTCGACTCTATCGACTCTGTTTTAAGAAGATATCGTGGAAATAAACATCCTTTTGGTGGTGTACAATTATTGTTAATTGGTGATATGCAGCAACTTTCGCCTGTTGTTCGTCAAGAAGATGAAGAAATTCTACGACCTTATTATGATACATTTTATTTTTTTGGCAGTAAAGCATGGCAACAAACTTCTTACGTTTGTATTGAACTTAACCAAATTTTTCGTCAAACCGACACTACTTATATTGATATTTTAAATTCTATTCGTAACGGATTTGCTGATGAAAAAACTTTAAAAACTTTAAATTCAAGATATATTCCTAATTATCAACCAAAAGATGACGACGATATTGTTACACTTGTAACTACAAATGCTCAAGCAGATAGAATAAATTCTCTTCATTTATTAGAACTAAATACTGAAATTAAATCTTTTAGTGCTGAAATTACAGGTGATTTTCCTGAAACTTCGTATCCAATTGAAAAAAATTTATCATTTAAAATAGACAGTGTTGTAATGTTTATAAAAAATGATACTGGTTCTGAACGTCGTTTTTATAATGGTAAAATTGGTAGAATTGTTGGTTTTGAAGAAGATACTGTTGTTGTTAAATGTAAAGGCGACAGCAATAATATTTATGTTAAACCAATGAAATGGGAAAATACAAAATATACTGTTGATAAAATTACAAAAGAGATTAAAGAAGAGATTGTTGGAACATTTACACAAATTCCTCTTAAAACTGCATGGGCTGTTACAATTCATAAAAGTCAGGGACTTACATTTGACAAAATGTTGCTTGACGCTGCTCATAGTTTTGCTCATGGACAAGTTTATGTAGCTTTAAGTCGTTGTAGAACTTTGGAAGGTCTTATCTTGCTAAATCCATTACAACCATCTGATATTATTTCTGATCCAACAATTAAAAATTTTGCAAACATTGTTGAAGAAAAAATGCCTACTTCCGACGCTTTAACCGAAGATCGAAGAATGTATTTTTATGAATTAGTGGAAGATATGTTTGATTTTTCAACACTTCATGCTAATTTACAAACTTTACAACGTGCTGTAGCAGAGGGTGGTAGCTCTGTTATTGGAAATACAAATATTTTAAACAACGTTGACTCTAAAATATATACAGAAATGATGACTGTTGCTGAAAAATTTATTGCAGTTATCAAATCTAAATATATTTCTTGTATTTATCCTGAAAAAGAAGATGAGATAATTCAGCGTATTTCAAAAGGTTGCATATATTATTTAGATAAAATCAATACATTTGTAACTCCAATTATCAACGAATTTGCTTTTGATTGTGACGATAAAGCAAAAGCTAAAAGAATCGAAGAAGCATTATCAAATTTTAAAACTACTTATTCTATTAAAAAAGGTTGTATCAATGCTTTAAAAGATCGTTTTTCGATTTCTCAATATCTTGACACAAAATCAAAACTTTCGTTAACTCCAGGAACTACAAAACAAAGTCAAACAACATATACCGTTTCCACAACTACAACTACTAAAAATCCTGATTTGTATAAAATATTATCAGATTGGCGTAAAAAAATTGCGAAAGAAAACAATGTTGATACTAAAGAAATTATAACAACAAAAACAATGGTTGCAATTGCTGATGCTATTCCTTCTGAATATAAAGAACTTATTAAAATTAAAGGAATGGGAGGAACTAAAGGTAAAGCATTTGGTAAACAAGTTTTTGATATTATAATTAAATATCGCAGAGAAAAAGGTATGCCTGTTGCTGTTAATGTGATAGAAGATGCGCTTTTTGAATCGCTTTCTACGCAAGAAAAATCTCTTCAATTAATAAAAGAAGGGGCTTCTATTGATGAAATATGCAAAAAGAGAAATCTTGCTAAATCTACCATTGTTGGTCATTTATTAAAACATATTGAACAAGGTGAAATCGATCCTAGAAAACTAATTTCTAGTGAAATTTATGATAAAATTTGTATGTTTTTAGCTGAAAATCCTAAAATTTTAAATCTAAAAGAAATTTATTTTGCACTTAAAGAACAATATTCTTACGAGGATATTCGAATTTCAATTGCTGGGTTTAATGCAGAAAATAGTTAATATATGGAAATCGGTTTTTTTGAAAATGATATTATCAAAAATAATGTATTTGATATTGAATTATGCGAAAATATCATAAAACAAAATAAGAATATAGAATTTTGGATCTTTCCAGAAGTATTTGATACTGGATTTGATGTGGATATTAATTCTTCTTTTAATGGAGAAAATAATGTTCTTTTATTTCAAAAATGGTCTAAAATGTATAATATTGCAGTGGCAGGTAGTTTTTATATTAAAGAAAACAATAAAATTTATAATCGCTTTTGTGCAACTTTACCAAATGGAGAAACTTATTTTTACGATAAACGACATTTATTCGGTAATTTTGAAAAAAAATTCGTAAATTTTGGTGATAAAATAATTAACTTTGAATATAAAGGTTTTAAAATTAGACCAATAATTTGCTACGATTTAAGATTTCCTGTTTGGTGTAGAAATGATAATAATTACGATATTTTATTATGTGTTTCTCAATGGCCTTTAATCCGAAAATATGATAGAAAAATACTTTGCAAAGCTCGTGCTATAGAAAATGTTTGTTATGTTATCAACGTTAATGGGTTGGGTGAAAGTTATTTTGAAACACCAGACGAAAATATTGTTATTTCTCAAAATTATCAAAATAAATTTTGGAAATCAATTAATATTGATAAAAATTTATTAAATAATATCAGAAAATTAAAAAAATATTTAAATGATAAGGATAATTTTACATTATAATTAACACTAAAATACTAATCACTATGAAAAAAAGGATAATTTTATTTCTTCTTTTATTTATTTATTCTTCTGTTTATTCACAAGAAACCCAAAATGAAAATGACTTATTAATTTCAGCTTGTCAAAAAAATGATACTACTTTAGTAAAATATTTTTTACAAGAAGGTGCTAACCCTAATTATTTAAATTCATTCGGAGATTTTGCTTTAAAATGCGCAATTAATAATAATAATTCAACTATATGTTCTATTTTATTAGAAAATGGAGCAAATCCAAATGGTTATGATACTCAAGGTATATTTCCTCTTATGTATGCTTCTGATCAAGGTAGAGATGAGATTTGTAAATTATTATTAGATTATGGAGCAAATCCAAATTATGTTTCGCCATACAACAATGTTGTTTGTGCATTAACTAGTTCTATAATTCAAAATTATCCTAAAACTGCGGATATTTTGCTTCAATACAATGCAAATCCAAATATTGTTGACTCGGTTAATAGTTATACTCCTTTGTTTCAAGCTGTTTATTATGGTCATCTTGAATGTGCAGACGTCCTATTATTTCATGGCGCAAATCCTAATCAAATTTGCAATTTTAGATCACCATTACAAGTAGCAACTTATTTTGGTGATAGTATTATGGCTCAATTACTTATTGATTATGGAGCTAAAATAAATGAAATTCCTGATACTATTATTTTTAATATTTCACCTTTAGTAATAGCAATTGAAAAAAATGACACAAATATGGTAAAATGGTTATTAAAAAACGGTGCAGATATTAATCAAAAATGTGAATATGGAACTCCTATTGTATATTCTTCTATTTTCGCAGATGCTAAAATGTCAGAATTGTTGTTAAAAAACGGTGCTAATATACATGATCTTGACAAAAATGGGAATAATTTAACAACTTCTAGTATTTTGTTTTTAAATCCAGATAATAGAGAATATTTTAAATCTAAAGGTATAAAAAACAAAAAACATTTTATATTATCAGCCGTTTCTTTAGGATTTATTCAAGAATTTTGTAAACATGAATATCGTATGGGAATTCAATTAGGATTGCATGAAGCTCTCTCCAATTCTTCAATTTATACTGCTTTTTCGTTTCGTCCAGGATATTGTGCCTCTGTTGTTAAAAATTCAGAACACAATTTTAGTCAATTAAGAGAAAAACTATATTTTTTTCATTTAACGCTTGAAAAACGTTTTTCTATTACACACCAAAAATTACCTGACGCTGGAGCTTTTGTTCAATATCAATTTTCTACATGTAGTGGTAAATTTGATGGTTCTATTGATAGCAAACCTGAAAATCAAATATTTCATTCGCCAGGTATTGGTATTTATCAGAGATTTTCAGGTATAGGTTTTTCGTTAGGATTTAAATACTACAATTTTAAAAACATGATTAATCCACCAAACAAAGTTATAAACCTTTCTATTACAGGATATTTCAACAAAAATCATGGTTATAGAAACAAATGGTTTATTTATATGTAAAATAAATTTATTAAATCACTAACATTTTAATTTGAAAAGAAATTTTATTTTAGTGATTGAAAGATAAATAATTAGATTTTATATTCTAGACTGATAAAGAAAAAGAAATTGAAAACTTGAATTACAATTTTTCAATTTCTTCTTTTGACAAACTTGTTACAAGAGATATTTGTTCAATTGTCATATTCATAGTTCTCATCTTTTTTGCCATTTCAATTTTTTCTTGATAGGCTTTGGCTCTTTCTTTCTCAATTCCAATTTTTTCGCCTTCTTCTCGACCTTTTTCTAGACCAATCTTTTCGCCTTTTTCTAAACCGATTTTTTCGCCTTTTTCTAAACCTTCTGCAAAATTCAATTTATTAGTTTCTTCATTTAGTTCTATTTCTCTACGAAGTGTGTCTTCTAATTCCATATGTTTACGAACACTTTTATTTGAAATGGCTTTTACTAAGCAATTTACTATTGTTTTATATTCGTCGGAATTGTTGTCGTAGTCTAAAATATCTAACAACTGTTTGTTGTTGTCTGTTTTAGGATTATCTTGTTTAAATACTGATAATATTTCTTCTAATTTTGTTTTTGGTTTTTCGGGTAAACGTTTTATTTGTACTATTATCAAATTATGTATCAAGCCTTTTATAAAACTTTCAGTTTGATAGCCTTTTATTGGTTTGTTTTGATAATCTACAAAATCTATTTTTGATTTTATGATTGCTTGTTTAATGTTATCTAAATTATGTCCTAAAAGATAAATTGCAATTATTGGAATTGGTTCGTCGATAACCTTTTTTTGATTGTTGACTACAATTGTATTTTTGAAACAATTTTCAGAGCTAATATATTGTTCACCAATATATTTACGAAATCGCATTACTTCTGTTTTTTCAAATGCTCGTTGCAATTCTATTGTTACCAATACTTTTTCGCCATTATCTTGAACTATACGGGCTGAATAATCTAATTTTGAGAGTTTTAGATTATCTATTTCTATTGTTATTATTTCATTGTTTTTAACAACAAGTTCTTCGATGGTACAATTCAAAAGATTTTGCAAAAATATTTTTGCAACTCTTGGATCTTGCATCATATATTTAAATACTGAGTCGTATATCGGATTGGCTATGGTTATCATTTTCAATTAATAATTACAAAGTTTATTTTGCAAAGATAATGATTTTTTTATGTTTGTCAATAAAAATTAATAGTTAAATACTTCTGTAAGAACCTTAAATTACTATAATATTTTTTTATAAATAATATTAAACTTATCTAAAAAACAACTAATCAATAATACCCATTTTGTTCATTAAAAATGAGGCATTAAGATTTTTACTAATTCCATCTTTCAAAGTGTAATCAAACAAAAGATTATCTCCTTGAAATGATATTTCAAAACATTTTGTATCAATATTTTGTGGATAATCAGATTTCATTTCACCTATATCAATATCATGAGTTGCAAAAACTCCATAACAATTGTATTTCATCAATTTTTTCAAGAATTTTTCACTTCCATCATGTTTATCTTTTGAATTTGTTCCACGCAACATTTCATCTACTATTACAAATATAGTTTCTCCGTTTTCTAATTGATTTACAATTGTTTGTAAACGTTTTAGTTCAGCAAAAAAGTAAGACTCACTATCTTGAACAGAGTCACTTGTACGAATACTTGTCATCAATTTTACAGGTTTCCATTCAAACATTTGCGCACAAACAGGAGCTCCTATTTGTGCTAAAACTATATTTGTTCCAATTGTTCTTAAATATGTACTTTTTCCTGCCATATTTGCTCCTGTAATTATCAATAAATAAGGACAATTACTAAATGTTATCGGATTTTTTATACATTTTTGTGAGTTAATTAATGGATGTCCAGCATTTTTTGCTATTAAACAAAATTCTTGATTGCTTGGCGTTGGATATGTCCAATCTGGATTATTAAATTTTAAATTTGCTAAACTAAACAAAACATCACATTCTGAAATTGTCTCAAACCATGATTTTATATTTTTACAATATTGTTTTTGCCATTTTTCAAATTTGATATTCACTAATATGTCATAAAGAGCAAAACCTTCTGCAAAAATTGCAAATGCAAGATTTCCACGATATTCATAAAGTTTTGATATTTTTTTTAGTTGTAAAATTGCATCACTAACTTTGTTTGATTGAGAAGATTGTTTCATTAAATCATGAATATATTGAGGAATGTTTTCACATTTTTCTAAAATCAAAAATAATTCATATTCTTTATTAAATGCTGATACTTTTTTATCAACTTTTGATGCTAGTTCGTTAGTTATTTTGTTATTTGAAATTATAATAAAAAATTGTGTACAATATAAAATTATTGCCCAAATATAATGTATAATGTCAAAACAAGACAAAATAACAGATGTAATTGTAAGTGTAATAATAAAATATGGTAAAATTTTCCAAATTTTAGATTTACTAAAAAATAGCTTTTCGTTAGAAATATTGTTAATATCTTCTTCTGAAATATCATCTTTATTTATAATACTACATGCAAGAAAATTTTGTCGAATATCAACTTCGTTTTCAAAAATTTTAGCCGAATTTTGATATTTTAATATCTCATTTGCGTCAAGTAACTGATTTTGAAATTTATTTGCTAAAAGTTTATAACCTCCTTTGGTTGAACATCGATTAACTTTTTGAAATATAGAATTTTTGCCAAAAATATCTAAATCATAACTAAAATTATGATTGCTATTTATAAATTCTTTACCATCATCAAAAGCTGAATTATCATTATCTAAAGATTTTAATTCGTTTTGATTTACAATAAACATTGCAGAATTATATTCTTTGATTTTTTGGTATTTTGCACTTAAAACTACAATTCTTCCAAAAACTACTAATCCAATAATAATAACAGCAAACATAGCACATAACGAAAAGTTAGCCAATATTATAGCTAAAGTAACTGTTGAAATAAATACTATTCCACGAATAATATTTGTAGTTTTTAACTTTTGGGTAAAAGTCTCAGTTTCAGATTTATATTTATCAGCGCGAAGCGAATAAAAATTTTTTAGTTCGTTAATATTTTGCATTTAAAAATATGATTTTGGGCAAAGGTATGAAAATTTTGTATCTTTGTAGATAAAATGAATTAATAATTAAGTGAAAGAAGAAAATCATGACCAATTTCATTATAAAAAAATATAAAAAGATGAGCAAAATTGCGCGTTTTTTCACATTGTTTGGATTAATAGTTTTGATGCTTTTGTTAGCAAATTGTAAACTTGTTGGATATGCTATAACTCAAGGAATTGGACAATTTAAAATGGTTAAAAATGCAGTTCCTATTGATGAACTTTTGCAAGATGAAGAATATCCCGACTCATTGAAACAAAAATTGATTTTAATTAAAGAAATTAGACGTTTTGCTATTGACTCATTGAAACTTAACGATAGTAAAAATTATACAGCTGTTTATGATTTAAAAGGAGCACCAACAGCCTATGTGGTTCAAGCGTGCGAAAAATATGCTATGAAAAAATATTTATGGAAATTTCCTGTTGTTGGAAAACTGCCTTATAAAGGATTTTTTGACGAAAAAGACGCAGAAAAAGAAGCTCAGAAACTTCAACAACTAGGTTATGATACAAGAATTGTTAATCCAGGTGGTTGGAGTACTATGGGATGGTTTAAAGATCCTGTTTTGTCAAGTATGTTAAGACGTGATGAAGCTAATTTGGCGGAATTGATTATTCATGAATTAACTCATAGTACTATTTTTGTGAAAGATAATAGTGAATTAAATGAAAATATTGCTGATTATGTTGGCGAAAATGGGGCTAAATATTATTTAAAATCTAAATACGGAGATAGTTCTAAAGCTTTAATTAGATATTCTTTTTTGATTAGTGATAATGAAAAACTTGCAATGCACTATCTTTATGGTGCAAAAAAAATTGACTCTATTTATAATTCTCAAAATTTTATTGCCTTAACTGATACAACTATCAAAAATAACATTAAACGTCAAGCAATCAACGATATATTTGAATCTGTTGACACTTTAGGTTTTGATTTAATTGATGCAAATAAAGTTAAACAATATCAAAATAGAAATGTAAATAACACATTCTTTACAGGATATATGACTTATTATAATAAAAAAGATATTTTGAGAAACGAATGTCGTGAAAAATTTAATAATAATTTTCTACAACATCTTGAATATCTTAAAAATAGTTATCCAAAATAATTTGTTATTTAATAATTTTAAATTCAACTCTTCTATTTTGAGCTCTACCTTGTTCTGTAGAATTAGAAGAAACAGGTTTTTCTGCGCCATATCCAACGGCATCTATTTTGTCAGAATCACAACCTTGACTAATTAAATATTCTTTAACAGCTTCAGCTCTTCGTTGTGATAAAGTTTTATTATGTTCTGCAGAACCGTTACTATCAGTGTGTCCTGAAATTTCTAATTTTACGCCTGAATTTGCAGATAAAAATGCAGATAATCTATTTAATTCGGCGTAAGACTCTGATTTTAAATCTGCTTTATCTACACTAAAGAAAATATTGCTCAATTTAATAGAAACTTTTCCATTTAAAATATCTTGAATAGAATACATTATTATGTTATGTTCAATATTTTTCCCAGTTTTTAAACTTTCAGTATTTAAGTTTCCACTAACAGGATAATATCCCTCATATTCAACATAATAACCATAATTTTTACCAGAAGGAAGAGTTATAAAATAACTTCCATTAGTTGGGTCACATTTTAAATTTCCCAAAATCTTACCAGTTTCAAGATCTTCCCATTTAATCGATGCAGGCAAAATGTGTTTTAAAGAATCAGTAACACGCCCAAAAACAGAAGCAACCACATTAGGTCGTCGATCAATTGGCAATGGCGAAACACAAATATCGCTTTCTGTATTTGAAAATTTTGTAAACAAAACATTCTCTCCATCAGGCATAATTGCATAATTGTAATCATTTTCTGGAGTATTGATTTCTTTACCCAAATTAATAGGTTCTGACCATTGAGTAAAACTAGTATCAGACAAACGAGTAGCCATAAAAACATCTAATCGTCCTAAACCATAATGACCATCACTACTAAAATATAAAGTTTTCATATCAGAAGCCAAAATAGGACTACGTTCTGCAAAAGGAGTATTAATTTGAGGTCCAAGATTAATAGGTTCACCCCAATTTCCATTTTCATCTTTTACACAAACATAAATGTCTAAATTTCCACTAAGTGCGCCATGAAAACTTTCTTCATGAGGATGATGACGTCCAATATTACCCTTTCGGTCTGAAATAAAAAATATTGCATTTCCATCAGGAGAAAACGAAGCATCTGCGTCCCACGCTCCTGGTGTATTTAATGAAGCCATTTTTTTCATTTGAGTCCATCCGCGATATGTTTTTTCTGAATAATAAATATCAGAATCTTTGTAAATTAGTAACGTATTTCCATCTGGACTTATAGCTAAAGGTGCTTCGTTGCCAAATGGAGTATTAAATTCAGACATTATTTTAGGCGTTGACCACGTTCCATCAATTTGACGTTTTGTAATAAAAATATCTTCGCCACCAATATTATCAGGACGATTATAACCACAAAAATACATTGTCATGCCATCGGCTGTTAAAACAGGTGCATATTCATTATTTTTAGAATTTATTTTGTCAGAAAAAGATTTTGATGGAGCTTTTGTTGTTTTTGCTTTTAATATATTTACAATTTTATCAATATCTTTTGATTGGTTTGGAAATTTATCTTTATAAGATAATAAAATATTAGAAGCGTCGTCCCATCTTCCAAATTCTAAATAATTAGAAATCATTCTTTGAACAGCAACAAAAGCTAAAGGTAATGGTGCATTTTGTTGAATATATTGATTATAATATTGCTCATTTTCAGGATTATAATGTAGATTTAATAATAATTTTTCGGCAAATTCAGCATTTTTAAATTTTTCACGATTTTCGTCTGTATAAAAAGGATAATCAGGATATTGAGTAGCAAATTTTCTCATTTCTTCTATTTCGCCTTCAGAATAAAAATCTTCACAAATTTTTTTCCATTCAATCTCATATTTTTTTAAAGCATCTTGAGCATGAATTGAATTTGGAAAATTATCATAAAAATATTTATATTGTCTAAAATTATTAGAATTTTCAACATCTTTCCACACTAATTCTGCTAAATAATTTTTAGCTAAATCAATTTGACTATCAGCTCCTTCAAATGTTGAAATATACCATTCAAAATTTTGTTTTGATGTATCATTTTCAATCTTTTTAAGTTCGGCACTTGCAATTTCAATCATTTTTTTATGAACATCTTCATATTCAAATTTATAACTTTCTTTGCAAACTTTTTTAATACTTGGAGATGCTTTTAAAATTCTGTCATTAACATTACGAACAAATCTAAAGGCTTTTAAAGTATTATATCCTGAATATTCAGGAATATTACACAACAATCCCATTCCATACATAGCAGCAATGGTTTCGTCGCCTTTTTCTAATGCTTTATTAAATACTTTTGCGGCATCAGAATATTTTTTATTTTCTATATTTTCAAATCCAGATTTGAGTTTTTGTGCTAAAACTATATTTGATAGCAAAGCAAATATTATAAATAAATATATTTTTTTCATTATTCTCGATATTTTATGCAATATAAAAAAAAATTTTGACTTGTAGGTAGAAAAACAAAAATGAATTTTGTAAATATATTAAAAAAAACTACATTTACAACACAATTTTTTTTAACAATTAATACGTAATAAATTGAAACATATTATATCAATATTGTTATTATTGTTATGTCCAATAATAGCCATATCACAGCAAGTAAAATTTTTTGACGCACAATATTCTTTACCCGGAAGTTTGATTGATCGTATTTATCAAGATCAAAATGGAAATATTTGGTTGTTAGGAAAAAGTGGTGCAATAAAATATGATGGTTTTTTATTTCATAGAGTAAAACATGAATTCACAAATTCTCCAAATTCACCTTCGTATAGGTGTATTTATTTTGGAGAAAACAACGTAACATATTTTGGAACTTCACGAGGAGTAATTTATAACGATAATAAAAATGACTCAAGTAAATTAATAAAACTTTCGTTACAAGACTCGGTAATAAATAGCGGCTTTATTTCATCAATGGTTTATTGTAAAAGTTTAGAAGCATTAATAATTACTGTTTCAGGGAATGGTCTTGTAGCGTTAGATTGCAAAACAAATACACCAATAACAAATTTGACTCAAACTTTAAATTCATTGTGTCAAACAATTTATCCAGGAACTTTATATTTAGATAGCTATAATTGTTTGTGGACATTTTCTTCCGAAGGAAATTTTATAAAAATCAATTTAAATGATTTTACACGAGATAATTTAATATTACCTAATCAAGAGTCAGATGTAATAAATTGTGTTTCAGAAGACCCAAAAACAGGTGATATGTTAATAGGAACCAATCATCATGGTATACTAAAATATATCAGAAAAGATGGTTCAATTCAAACCACCAAACCATCTACAAATATAACTGGACGAATAAATTCAATTGTTTGTCCTTCTGATTATGAAAATCATAATTGCTTTTGGATTGGTTCTGAAGATAATGGCTTAATGATTTATAATAATGAAAGTCAAGAAATTACAATTCCAAAACTAAAAAGTGATCGTGTTGACCTAAAAAATTGTAAAATTCATGATATAATAGAAGATAATCAAGGAAATATATGGGCTGCTGTTTTTCAAAAAGGAATTGTTTTAATACCCAAAACTGCAATCACTTTTTCTTGTATAACTATAAATAAAACTGCACTAACCAACATTGCCCCTGTAACAGCTATTATTGGAACTCAAGATGGATATTTATGGGCAGGAACTGATGGTGGTGGACTTTTTAAATTGTTGCCAAACAATACAAATGAAAGATTTTATACAAACAATTGTAATTTGCCAAACAATTCTATTTTAGCTTTAGCCACTGATAATGACAATAATTTGTGGATTTCAACTTTTATGGGTGGTTTGTCGAGATTAGATGCAAATGGCAAACTTGAAAATATTCCTTATAAATCTAGTTTTCAACGTATTCAACGTATGATATTTGACAGTATTACTAATAGTTTATATCTTGGAACTCTTGGTGATGGAACTTTTGTTTTAAAGCTAAATAAAAATAAAATTGAACAAATAAAAAATTTACCTTATCCAAAATGGGTAAATAGTATGTTTATCGACTCAAAACATAGAGTTATTATTAATAGCACTATTTTTCAAAATGATACAATTATAAAAATGTGTATCGACGATTTGCTAATAGATAAACAAATTAATTCTGTGGTTGAAGATAATGAACATAATTTATGGTTTGGGGGTGAAAGTTGGTTGACAAAATATTCTGTAATAGACAATACTTTAAAAGAAATACCAAAAAATGAATACTCTGGATTTATACAAAGTATGTTAATTGACAAATATAATAATATATGGTATAGCACTGAAGATAAATTAGTTAGATTTAACGAAAAAGAAAATAAATACGAATCATTTACAACATTAGATGGATTGCCAAGCAATGAATTTTGCGTAAATTCTGTTTATCAAAACAATGAAGGTGATATTTATATGGGAACAAACGGTGGAATAGCTTTATTTTCACCAGTTGAATCATTACCAAAAATAAATTTAACTTCAAAAATAACATTTTCAAATTTTGCAGTGGCTGGCGAAAGTGTTAAATTTAATGCAAATTCTAATGAAAATATTCTTGACGCTCCAATAAATTTTGCAGAAAATGCAATACTAAAAAATAATCAAAATAATTTTTCTATTCAATTTGGAATAACAGAATACGCTAATCCACATAGACTTAATTTCAGATATCGTTTAAAAAATTTTGACAATAATTGGTATCATGCTTCTATATTAAATAGAACTGTATCTTTTACAAATATTCCAGAAGGAGAATATGTTTTTGAAGTTGAAGCTTTTTTTGATGACGAGAGTTCTAAAAGTTGTAAAAGTATTAATATCAAAGTTTTACCACCATGGTATAACACATGGCCTGCTTATATTATTTATTTTGTAGTGGGATTATGTATAATAATGGTGATAGTTTTTATAATAAAATATAAATTATCATTAAAACACCAACAAGCAGAAAACAATAAAAAAGAGATGCGCCTTCAAATGTTTACAAATCTTTCGCATGAAATTAGAACGCCATTATCTCTTGTTGTAACGCCTCTTAATTCATTGATAGACAACGAAAATGATGCTAGGAAATCTGCAATTTTAAAACTTATGAAACGAAATGTTCAACGTGTTACATCTCAATTAAATCGTATTATGGACATTCGAAAAATTGATAATAACAAATTTTCGTTAAAACTCAAAAATATGAATATGGTTGATTTTCTTGGTGATATTGTTAAATCTTTTGACCAATTATCATTAATGAGAAACATCAACATAAATTTAAAAACTAATAATTTTGATACAATATTTGCATTTGACCCTGATAATTTTGATAAAGTTGTTTTTAATATCTTATCAAACGCATTTAAATTTACACCAGATGGAGGATTTATCAATATTAATCTAGAACAAACACTTTATAATAATGAAGATTTTGCTTTGTTAAGAATTGAAAATTCAGGAAGTAGCATTCCTCCAGACGAATACAACAAAGTTTTTGATAGATTTTATCAAACTAGCAACAATACATTAAATGAAGGTTCGGGTATTGGGCTACACTTAGCAAAAATGATTATTGACGCTCATAATGGAAATATTAATGTTCATAATACTGAAAATGGTGTTGAATTTTCGATATATCTGCCAATAATTACTATTGAAGAGCAAAATGTTGAAAATATTGATAACAAAATTGAAATTTCAAAATCTTTAACCAATAATTTAGAAACCAATCATTTTATAGATTATCAAAATACAGAATCTCAAGATATTCAACCAAATAAAAATCTTAAAAAGGTATTATTTATAGATGACGACAAAGATTGGACAGGATATATTGCAATGGCATTGAGTGATAAATTTAATACTATTGTTTGCAATAAACCAGAAAATGCCATGAATCAAATAATTACATGTGAACCTGATGCTATTGTAACTGATTTAGTGATGCCTAATTGTGATGGTTTTGAAATTTGTAAAAAAGTAAGACAAACTCCTCAAACTAGTTTGTTGCCTATTATTATTTTAACTTCAAATATTGATGAAGAAAACAAAAGAATTTGCGTAGAAATTGGTGCTGATCATTTTTTAACAAAACCTGTTAATCTTAATCTTTTAAAAAGTTCGATAACTAATGCAATTAATACACGAGAACATTTATTAAACAAAGTTACGGCTGATATTCACGCTAATAAAAATGTAATAAATGCACAATCTCCTGATGCTATTCTTCTGAAAAAAGTGATTGACGCAATTATTAATAATATAGGTATTAATAGTTTTGGTGTTAATGAATTAAGTCAAAAAATAGGAATTAGTCGTGTTCATTTAAATCGTAAACTCAAAGAATTAATGAATATTACTCCTGTAAATTTGATAAAATCAATAAAAATGAAACATGCAGCTCGTTTATTAGTTGTTAATAAATTAAATGTTGCTGATGTTGCTTATAAACTTGGTTTTTCTAGTCATTCTTATTTTTCAAGTCACTTTAGAGAATATTTCGGTATTTCACCAACTGAATTTGTTGCAAAATATTCTTCTCCTGAAAATAAAGCAGATTTAGAAAAGATAATAAATTATGATATTAATAAAAGTAATTAAAATAAATGGTTGACAAATTTTATGTCAACCATTTTTTTATTCAATAAGTTTATTTTTTATGTGGAGTTTTGTTGTATACAGTTTTATAATTTTGTGGATTATAAGCAGTAAAATATCCTAAACATTTTTTATTATCAATATCAGATTTAAAAACTTGTTTTGGGTTATTATTTCCATATTGTAATTCTGATAAATAATCAAATGTTTGCTGATCAATAGATTTTACTTCCATTTCAATTATATCGCCATCATAAATAAAAGCATCATCATCATTTTCCATATCGCTATCATAATAACAAAGATAATCATTATAAATAATCCCTGAGCTATCACATCCGGTATCATCAACTATTGCCCAACAATAAATTTCACCATTTTTATAAACATTATACCAATAATAATTTTCAGTATTTAAATCTTTATCAATAATTTCAAATTCAAGACATTGAGCCCAATCCATAAGATTTGTCCATACAAATCTAGGTTCTGTAATTTCTGCTTGAGGATAAAGTGTTGAACTACAACAATATGTAACGCCATCAATTTTAACATTCAACATATAAGTATTTTGTGAATTAGATAAAAAATCATATTCAAGTCTGTAAAATCCATCATTATCATAATTTAATACAAATTGTTGTCCATTTAATTGTGTTAATATAACAGACTCACATTCTAGACCTTTTCCTTTTGTTGAATCGTTCATATTTCGTGTTTTAGTAATTTTAACTTCCACTTTTTCGGGAGTTAATTTTCCTTCAATAACAGGAATTGGATCAATATCATTATAATCTAATTCAATTTCTTTTTCACAACTTGAAAATAATATCAATGCTAGTATAAAATATAGTATATTTTTCATTTGTTATCGATTTAAATTTGTTATAAATTAAAATTTGATTGTGAAAGATACCGATGGAACTATTCCAAATAATGATGTTTGAACTGTTTTAGTTCCTGATAATTTAGTGTCGTCATTTTCAAAAGAAATGATATATGGATTATAATGATTATAAATATTATAAATTCCAAACGACCAAATTTTGATACATTTTTCACATTCTTTTGTACGATTAAAACTAACGTCCATTCTATGATAAGCAGGAGCGCGGTAACCATTTCTTTCGTTGTAATAATAACAAGTATAATCAGTTGCTTCGTATTTTGCACTTGGAGCAGTTAGTGCTTTTCCTGTGTTATAAACCCAAGTTGCAGACATATCCCATTTATTATTAAATTTATACATTCCAACCAAAGCTATATCATGACGACGATCGTTTGATGCTGTATACCATTTATTATCATTTATTCCGTCAACTTTATTTTCTGACCATGATAATGTATATGAAATCCATCCAGTAAATTTACCTTTATTTTTCTTTGCATAAAATTCAGCGCCATAAGCTCTTCCTTTACCACACATTAACATTCTTTCAAATTCGATGTGCGACATAAAACCTTTTCCATCTTTATATTCATAAACATTATCAACATTTTTGTAATAACCTTCTAAAGAAAATTCATATCCACAGTTTTCAGTTTCAGCCATATAACCGAAACTTATTTGATTAGCTATTTCTGGTTTTATAATATTACTTGACATAGTATTTCTATCGTATGGACCAGTCATTCCATTTTCACTAACAGAATGTATATTTTGAGAAGTTCTACAATATCCGCCTTTAATACTTTGATGTGGTGCAAATTGATATTTAAAACTAAAACGAGGTTCTAATGAGTAATAACTTTTTACAACATTTCCTGATTTATAACTTAAAGTATCTAAAATTTCCCCATCGTTACCAATATTATAATATGGACTACCACCTAAAACGTCAAATCTAACACCTCTTAATCCCATAGAAATTTCTAATCCAAAATTTGTTTTTATATCATCACTTAACCAAGCAGAATATTCTTGAGCTGAACGTTGTTCTTTTTCGTTTAAGCTATAATATTGCCATTCAGCTGATTTTAATATTATATGATCTATTTGCGCACCTAACATAATATTATGATTTTCTGTTGGTGAATACTTTATGTTTTCTTTGGCTAAATAATGACGAACAAAAGCACTAGCCTCTTCGTCTATATTTAAAATGTTAAGACCTTCATAAAAGTCGAAATTGCTATAAACTAAAGAAGTATTACCACTAATATTTTGACCATAACGATGAAACCAATCTAAAGAAGCTGCAGTATTTCCCCAATTTGCAACGGCAATTTTATTATCAAGTTCCATATTATCACGACTTCTAAAAAACATGATATTCATCATATCTTTTTTACCTAATTTGGTGGTTACTTTAGCATTAACATCATAAAAATTAAGAACTTTATCTTTATATTTTTCAGTTGCTTTTAAAAACAAGTCGAAATAACTACGACGTGCAGACACAAAAAATGAAGCTTTATTTTTAGCAATAGGACCTTCTGCAGCAAATTTAGCAGCTAAAAGTCCGATAGATGCTTTAAAATAATAATCTTCCATACTACCACTTCGAGTTGTAATATCAAAAACAGAAGCTGAAGCATCGCCAAATTGCGCTGGCATTTGACCTTTATAAAGTTGTGCATTAGAAATTGCTTCATCGTTGAATGCCGAGAAAAATCCGATTAAATGTCCTGAATTATAAATTGTTGCATTATCTAACAAGATTAAATTTTGAGCAGGAGTTCCTCCACGAACTTGAAATCCACATGAACCATCTCCTTCGCTTTTAATACCTGGTAATAATTGAATTGATTTAATAATATCACGTTCACCCATAATTGCTGGAACTTTTGACATTTCTGACATTTGAATATTTTCAACGCCAATTATTACATTTTCTGTACGACTGCGACCATATTTTGCAACAACTTTAACCTCTTCTAATGCTTTGGTATCTTCTTCTAATGTTACATTGATTTTGTTTGAAACAGAACTTATTTCTTGTTCGTAAGTTTGGTAACCTAAAAAAGAAAAGGTTAATTTTGTAGGTAATGATTTAACAGTAATTGAAAAATTACCATCAATGTCTGAGAGAGTTCCATTTGTTGTTCCATCTTCAGAAACTGCAACAAATGCAAGTTTTTCACCGGTTTTACTTGTAATAGTTCCTAACAATTTTGTTTGAGCATTGCTCATAATTGTCGACATAAATAATAAAATAAATGTTAGTATATTTTTCATAGTAAATTTAATTTTTCTTCTAAAAAAACTTCAGAGTTTTTAAACTCTGAAGAGATATTTTATTCAAATTTTTTGAACATCATCTTTAATAACAAAACAATATCTTTTTAAATAATTTACGATGCAAACTTATTTCGATTTTATAAGTTGATTTTATAAAATCGACAAAACCAAGTTTTATTTTCGACAAAACATACTTTTTTTTTCGACAAATATTTATTAAATCAAAAGTGCAATTTATCACTAAATATCAACATGTTAACATAATATAAAACTGATATTAAAATATTACTAACTATTATAATTGAAGAGATAAATAGAATTTTCAAAAAAATATCAAAATCTTACTTATTAATCTCCTTTATATATTCAAAAATATCAAATTTGTTAAATCCAAGATTTTTAAGATATTTGATACTATAATTTATATCGTTTTGTGTGTTAAAATCAGGAATTTTGGGTATGCGGATTATACATTTAGATTGTAATTTTAGGTCTGCTAATTTTTTTAAATTGTTAAGAACTTGGAGATTTGATATTTTTGTATATGCTAAATAAATATCACTATTTATATCTTTGATATCAATAATAAACTGGTTTGCAAAAGGCAATAAACGTTCTATATGCGAAAAATCGACGTTTAAAGATGTTTCAAAATTTATTGCCCAATTCTTATTAGTTAAATTATAAAATTGCTCAATAAAGGCACTATTTAAGCAAGGTTCTCCCCCACCGAATGTAATTCCGCCATTTGTAGCAAGAAAATATAAATTGTCGATAGCAACACGATTATACAATTCTTGAGGAGATAACAAAAGAGTTTTATCTTCTATTCTATTACATTGAGGATTAAGGCAATACTGACATTTTAAAGGACATCCCCAAAAAGCAACAAGAGTTGTTACTCCTTCGCCATCTCGATCTATACGATGTCGTTCAATTCCTATAAAATAAGCCTTTTTTTCAGACATATTAATCGTTTATATCTTTTTTGATAGGAACAACATCACCTAAAAGTCTCATACTTGTGTCAATTCTATTAGAAGGTGCTGTTTGTTCAATAACTTTTTTTATATCAACAATAGAAGAATCACACGCAGGAGAATCAATTTTAACTTTTACAACATCACCTTCAAGTTGATTTTGTGGTTTGGTGGTTTTATTAAAACATCCTGTTAAAGAAACAGATAAAGCAATACCAGCTAATGTAATATTACGCTTTGTTTTAGAAAGAATATTAATTTTGTTTTGTAAATCAACTAATTCAGCATCACATTTAGGACAAGTACCAGCACATTCGCCTTTAAAATTACATTTAGAAGGCGTGTATTCAATACCATTTTGATTGGCAATATTTTGTCTAATTGATTTTAAATAATCACAAATTCTACGACCTTGGTTCATAATAACAACATTAAATTGGTTTCAAATATAAACGAAATTTATTGAAAAAAAATTATTGCTGTCAGAAATAATTCCTAAAAACACAATACAACGACTCTACAAATATTTATAGCTCTGTTTTTATTTTTTCATACGAATTTTGTAAATATAAATTTTTATTGCTGTCCGAGATTATTCCTAATACTATTTCGCGAAGAGAGTCTTAATCTTTAAAACAGCATAATAAAGAGTTATAAAAATGTTCTTTCGTTCTTAATTTTTTGGAATATTTTTCTGATTAGCTGTCCGAGATTATTCTGTTAAATTTTTTCCAATCTATTAAATTTAATAATTGTTTTAATATTGTTTTTGACGATTTATTCATAATTTTGCCTTTGTAATATTATTTTTTGGACAATTACAATATTACCAAAAAGGCTATCTCATAACTGAGATAGCCTTAATTTTTTTATTTTTTTGGTCGAAAAAAAATGTTTTCTCGGACAATAATATTTTTATTTATAATTTTTCGATTTCGGAAATTGATAAACCTGATAATTCACAAATATCTTCAATAGAAAATCCTTTTGCTTTCATCTTACGTACCATTTCTGCACGTTCTTTCTCTATTCCAATCTTTTCGCCTTCTGCTCGACCTTCCGCTCTACCTTTTTCAACACCTTCATTAAAATTCAATTTATTAGTTTCTTCATTTA
>JAKSUC010000043.1 GCA_024413595.1 Bacteroidales bacterium
CTAATGGTATGGCTTCTGGCGTTTCTGCAAAAAGGAATTTCCAATTTCCATTTAGTGATAAATGCTGGTCGGCTATGTAATAGGCGTGACCATCTTGTTGATTTTCTTCAAAAACATTTGTGTTTTCGATGTAATCGTAGATATGCTCCAGATACTGGGCGTTTAATGATATTGAAACCATTAAAAAAATTAAACATAAAAGATATTTTTTTATCATATTATTAAAATATAGTATTAAATAGGTAATAAATTTATCATTGTAAAATTATCAAAAATGTTTAGTAAAAAAAAATCTGAATTAAATTTTATTTATAAGTTAAAATATTCTATACTACCTTTTGTATAAAAAAAACGAGTTGAAAAATTTAATTATTCTACTCGCCATTAATTATATTGATAAAACTTGTTATTTTTCTAATTTTTCTACTCTCTGAATAAGTTCTTGAAGAGTTTGTTTAAGTTCTTGATTTTCTTTAGTAAGATTATCAATTTGATTTTGTTGTTCTTTAATAGCTTCGGTTAATACAGGTATAACTTCCGTATAATTAACTGTTTTATAGCCATTTGAATCTTCAGAAACAAGATTTGGGAATATTTTTTCTAAATCTTGAGCAATAAAACCAAAATGGAGTTTTTCATCAGCACTTGATTTAATAGATTTTGTTTTGTCCCAATTAAACGAAACGCCTTCTAATTTCATAACTTGACTTAATGAATTATTAAGCGAAGAAATATTTGTTTTTAATCTTTTATCAGAAGTTGAACTTGCAGTACCTGTATATGAAATATTTCCACCATTATCAACTGTTAAAATATTAGCTCTATTATTTTGATTAGCTCCCCAACCAATACAAAACACAAAATTTTCGTTAGAAATATTATTTTTACCAATAGTTAATGATTGATTTCCACAACCTTGCAAATATGAACCAAAAGCAAATGAATAACCAAAACTATTAATTTCATTTTTATTTCCAAAAGCCATACTATATTCAGTACTAACTTTATTTTCTAACCCTAAAGCAACAGAATATTCTCCTGTAGCTTCTGAAGTTCCACTTGCAATACACCCAGCTCCTGTTGCTTGTCCTCCAGTTAAAGCAATACTACCGGCTCCTAATGCAGAACCATTTCCACCAATTACAATTCCATTTCCTGTAAAACTAGTGGTTTTTCCGCCTCCATAAATTTCAAACAAAGATGAAGGCTTTTCTGTTCCAATTCCAACATTACCTGTGTTATAATAAATATTATTAGGAGTTGTTGTGTTTTTAGACCATAACGAACCTCCTGAAAATGTTTTATTTACCCATTTTGTTCCATCATATTGAAGAATTTGATCTGTAGAAGGAGTTGAAATACTAACATCTCCAGTTAATTCACTTAGTTTTGTAACTCCTTGTTGTTCAGAAGCTGGTTTATTCTTCCAAAAACCATTATCAAAGGTTAATAAATCTCCATTTGCAGGTGAACTTGAAATAGAAACACCTGAAATATCATTTGCTACTAATGTATGATTTATCCATTTCTGGTCTGTCTCATTATATTGTAAAAACTGTTTGTTTACTGCACTAGAAATAGAAACATCGTTAATATCACTTAAATTAACAGATGAATTTTTATTTACCCAATTTGTTCCATCAAAAACAAGTATTTGTCCATTTGTAGGACTATTTATATCTATATTTTCTAAACCTTTTGATTTTGCAGGATCTTGGCAAATCCATTTTGTTCCGTTAAATACTAATATTTGATTAGCTGTTGCACTACCAACCTCTACATCAGCTAATTGTGATAATTTATTACTAATTTTACCATTTGCATCAGCTAAAACCTCATGAGTTAAATTGGATTCTTCACTTTTTTGAGCTACCATTGAATATGGAACTGAAGAAAACTTTGAAATGCCCAAATCACTCATAACATTTTTATATTTTGACTCTCCAAAATCAGCTCTTACTTTCAAATAATAACATCCTTTTGATACATCTAGCCAATCAATCTCAGAATAACTATTACAAGTACCTAATGTTGTATTTGTTGCTTTTGAATCTCCAATTTCAACAGTAAATAATCCAAAATCATTTGTTGTTGGATAATGCAATTCTTGCCACAAAACTGGACAACCATCGTTTTTTTCACAATCTGTTCCTTGTAAAATAGATATTTCAACTGTAATATCTTTATTAGAAATTGGATAACCATTTTCTGCATTTACAACTGCTTGATAATTAAACGAATTTGGTAATTGCGCAAATGAATTAATATTGCAACAACAAGTTATTGAAATTGCAAACAATGTTTTTATTATAATGTTTTTTTTCATAGCTATTCAGTTTTATATTTTAACAGCATTAACAATATATAGTTTGTTATCCGATATTATTCTTATAGTGTATATTCCACTTGAAAGCGAATTTGTTGAAATTTCGAGAGTAGCATAATTTCCATAATCACTAAATACAAACGATGTTGAAATTAATTTGCCATTTGAATCGATAAAACAAACTTTAGGGGTTTGTTCTTTTTCAATTTTGGGATATTTTATATTAACAACATCTGTAAAAGGATTTGGATACAACGAAACTTCAACATTGTCAGTATTGTCAAAATTATTATCTATAAAATTATTATCATTATTGATATTAACTTTATAATATGAGCATAATCCAGAACTTGCAACTACATAACTACAAGAATAACCATTGTTTTTGGTTTGATTGGAGGTTGCAACAGTTCTGCATACAGAAATAGTTTGTGCATTAGTTATTTGAAAACCAAATACTAATACAATTGCGATTAATAATATTTTATTTAAATTAATCATATTACTAAACTATTTACTCCAACAATATTCAACTCTATTAAAATCAATTCTATTTTCTGGTGTAATTTCCGCACCATTAAACATTTTACGTCCCATACCTTTGGTAAACACTCTATTAGCACTTACTCCCTTTGAAGTAATATAAGTTTTTATTGCTTCAGCACGTTGCTGTGATAATTTTAAACAAAAATCATCTGACCCCATCTCATCAGTATATGCTAAAATTAATATTTGTTGAGAAGAAGACTCATTTAAAGATTTTACACATTTATCAATTTCAGAATTTGACGATGAAAATAATTTATCGTTTGAATATCCAAAATTTACACTATGAAAAGGAATAGGATCTTGCCATTTTCCTGGATCTGGGTTTACTCCTCCAACTTCATGTTCTCTTGGACTATCATCTATTTGTGGTAAAGGTTGTTCTGTATTAGTTTGAGCAACACTTTCTGTATTATTTCCTCTATTATTTCTCAATCCAGTGTTAGGTTCATTATCATTTGGAAGTTTACTATTATATTCTTGAATCATATTTTCCAAACGTTTAATTTCACTATCTCTCATTTCAATCTCTTCTTGCAATTTACGTTCTAAATCGCTATTATCATTTTTAGTTTGAATAATAGTATTAGAAGTAGAATTTTCATCATCTGCAAAAGCTGTAGGTTCAATTCTATTATTAGATTTAGAAATTCGAAAACCGACTGTTATTTCATGAGTACCAAAACAATTTTTTGCAAGATCTGTAGACCCAATTTCATATTGATAATTAACAGCAATTCTGCTACCAGCTGCAAAACCTGCTCCAATTCCAATCCATCCTTGCGACGAATAAGAAGCCATAATCCAAGCTCGTTGATTATATTTAGCAGCTAAAGCTCCTCGCCAATCTAATCCTCCCTTTTGTGCAAAAGAAATATCTGCTATTGGTTCTATTAAAAATTTTCCACTTTCAATAGCGTAAGACAATTCACCATTAAAAACTCGATCAAAATTATAAACTCCATTTACAAATTTTGTATCTAAACAAATTGTTCGCGGTATATTAACACTAAACAAAAGATTTGTCCATTTAAAAACTAATCCAAATCCAGCATCAAAATTAGTTGCAGAAAGTCCAGCTTCATTTTGAAAAATAGGATCTACTTGAGAACCATAAGTTTTTGCATTTGTCAAATTATAAGAATATCGCACCAAAGCAGGCGACAATGCAAAACTTAATGACGCATCATCACTAAATTTTACATGATAAGCGTATGATATTGAAGAATATAAATTTGAATAATTTCCTGACTTATCGTTAATAATTGTTACTCCAAAACCTGAATTTTGAAGCATATTTCCATTAACATCAAGACGCATAACCTTAGAACCGCCATCAATTCCTACCATATTCCTTCTTGACGACAAAAATGCTTCTGAATTTCCATTTAATCCAGCAAAAGCAGGAGAAACAGAAAATCTATTTGCATAACTTTGTCCCCAGAAACTATAATCTTGGGCAATAGCTGATAATGTTGAAGCTATTATAACACTAACTAAAAATATTTTTTTTATCATATTTTTCATAAGTTATCTGATTATATCAACATAGCCAGTAGCTCCTTTTCGTCCCTGACTTTTAATTATATAATAATAGGTGCCTGCAAAAAGTTCATTTCCGCTATCATCTACACCTTTAAATCCATTTGTATTTGAATAATTATCGTTTGAATATACTATTTTACCTCTTTTATCAAAGATTTTAACAATACAAGCACTTGCATATTCTGTTAAATCTTCTATATATAATACATCATTTATGCCATCTTCTAAACTTGGTGTAATTACATTATTGGCAACTTTTATTAATGTGGCATTAGGTGAATTTTTATCTAAAGCATTTACTTTTATTGAAGTTGAATCTGTACACCCACTGCCATTGGTTACTTTAACAGAATATGTTCCATCTTCAAAATAAAACAATTTATTATCTGAACTATTATCTATTTTTTTTGAACCTTGAAACCATTCATAACTTACCTCTTGATTTGAATTTGCTGTTATTACAGACATTAATTTATCATTTTCAAGTGTTACTTCTGGTGATTCTACAATTGTTATAGGTTTTGATATCTTATCAGAAATTGTTTCGTCTGAATATAATAGCCACATAGTAACTTTATATTCACCTGCTTTTGAATAAACATGTTGTAGTTCGTTACCATAACTATCTGTTCCATCACCAAAATCAAAATGCGCAAATTTGTAACTTCCTGAAGTCGTATTTTTAAATTCAATAACACTTCCATTACAATTTTTTGATGTTGAAAAAGTGAAATCAACATTTAATTGAGCATAAATACTTTCACTATAACATATTAGCGATAATATAACAAACAATATTTTATAAAAATTATTTTTCATACTTTTGAAATAAAATAGGTTTACAAAATTTTTAAAAGCAATAAGGATACCAATTTTAATAAATTATTTAGATTTTAAAAATTCAAATATTAAATTATAAAAATTACTTTTTTATATAAATTGTATCATGCTTTATAAATTTGTCTGCAACTTGTCCGTATAAACTCTCTTGACATCCAACTACTAAAATTCCTCCAGTCTCTAGCATTGAATAAAAAAAATCTAGTATTTGCAATTGTAAATCACGATTAAAATATATTAACAAATTGCGACACATAATTATGTCAAACTTTGTATTAAAAATATTTTCTTGAGAAATTAAATTATGCTTTACAAAGATAGGTTTTTCTACCAAAAAATGCTTCATTTTTACAATATCTTTGTTAACACTTATTGTTATATATTTTTCTAAATTTAGATATTTTTCATCAGTATAATCTTTATTTTCATTAAAAACTTTATCAAAATTGGGAAAATATTCTTGAATATCAAAATAATTGTAACAACCATTTTGTGCTGTAAATAAAACTTCCTCATTTATATCAGAACCATAAATTGAAGTAATATCCAATAAATTTAATTCATTGAGCAAAACCAACATAGAATATACCTCTAACCCATTGCTACAGCCTGCATGCCATATTTTCAAAGAATTATTTTCTAAAAAATGTTGTGGTAAATAATTATATAAATTTTTCCATACTATTGGGTCTCGAAAAAATTCTGTTGTATTTACAGTTATTTCTCTTACTATACTCTCTAAATAATTATAATCTAAATATATTTTTTCTATTAAAGTTGGGATAGTAATATTATTATCAACGAGTATTTTTTCAATTCGTCGATAAAACGATTTGTAAGAATAATTTGAAAAATCGTATGATGACACTTTATTTATAGCACTACAAAGTTGTGCCATTTCTAGTTGAGAAATCTCCATCAAATAATATATTTGCTATCACAAAATAAAACGCGAATTAAATACTTTTATTTATAATTATCAAAATTAAATACTTAAATAATTATTTTTTATACAAAAAAAAATCAAACATACATCATTATAAACATTAGGCATGTTTTTTGAAAAAGCATAAAATATAAATAATATTTTTTTTATTATAATAACTTATTTAACAAACACATACAAAAAAAATTAATAAAAGTATAATAAAAAATCAAAATTTTGCAACAGTGAAATATTTTTTTTTATAAATTTGAACTTTAAGAAAAAAATCAATTTAATAACAAAAGTAACAAAAGAAAAACAAAAGCCGAAAAGATGGAAAAAATACATCAAATAATTGATAATCTTGACATAAGGAATAAGCTAATATTGCTTTTTTCTATTGTTTCGGCATATATATTATTCTTTTGCATATACGCTATTATTTCATTTGGACAAATAAAAGAAAACGTTGAGACTTTTACAGAATCACAAAATGCTAGTATTTATCCTTTATTTTCACTTTCAGAAGAGATTTATGGACTAGTAATTGAAAATCATGCGCTAATTGAAACCGACGCTGACGTTATATCTATTCAAAGACATCACAACAAATTCAAACAATTTTACGAAATCAGAATTAAAGAATATGAAAACACTCTTACTTCTAATTCATTCTCTTCTGCCGAAGAAGTAAAATTAATAGACAAATTAAAAAACGAATTTATTATATATCAAAATGTTAATAAAGATATTATTCGTTTAATTATCAATGGAAACAAAGACGCTGCAAAAGAATTATTAAACGTAAAAGAAGTTAGTGCTTTTGAAACTATTCGTAAAACTATTTTACGAATGTATTCTACTCATAATAAAAAATTAGTAGAAGAAGACACTATTATAAAAAAACAAATATCTTCTACAAGAATTTCATTAATAATAGCTACAATTCCTTTATTTTCATTAGTTATTTTTATTGCGATTTACGTATTAAGATACTTTAAAATTAGTTTCACATCCATAAACGAATATGTAACAACAATTAATAGTGGAATTTTACCATTAACACGATTACGCGAAGACAAAACCGAAATTGGTAAACTTAGCAAATTAGTTAACGAAACTGTTGATACATTTAAACATCTTACTGAGTTCTCAAACGAAATTGCTAAAGGGAATTATTCAAGCAACACTCACGTTTCTGCGCCAGACGGTTCTATGGCAAAATCATTAATCGACCTTCGTGATAGACTTTCCGCAACAGAAAAAGAACAAACAGAACGTCGTCTCGAAGATGAACAAAGAAACTGGACTACGCAAGGGCTTGCTAAGTTTGGTGATATTATGCGTCATAACAATGACAATATCAATAAATTGTCTGACGAAGTTATTAAAAACCTTGTTCATTATATTAATGCAGGACAAGGTGGATTATTTATTTTAGACGACACTGATTCTAAACACGCATTCTTAGACCTATTATCTGCTTTTGCATACGACAGAAAAAAATTCCTTACTAGAAAAATTGAACTCGGAGATGGTCTTGTTGGCGTATGTGCTTTAGAAAAAAACACCTTATATATTACAGACGTTCCTGCTGATTATATGGAAATAGAATCGGGGTTAGGCGATGCTAAACCAAAATGTTTATTAATCGTACCATTAAAATCTGACGATAAAATATTAGGTGTTATCGAATTAGCATCTTTCAATTTATTAAAAAAATATGAAATTCAGTTTGTTGAACAATTAGGTGATAGTATAGCATCTACTCTTTCATCATTAAGAATTAATGCTAGAACTGCAGATTTACTTCAAGAATCACAAAAAACAGCTGATGTTTTGGCTCTTAGAGAAGTTGAACTTCGTAAAACGATGGACGACATGAAAGCCGCCAGAGACGAATCTCAAAAAAGAGAAGCGGAAATGTCGGGTATTTTATCGGCAGTTGACGAAACTATGTTAAAGGCCGAAATTAATCCTGAAGGTATGTTAATGTCTGCTAACCAAAAATTCCTATCTGCTTTAGGATACAGAAAAGACGAACTTTTAGGACAAAATATAAAAAATATATTAGCAGAAGAAGGTTCTGAAAACTTTGACATTGTTTGGCAAAATATATGTACCGGACAATCATATCAAACAACACTAAAACAAAAAAATAAATTTAACGAAACAATTTGGTTATTAACACAATATACTCCTATTTTTGATGCTTCGGGTGAGGTTGTCAGAGTATTATATATGGCAAACGATATAACAGAACAAAAAAACACCGAAGAGAAAAACAAAAAATTGCTTTCTGAATCATTGGAAAAAGCTGAAGCACTTATGGCTACTCAAGAAAAAATGGCTAAAAACCGTATAGAAATGACTGGTATTATGACTGCCATTGACGAAACAATGATGAAAGCTGAATATACTGTAGAAGGAAACCTTTTGACAGCTAACACAAAACACATTATTACAATGGGGTATGATTACGAAAAAACTAAAGGTAAAAACATTTTAACATTTATTCCTGAAGAAGAAATTGCTGAATTTAAAGCTTTATGGCAAAATGTTTGCGAAGGTAATCTACACCAAATGACTGTTAAACGTAAAAGTAAACTTACAGGCAAAGACATTTGGTTAATTAACCAATATACACCTGTAAAAGATGCTAAAGGTGATGTATTAAAAATATTATACACGGCTTTTGATATCACTAAACATAAAGAGATTGAAGAACAAGCTATGAATCAAGTGTCTTCTTTAAAATCTCAAAACGAAGAATTAACTTCACTTTTAGCTAAAACAGACTTAAAAGTTACAGACCTTCAAGCCAGATTAGATCAAGTAACCTCGAAAGAAGAATCAATGAATAATCAACTTTCTAAATTACTTGAAAACGAAAGCAAACTAACAGCTAGACTAAAAGAATCTGAAGCTTCTGAAGCTAAACTTGAAGTAATTTATAATGAAGCAAAAACTCATCAAGAAGAACTAGAAAAAATTCTTGCAAATCTTAAAGAAAAAGAAAAACAAATTGCAGAAGAAATGATGAGTCAAAAACAAGAAGCAGACAACACAAGAAACCAATACCAAGAACTACAAAAAATTAGATACGAAGCTGAAGGAAATAAAGCATCCGTAACTGACTTAAAATATAGGAATTGGATAAAAAGTTTTAGTGAATCTACAAAAAAATAATAAATTGTGATACATTTTTAATATAAATTCCGTAAATTAGCAACGGTATTTTTATAAACTATGAAACAAATAGAAAATAACATAGAAGAACAAAATAATAAAAAAGAACAAACCATTAATATGGTGTTGATTGATACCATATTGGGATTTCTTTTAGGTTTGTTATTCCCTATTATTTCTATTTTAATTATTGCTTTTAGTAGCGATAAAAATGAGTTAACTTGGGTATCAATTTACACAAAACATCAAATGAATCCATTTATTTGGATTATTGATTGCATACCTTTTGTTATGGCTACAATTTTTAATTATTTCGCTAGAAAAAATCGTAGACAAAACGAAAAACTTGAATTAATGTTAGCTGACAAAAATGAAATTTTCAAACGAAATTCATTAATCGCTAAAAGAATCGGTGAAGGTGATTTATATTTTGACACAAGTGAAATTGATAAAGACGACGTTTTAGGACGTTCGCTATTGATAATGAAAAATAACCTTGTGGCAACATCTCAACGTGAAAACGAACAAAACTGGATTGCTAAAGGAAAGGAAATTATTGGTGATATTCTTCGTCAAAGAAACAATATCAACGATCTTGCATACGAAACTATTGTTAACCTTATTGAATATATTAACGCTGTTCAAGGTGCTTTCTATTTATACGACGACGAAAACGAAAAACTCGTTAACATTGCAACTTATGCCTACAACAGAAAAAAATACATTACACAAGAATTTAAAATTGGAATTGGATTAGTTGGACAAGCTGCTTTTGAACGTGACATTATATATCGTCGTGAAATTCCAGACGAATATGTTACAATAACTTCGGGCATATTAGGTGACAAAAAACCAAAAACTTTATTACTATCACCGCTTATTAGTGACGAAAAATTACAAGGTGTAATTGAATTTGCATCTCTAAACGATGATATGCCTGAAAAAACATTAGGTTTAATTCAAGAAGTAAGTCAAATTATTGCACAAACTATATTTAACCTTCGCGTTAACACACAAACAGAAAAACTACTTCGCGAAGCACAAGAAATGACAAAACTTCTTCAGAAAAACGAAGATGAATTGAGAAAAAATGCAGACGAAATGCAGAAAACTCAATTAGAACTTCAAGAATCTAATAAACAATTAGAAGCACAAATTAGAGAAGTGGAACGTGGACAAAAACGTCAATACGCATTGTTAGAAAATGCCTCTGAGGTTATTTCTATTTATGACCAAAAAGCGAACGTAATGTACGAAAGTCCATCTTCTAAAAACATTTTGGGATACGATCCTGATTATATTATTGGTGAAAGTGCATACAAAAAGTTTGACGAAGCGTCTAGAAGTAAATTTCAAGAAGTTTTCAATCAACTTATCGACAATCCTGATACTCCTGTTACTTTTGAATATCAATACAAAAAAAGCGAAGACGAACAATTATGGCTTGAAGCTACAGGGCGTAACTTATTAAACAACGCTGCTATACAAGGCATTATATTTAATACTCGAGACATTACTGTTAGAAAGATTGCTGAAAAAGCTCAACGTATGAGTGGTGAAATGCAAGCCCTTTCTGAAAACTCATTAGATATGATTGCTCGTTTAAGTCCTGAAGGTAAATTCTTCTACGTTAACCCTGTTGCTGAACAATTTACGGGACTTAAAAAACAAAATATGTTGCAAAAACAAATTGATGACGTTGAACTAAATTCTTCAATTGCTGATTTCTTTAAAGACGCATTAGCACACGTTATGCAAAATCAGCAAATGTATGAATCTGAAACAAACTTCCCAACTGCAACTGGTGAAGAAAGAATTATACAATTTAACGCCATACCAGAATACAACAAAGAAAAAGAATTAGAAACAATTTTGTTTGTTGCCCGTGATATCACAGAACGCAAACAAATTGAAATGGAAATCGAAGAAAAGAATAAAAGTATTACAGAAAGTATCAACTACGCACAAAGAATACAATCTGCAATTATTCCTAGTCTCGATTCTATTACAAGCAAATTACCAAAATTCTTTATGTTTTATCGTCCAAGAGACGTTGTAAGCGGTGATTTTCCATGGTTCTTTGAAAAAGACAACAATATTTACATCGCTGCTGTTGATTGTACAGGACACGGAGTTCCTGGTGCACTTCTTTCATTCATAGGATATTTTAACTTGAATAGTATTGCAGATCATGCTGAAACCATGAATGCAGGTGAAATATTAGACTCTTTGCACATTGGCGTAAGAAAAACATTAAAACAAGATGCAGAAGACGCAGAAGCAAGAGATGGCATGGATATTGCTTTATGTAAAATTAACTTTGAGACTCGAACGTTAAATTTTTCTGGTGCTCATCGTCCTCTATATTACCTAAATTCACAAAAAGAATTTGTTCAATATAAAGGAACAATGCAAGCAATTGGAGGTAAACCTGCAAGAAAAGGTAAAGAAAAAAACTTCGAAAATTTTGAAGTTAAATTTAATCCTGGCGAAAAAATATTCTTCTTCTCTGACGGATTACCAGATCAAATTGGTGGTGAAGACGGAAGAAAATACAGGACTGGACGAATAAGAGAATTAATCGAAGGAAATCCAAACCTGACAATGCCACAATACAGAGATCTTTTCGAAAAAGATTTCTTTGATTGGAAAGGAAACAACAAGCAAGTTGACGACATATTATTAATAGGCATAGAATTTTAGTCTCGTAATATTTAAAATATAATATTATGGCAAATATCAATAATAAAAAAGAGTCATTAGATTTTGTTTACGACTTTTACGTTAAAATGAAGCGGAACAAAATTAACTTGGCTTATGAAGGCGAAATAACGCACCAAATAACCAAAGCGTTTACTTCGCTTACCGAAACCAATATGGCCCGAGAAGAAGATGCTAGTTCAGTTCAAAAGAAGGTGTTCCACGTTATGGTAGAATGTCTTCAGAATATTAGTAAACATGCTGAATGTAGTCCCGATGCTTCTGGTAAAAAAGATGGTAGGGGTATATTTATGGTAAGCAAAGGAGATACCGAATATAATGTGACTACAGGAAACATTATTTTAAACGACAAAGTTGAACATTTAGCTCAAATGCTGGAAAATATCAACAGTAAAGATAAAGATGGGCTTAACCAATTGTACAAGAAACAAATGCGTGAAGGGCATATTTCTGAAAGAGGTGGAGCAGGTCTTGGCTTTATCGATATTGCTAGAAAAACTGGCGAAAAGCTAATTTACAGCTTTATTAAAATTGACGAAAAAACTTCATTTTTCGTTTTAACATCAACTATTTCTAGAATCAAAGAATAAAATATATCTATTATGCGAGTTTTAAAAATACAAGGATCTGACGACACACCAAAAGTAATTCTTGATGCGGATTCAAATACATTTGAAATTTCTGGCAGATCATTGCCTGAAGATGTGGTAGCTTTTTACGATCCAATACTTGAATGGATTGGTGAATACTCTCAAGCACCTTTAGACAAAACTGTATTCAATTTTAAATTGGAATATTTCAATACTGCTTCTTCTAAACTTTTATTAGACGTGCTTTTAAAGTTAGAAGATATGTATGACGCAGGACACGATGTTCTTGTGAAATGGCATTATCCTGACGATGATGAAGATATGCAAGAAGCAGGTGAAGAATATGCTGACATTGTTGAAGTTCCTTTTGAACAAGTTAGTTATTCTATAGACTAATTTTTTTGTAATTTTTTAAGTCTTTTTTAGAACCTTAGACAATGAGTGAAGAGATTTTAAAAGCTTTGATTCAAATGTGGTCCATCATTGCCAATCTTGATGGAGGCATTGATGACAAGGAATTGCAGTATGTTCAAGGCTTCCTTACGCAACAATTGGGTGCTGAGGGAGCAAAAGAGCATATTTTAGGGTTCAAAAAAGATGTGGGGCTTATCAAAGACGATGACGACGAAGCTGCTAAAAAAAGAAAAAAAATTGATTTTTCTGGGTTAACACCTGTGCAGATGTCTGTTAAAGTTTTAGGTATTGCTCGTAAAATTACAAAAACAATTAACCTAAAACAAAGAATTATTGTTTATGTACGTTTGTTCGAGTTGGTCAATACTTCGAAAAGATTCAGCGAACAACGTATGGCTATTATTGGTACCGTTGGAGAAGTTTTCAACATTAATCCTGACGAACTTAAATATAGTAAAGCTTTCGTTGTAAGTGAAAAAGAAGAAGGATTAGACATTCCTTCTATACTATTTATTACGGGTAAGGACGCAACTCCTACCAACGCTAAATACATTACTTGCGAAGGATTATTGTCTGATATTTATATTCTAAGAATTGCTAGTGAAGAATTATACTTTTTAAGATATACAGGTACTGACGATGTATATCTTAATGGTCAAGCTATCAATTCGGGTAGAATATATTCTTTTGCACCTGGTTCTACCTTAAAAATGAGTAAAGGTAAACCTGTGTATTATAGTGATGTTGTTGCAACATTCCAAGCTGATAAAACCTTCTCTAATCTATCTTTTAATGTCAACAACTTAGAATATAGATTCCCTAGCGGTGGTATTGGATTAAGAAACATCAATTTCTCTGAATGTCAAGGTCGTTTAGTTGGAATTATGGGTGCTTCGGGTGCTGGAAAAACCACTTTATTAAATGTACTTTCTGGTATCACTTCGCCTAGTGAAGGTTCCGTTAAAATTAATGGTATTAATCTTCATACTGAAAAAGAAAAACTTGAAGGGGTTATTGGGTTAATCCCTCAAGACGATTTACTTATCGAAGAACTTACTGTATACGAAAATCTATATTTTAGCGCAAAATTCTGTTTTAAAAACGAAACAGATGAACAAATTAGACAAAGAGTTGACAATGTCCTCAAATCTTTAGGACTATATGAACGAAAAGATTTAAAAGTAGGTAATTCTCTCAACAAATTAATTTCTGGAGGTCAAAGAAAAAGATTAAATATTGCTCTAGAATTAATTAGAGAGCCATCGATTTTATTTGTTGATGAACCAACTTCAGGATTATCTTCTAGAGACTCCGTAAACGTTATGGACCTCTTGAGTGAGTTAACTTTAAAAGGAAAACTTATCTTCGTTGTTATTCACCAACCATCTAGCGAAATCTACAAGATGTTTGATAAAATGATAATCCTTGATACAGGTGGTTATCTTGTTTATTACGGACATCCTGTCGATGCTATTTCTTATTTTAAAGGTCATGATGGACAAATTAACGCAGACGAGGGCGAATGTCCAAAATGCGGTAATGTAAATCCAGAAATCATATTCGACGTTATTGAAGCAAGGGTTGTCGATGAATACGGTAAATTTCAAGACAACAGAAAGGTTAATCCAGAAGAATGGGAAGACCGTTTTCATAAAGGGGTTACACCAGAAGTTATTACAGACGTTGAATCTGAACCTCCTAGAAATTTAAATGTTCCTGGGTGGTTTACTCAATTAGCTATATATTTAAAACGTGATTTTAAATCAAAAATATCTAATCTTCAATATGTTTTCTTAAATTTAACCGAAGCTCCTTTATTAGGTTTTATTCTAAGTTTCTTGATTAGATATACTGCGCCTGGAAAACCTGACTATATTTTTTATGAAAATGAAAATATAGTTCCATATATATTTATGAGTATTATCGTGGCATTATTTTTAGGTTTAACAGTATCTGCCGAAGAAATATTCCGCGATCGGAAAATACTTAAACGAGAAGAATTCCTTAATTTAAGTAGGTCGAGCTATCTTATTGCTAAAATAATTATATTAACTTGCATTTCAGCTATACAAGCATTTTTATATGTAATTGTTGGAAATTCGATTTTGCAAATTTGGGGCATGAACTTTAATTATTGGTTAGTTCTATTTGCAATGTTTGTTTTTGCCAACATGATGGGTCTTAACATCTCATCTGCTTTTAACTCTGCTGTTACAATTTATATTTTGATACCATTATTAATGATTCCACAAATGGCATTAGGTGGATCTATGTTTAGTTTTGATAAATTAAACCAAATTATTGGTAGCGTTGGCAAAGTGCCTATTGTAGCTGAAGTAATGGCTTCTAGATGGTCTTACGAAGCTTTAATGGTTAAACAATTTAAAGATAATAATTTTGAAAAAGATTATTATGAATCTGAAAAGCAAAAAAATTACGCTAACTTTAAACAAGTAAGTTATATTGGTGCTTTAAACGATGCTTTAACTTATGCTGTTGATTGTCGTGATAGTATTATGGAAGAAGATCCTGAATATGATATCGACCGTCTAAAAAATGAAATGGATTATGGATTAGCTCTTTTAAGAGAAGAAATTCCTATCGAAATAATTAGAGTTAAAGAAATGCAATCAAAAAAGGATTATCCTAAAGAAATGAGTTACAACGAAATCACTCTTGATTGCATAGATGATTTAACTGTTGATAAATTTGACGATGACATTGCCGACGAAGTTGACGAATATTTACGTAAATTAGATCAATTCTATGGTAAATTGTTTAATTTAGCAGAAGAAGATATCGAAGCTAGAAAAAGATATTATGAAGAACAAAAACCTGGATATTATATCAATAGACGTAATAAATATTTCAACGAAAAACTTCAAGATATTGTTAAAAACGTATTTGAAAAAAATAAAATCATAAGATACGAAAATAAACTTATTCAACAAGTAGATCCTGTATTTTTAGATTCTGACAATTCTTCTTGGTTTGGATTTAGATCGCATTTCTACGCTCCTAACAAGTTTTTTATGGGAAAATATTATGATACATTCTACTTTAATATCATAGTTATTTGGTTAATGAGTTTACTATTGTATATAACCTTATATTTTGATGTATTAAAAAGAGTAATTGATTGGGCTAGCAACATAAATATTTCAAAACTGCCAATAGTTAAATCAATTATTCAAAAAAGAGAACAAAAACAATTAGAAAAACTTGCTAAAGCAGAAGAAGCTCTAAAACTAGAAAAAACAAACGATAAAACAGAAAAAGTAAGAGGAGAACGTCCCGACAGAGCAGAACGCGCAAGTAGACTAGAACGTCCCGATAGAGCAGAACGTTTAAGCAAATTAGAACGCCCTGAAAGAGAAAAACTAGAACGTCCCGATAGAGCAGAACGTTTAAGCAAATTAGAACGTCCTGAAAGAGAAAAACTAGAACGTCCCGATAGAGCAGAACGTTTAAGCAAACTTGAACGCCCTGAAAGAGAAAAACTAGAACGTCCCGACAAAACAGAACGTCCTATAAACGAACAAACAGAAAATAAAGAAGAAAAAACAGAACAAACAGAACAAACTAATAACACAAACAAAGAACAATTAGAAAAAACAGAAGATAAAGGAAATATGGATAACAAAAACTTGAATTCAGAATCAAATGAAAGTCAAGAACATAATTCCGAAAACGAAAAAGGAAATACAAATAATTAATATTTTTTAAAGAAAAACTATTCGCGTAGTAGAATTTTTAGTATATTTGAAAAAGAAAAAAATCAAAACCTCAAAATGATTATGCGCAAGAAATGGTACATATCGTTAGCTTTTGTCATAACAACAATGTTACAATTTAATTGTAGCGGTTGCGGTAGTGACGATGAACACATTGAGTTCAAAGAGGAAGAAAAACAGGAAACAAATGTTAAATTTGATCCAGATGCAATGAACGAAATTATTGCAAGTTTTTCATCACCAGTTGAAATGGCTGCCACAATACAAAATAGTGGAGTTCCATTTTCTACTAAATATCTTATTAATCCAGAAGTAACGGATAATTACACAACAAGTTTTAAAAAAGCTTTAGGACTTGGATTTTTAAGTGCTGATTTAGGTTACTTAAACGTATATTCTAAAACATCACAAATTTTAGAATATTTAGTAGCAATTAGAAAAATTTCAGAAGATTTAAAAGTTGGACAATTTTTTGATTTTGCTCTATTAAAACGTTTAGCCACAACAGCTGAAAATATCGACTCTTTGCTTATTATGAGTGTTCAAAGTTATCAAAACATGGATGAACATCTTAGAAATAATCAAAGAAGTAATTTAAGTGCATTATTAGTTACTGGTGTTTGGATTGAATCTTTGTATTTAATTACACAAGTTTCAAAAGAAGTAGATAATCCTGAACTTAAAGATAGAATTGGTGAACAAAAAAATATTTTGAAAAATCTTTTGCCTATATTAAAACTATTTCAAGGCAAAGAATACGAACAATTGGTTCAATATTTGGAAGAACTTGATAATGTATACGATTTTGTTAAAATATCTTACGAAGAAGGCGAAACGGAAACAAAAACCTATATAGATTCGTATGGACAAGAACAAACAGTTATATGTCAAGGCGGACAAAGTGTTATTTCTATGACAAATGAAGAATTGCAAGAAATAATAACTACAACAGAAAAAATTCGTAATAAATTAATTGCTTTATAATATGAAAAGATTGTTTATTATCTTAGTATTTGCAATTTTGTGTTTCGGACAAGTAACAACAGCTGACGCACAATGCAAACAACAACTCGTTTATCAATGCGCATCACAGACAGAGAAAGCCATATATCTTCGTGATTTCAATACTAAACTTAAACGAGAGAAAGACGTTGATGAAACAGGTATGAAATGGACTGTAGTTTTAAACAAAGGAACTCAGTATAAATTTAGTCTATGTACGCCTGATGGTTTTCAAGATCAAGTTGTGCTAACTCTTTATGATAGTGAACATCCTGAAAATTCAAAACCTTGGGGGTCTACTTTTGATAATAGTACAAAAACTGACCGTAAGTCTTTTGATTTTCTTTGCAACAAAACAGCTATGTATTATGTTTCTATTCGCTTAAAACCTGGTGTTGGAGACAAAAAATCTTGTGCTGTTGGCGTATTATCATTTGTAGGTAAAAGCAGATAAACGAAATATGTGTTTATAAAAAACGGTCGCCTTTTAAAAGACGACCGTTTTTTTATTCGTTTATTTTTTCTCGATAATTCCATTCATTATATTTAATTTCAAAATCTCGGCGATTGTTTCGTATCATTGTGTCAAGATTTAACCCTTCAAAAAATGACTGTATAGAACATAAAAAGAAAAATACACTTGTTAAAAAACTTGGCATTTTAGGTACTAATCCTGTTTGAAAATATTCTATCAAAACAGGTATTAAAAATCCTATGGCTATTAACATTGAAAATAATGCTGTCCACATAAAAAAATTTAATGGTTTATAGTTTCGATACAAATTAAAAATTGTTTTTAATACTTTGTAGCCATCTTTAAATGTTGAAATTTTGGATTGAGAACCACTTGGACGATTGCGATATTTTACTAAAACGTTTTTTATCAATAAATTTTTGTCTAATGCATGAATTGTCATTTCGGTTTCTATTTCAAAACCTTTTGATAAAATAGGAAATGTTTTAACAAATTTGTACCCAAAAGCTCGATAACCAGTCATAACATCTTTTATGTCTGATTTATAAACTTTGTTGATTACCTTTCTAACTAAAATATTACCTAAATTATTAAAAAAACTTTTATTTTCAGTAAAATATGTACTCGAAAGACGATCGCCAATTGCCATATCTGCTTTATTGTCGATAATTTGCGACACCAATTCACGGGCATGTTCTGCTGGATAAGTATCATCGCCATCAATCATTAAATAACAATGTGCGTCAATTTCTCGAAACATGGTTCTTATTACATTTCCTTTGCCTTGACGAGATTCGTGGCGAATTATGGCACAGGTTTGTTGCGCTTGGGATATTGTATTATCGGTTGAATTATTATCATATACATAAATTGTAGCGTCGGGCAATTCTCGCTTAAAATCATCTACAACCTTTTTAATAGTTTGACCCTCGTTATAACAAGGTATTAGCACTGCAATTTTATCCATAAAAAAATGATTTGTGCAAATATAAAAATATTATGAACACTCGCATTAATAATAAATTCAAAAATCATAATTCAAAATTCAAAAATCAAAAATGTCAAATTATATCAAAGATTGTTCCTCTACGCTCACAATGACAGGCAATTCGCTTACCTCCTACCCTACACCACAAAGACAATTTTGTAATTGTGAGCGTACCGAACAATATTTTTTTATTCAAAAATCAAAATTCAAAAATCATAATTCAAAATTCAAATCATGACTTACAAATACTTCAAAAGGCTTCTACAATCATGCAAGACCAATTATTTAATATAATTTGAATAAAAAAACAAGCTAAAAATTTGCTTTGCAAAAATCAAGATTTGAAAAATAATAAAAATAAAATCATTATTTTAGTAAAAAATCTTCAAATTATTTTTATTGTTAAATAATATATTCTATATTTGTGGTGAAATACAAAAATTGTATTTTTAAAAATATTATAAATTAAATATAATTATTTGGAATCATGACAAGGAAAGAAAGACTTGAAAGTCAAGGTATCAAACTAGTGGATGATACCAACATTAATTGGAATAATCTTACTGATGCAAGAGCTATTGCTATCTCTAACATTATCACTAGCAACAAAGTTGCTACAAAAACTACATCTAGCGACGTGGCTAAAGCTGTAGAATGTATTATTGCTGAAAAAATAAACTATGTTAATCAAAAAAGCGAAAGTAAAGACACCGTTCCGCTTACTCATGAAGAAGATGTTATTTTAAAAGACATGTCTTCGTATTTAACTGTTTTAAAAAATCAATTTGATTGCACTATTAAAAAATTAATACTTGAAAAAGTTGATGTTACTGAATTGACTGATTGTTTAAACGAACTTAAAAGTCTTAGCTTAGCTAAACTTAACAAATCGGGGAAAATTTCTCACATCGATGTGATTAAAGAAAAACTTGAATATCCATCTGAAGAGATTTACAAAAAAACTGATTGCGTTAATGTGAAATCTCATCTTATTGAGCAAATTTCTAAATTTAAATCTACCAAAGCTTATAAAGATTTTAAGCGTTCGCAAAACATGGGGAAAAACAATGTTAAAAAGAACATTTTAGTTGATGCCATTTTAAACTATATTTCGGCGCTTAACTCTTCGCAAGTTAACAACAAAGGTATTGATAATGCTAAAGTGGAATCGATTAACTCTGAATTAGATATTATTCGTGCTAGTATTAAACGTACTAAAACTCGTAATTCTAAAGATAATGGTCAGAATTCAAAGTAATTTTTTTTATTTATAACTCAAGCGTGAGATATATGATTGGTATATTTAGTCATATACCTCACCTTGCTTGTTTATAGCTATAATTTTTATAGGTGGATACATTTTATATATTTTAATATAGGTTAAATTTTTAACCTAGTATATATGAGTATGTGGTTATGCACCATAAATTTTAATATGCTTATCAATTAGACTTTGTTTGCATACATTTAATTTTTATGCACATAAATTTTAGCACTTGTTAGGTAGCTTAAAATTTTAACTCACGTATATGAGTGCTAAATTTGCGTAAAAAAAATTTGATGTAGACTAATAACTATGCTTATATACATACATAAAAACTTTTTTGTTGTTAACTAGCTATAATTATTTATAAATAAAAAAAAAATTGTGCTAAATAATAATAATTGAATATAGCATTAAATGGCAACCCGTATTAAAGACCTACATTTGATATATCACTTTTTTTGCAACTTATATTAAAGAACACAAATATATATGTGAGTTTTTTTGCAACTTATATTAAACACCACTAATATATTGGTATATTAAAATATTTTTATTGTTTCACAACGCTCATATTGCGTATAATCAAGGGTGTGGACTAATTTATGTTGCCAGCTACATGCACAACATAAAAACCAACCTATTCATACTCAAACTCTCTACTATACTCATAGTATCACATCTTAGTAACTGTGTTTCTTACAGAAAATTTATTGATTATTGATAATTAGAGAAGTTTATGATTATAGAATTAACAATTACAAGTTGAGTTATAATAAATCTCAGTTTGATTTTTCGAGACAAAACATTTTGCCCTACTAAAGCAAACTGAGAAGGCTCAAATTATGAACCTGTTTTTCAGATTTGATTATAATCTAAGATGTTGCCTGTTTACAACCTTACTTTTTGAAATTACTTCGTTAGTAGTTTTAAGCTAAAGAGCAAGGCGGAAGCCTATGTTGTTGTTACGGTTGTCTGGTGAATTGTTGTTACGGTTCGAGACTCGACAGTTCTCGGCATTGTTGTTCCAGCTACCACCACGATTAACACGGTTCGAGCCCTTTCGGCTAACACCTTTGTTTTTTTTTAATTTGCTATTATTTTAAATTTTCCATGTTTTACAAATGCCAATAATGGCTCTAAATGATTGATATATTCTTTTTCTGTCCAGATATTGTTTTGATATTTATACTCAGCTTTTCTCATTTTAATTTTAAATCTTCGTTTACTTCTGCCATTAATTAAATATCTATATGGTAATAGTTTGTATCCCAAAAACGACATTCCATTGCTTGTAGGTTGTATATTAGGTGGTTTTAGTGTTAGTTTTAAATTTTGTGTTGAATATTGAGTGATTTTTTTTATATATTCTTTTAAATTTTCTTTATTATTGTCTGATATCAACATATCATCCATATATCTTATATAAGGTATTTGTAGTTGTTCTTTTATATAATGATCTAAACTTGATAAATAATAATTTGCAAAATATTGACTTGTTAGGTTTCCTATTGGTAACCCCAAACCTTCTGACACTGAATAGGAATCTATTATTTTGTCAAATATATGTAGTAATAATTTATCTTTAAATATTTTTCGCAGTTTTTCTTTTAATATGTTGTGATTTATGGAGTAATAATATTTTCGAAAATCTAGTTTTGCAAGATATTGATATTTAGATGTTAATTGAATAGCACGGTCTAAGGCTTGATATTGACCTTTGCCAATGCGAGTGGCGTAGGTGTCATATATTAATTGACGTTCGAAATATGGGTGACAAATATTCATTATTGCATGATGCAATATGCGTTCGTCAAAGGCTGAGGCACAAATTAATCTTTCTTTTGGATCATGAATTGTAAAATAATGATATTTACCTACTGATACATTTCCTGATAAAATTTGATTCCTAATGGTGGATATATTTTCATCAAAATTTTCTCGAAAAAGAAGCACCTCTTTTTTATTTTGTTTTCCGCGACACGCCTTACTAAATGCCAAATAAAGATTGTTCAGATTCGATATCTGGGGTATCAGATTGGAGATTCGTTTCATTTGTTATTTTTGTATAGTCTAAATCTTTAAAAATATTTGCATATTTTTCGGTATGTTTTTTATTTATTCCTGATATTTCAAGTATTAATTTTTCAGAAGGTTGAACAAGTTTTGCTATTTTTATTAGTTCTGCATCGGTAAAAATCATATACGCAGGTATAGCTTCTTTCATTGAAATATTTTTTCTTATTTTTTTGAGTTCTACAAATCTTGCAAATTCTACTGATGAAAGTTTTTCAAATGCATCTTTCTTTTTATTATCTTCTAAATAATTTGAATTTGCGTATGGAATATATGTTATGCAAAACGACCAAAATGTTGAACCATTGTTTTGAACAATTTCTTTTCTTATGTCAATAACATTTACTGTTTTGAGAAAATGATTCATTTCGTTTATCATATTCTCATCTGCCAAAATTGGTATTGTAAATATTTTTATTTGCATATCTTTTATATTTAGTTTGCCAAAAATTTTAGAAATCCCCTTTGTCAGTGGTGGCTTAGCGCTCACCACTGCCTTTGGTGATTTCTTAAATTTTTGTTTTTTCTTTTTTAACGAAGTATTTCAAAAGTAGGTTGAACTAAAGAGCAAGGCGGAAGCCTACGCCGTTGCTACGGCAGTCTGGCGAATTGAGGAAACGGTTCGAGACTCGACAGTACTCGGCAAAGTTGTTCCAGCTACCACCACGATCAACACGGCCCGAGCCCTCTGATGGTCCTGTTGGATTATCTGTAATATTGTTATCTTTATTACAATATTGATAGTAATCTTTATCATACCAGTCCGCACACCATTCCCAAACGTTGCCTAATAAATCTTGAATTGGTAAATCTTTCCCTTTAGTAGTTGTTCCAACTTCATGAACTTTTAATCCTGAATTTTTATTATACCAAGCATAATCTTGAAGAATGTGTTCTTTTTGAAGGTTTTTTATATCCTTATAATTTTCTTTACAAGCATATTCCCATTCTGCTTCAGTTGGTAATCTAAATTGTAATCCTGTTATTTCATTTAATGCTATTATAAAATCCATACAATCATACCAAGAAACACCTACTTTCGGATATTTACTTAATTCGACAGATTCTTTAGGATTCATTACAGCATTCCAATCTGATTCTGTAACAGTATATTTGTTAATAAAAAAGGTTTTTAATGATACATAATGTTCTGGTTTTTCATTATTAAAATTTCCATAAAAATAACCCATTATAAATTTACCATCTTTTTTTTCTATCATATTATTTAAAATATTTTCAATAATAGAAAGATTTTTTTCAGCAATATCAACTTCTAATTTTTTGTCATTTCTTTTCCAAATAAATGTTCCATTTTCTTCAACATAATCATATTTAGAAATTTGGGGATGTTTATTCACGTAATCAATATAAATTTGATGCGAAGATATTCTATTATAGTTACATAATATATTTTGTTTTTCTTTTAGAGTTAAATTAGGATAATATTTCTCTATTAATTTTAATTTATACCATTTTTCTGATATTGAAGAATATAATACTATATTAGCAGCTTGAGGTCTAAATTCATTTTGTTGGAAAAAGTAAAATTTATTTAGTAAAGTCTCATATTTTTCAGACTTAAAATATTTTTCACAATTATCTAATATATTGCAAGGTAAAATAAGATTTGTTTCTTTATTATCATTTCCTATAAATGTTAAACTATATTCAACACATTCTCCTATTTTTAGAAAAGTAGTTAAGAAATAATCATTTTTTGTATCATATTCTTTATTACCATATAAACTATTTATTTGATATTTTGGTTCTTCAACATTAATGATATTATCTAAATAATTAGAAAAATCACGATATTTATCATCTTGAACATAATATTTATTGTTTTCATTAAATATTTGCTCACGAAAAGCTTCTGCAATTAAACCATGCATAGAATATTTTAGTATTCTATTTTCATTTATTACATTAATAACATTTTGACTTGACAAATGCACAAGAGTATCAGAAAGAATAATTTCATCACTTAAAATATTACCTTTAATTAATGAGAAAATTGTTTCAATAGAATAATAAGAAGAAGAAGGCCAAAGCATAAAATGTCTTGCAACTTCTTTTAAATAACACTTATTTCTTTCTCTTGCACCTAAATTTGCTATATCATCAAGTTTACTAAATTTTAATAATTCACTTAAAAAAGCATATACAGTACCATAATCACGTTCTTCACCATTTTCAAAACGTTTAACATTATTTGTTGTTGAACTTTTTATAATACTTAGTTTCTGTTTTAAGGTTTTAAAGTCCATATTTGGAGTTCCTTCATTAGATAAATACATAGCAAGATGCTTTACTACTATTATCAAATTATCAAGAATTCCAAACAATTCAATTCTATTTTTTTCGGTTAATGTTTTTTTATAAATATAATAATCAAATTTTTCCTTACTATTTATTTCTAAATTATTTATAAAAATCTTATCTAATAAATCAGCATTAGTTAACAAATTATAAGTATCTAAAATAATAAGCTTATTAGCTTGTAACCCCAAATTACTTATATTATTTTTGTCGAAATTGAAAAAGCTACCTTGTTTAGGGTAAATATTTCCTCTTGACACAAAAAGTACATGCCAATCTTTTGACAAATTATTTTGAATACTCTGAAAAGCATCATAAATGCTAACATCATCAGCATTTTCATTAATGTCTATTATCCAAAGATTTCTACCAGAATAGACATTTAATTTTTCTAATAGTTTATTAATAATGTCAGCATCGTTTTCACAACCAACATTGCAATAAGATTGAAATGGATTTAAATTTCCTATAAAAATATCTTTGACAAAAGTATCATTAATTGTAGAATAGGCTATATTATCGAATTTATTATAATTAGGATTTTTTTGAGATTCTATAGCAAACAAATAAGCAAGAATTGATTTACCAGACCCACCCATTCCTATAAGATTAATAAATCGACATTTTTTAAAAATATCACAAATTAAATTAGTATCGTTAGGTCTTGGAATTGGGTCATTAATAGAAGTTATATTATAATATAAATGCTCTGGAAGACTTGGCTTATTGGGATTAAACTTAACACTCATCTTTAATTGAATATGATTAAGTTTTTCAATAAAATCAAAATGTTCTCTTTTAAAATTACCCTCGCCTTTACCTAATTCATTATAAACACATTCAAATTGAACACCTAAATCGAAATTAAAATTAGTTTGCTTACTTATAATTTCACCAATAATAATAGTCTCGTGATATTCTTCCTGACTACCAGAATTTAACCAAGTAGCAATACCTTGTTTATTCCAATATTTTTCCCAAATACCATGATACACAAATGAAGGAGGTTTATCTCGCTTAGATTTACTTCTTTTTGCAATATTTACAAATTCAGTTTGCAAATCACCGTTACTTTTTTCTGTTTTAGCATTAGCAGAAATGTTTGCAGTATTATTAATATTTGCATCTGAATTAGCTTCATTCTTTTTAGAACTAATTTTTTCACGAGATTCTATAACTTTAGATTTAAAATCAACGTCATAACTATAACTTCCTAAGAATTTATAAAATAATTCTTCATATTTTTGTTGAAAAATTTCTTTATTTAAATTTATACTATACATAATATATGTATCCTCTTGAGGATGTTTCATATAAATGCCTGTCGATGGTTGGTTTGTTGGATTAACTTCTAATGCTGTTTTAAAAATAGAATCATAATCTCCTTTATTAGATAACAACAAGAAATTACTATAAATTTTTTGTTTTAATGTCGGATATTTTTGCTGATCAACAATAAATACCCATTGTCGTCCAAGTTCGAATATATGTTTTTTAATATGTTTATCAAAACAATCTAATAAAGATTTTATTATATTATTGATAATTATAATATCTTTAATTCCTGGTAAATCAAAACTATTATTTTTAATATTTTTTTCTTTAATTATTTTTTTTGTTTGTTTTAATTCTTCATTTTCATTATTATTTGTTATATCATGATTAAAAAAATATTCTGCTTTTAAACTATATATTTTATCAACGGGATAATTATCATCAAAAATAATATTAAATGAATTTAATTTAGAACAATTTTTAAAACAATTTTTGCCAAATTTAACTCTTTGTGTAATATTACTACAATTAATTATACTTAAAATTTTACATCCTTTAAAAGCTTCTTTTTGTATATAGTTTACATTTTTTGTTATTTGAAATGTTTGTAAATGAGAACAATTTTCAAAACAATTTTCTGGAATAATTGTAATTTTAGAATCTTTTTCAAAAATAACAGATTCTAAATGTTCACATCCTGAAAATAAACCTACACCTAATGTTTGTACATTTTTTGGAATGTTTATATTTCTTAATTTTTTACAATCTTTAAAAGCGTAATCATTAATAGTTTGAATATTATTAGGTAAATTAATCTCTTTTAAAGAAATACAACCAGAAAAAACGCTATTGTTTATTATAGTTACGTTACTTCCTTCTTCAAAACAAACTTTTTGTAATTTTTTACACCCAAAAAAAGCATATTCATCAATACTATTTATTTCTTTGGGTATATGTATATATTTAAGATGTTTACAATTCTTAAAAGCATATTTAGGAATAGTAGTAACATTAGGTGACAAATTTAGTATTTTAATATTTCGCCAAGAAAAAAAACAAAAATTTCTTTCAGCAAAAGCCTTTTCATCATACTCTTCTACACCTTCAAAATCATTTGCTTGTACCTCAAGTCCTACTTTATTATTATAACCTATCATTTTTCCATCATCATCAATAATAGGTTTAAATTTTTTTTCATTTGTAGAATTTTCTTCCATCTTTCCTTAATAATTATTTGTTAATTTCAGTTTTTAAAATTACAGAAATAATCTTAAAAAATCAATAATCAAATCAATAAAAACTAACAAAAAATTTTGCAATATAATTACAAACAGAATAAATTACGAAAGCGGTTATACGAATATATTACAAAGCCAATCTAAAACCAATAGAAACGTAACATCTGAATGGCTTATCGTATCCACGCCATGCAACATGACAAAACTCAGCATCACGATTCCAACTCCCACCACGTCGAATATTAACCACCCCATCGTTATGTATAGGATTAGTTTCTAAAGAATTAGTATAGTCATACCATGTATCCTCGCACCATTCCCACACATTACCAGTCATGTCGTATATATCAATTTCGTTAGGCATTTTTTGCCCAACAGGATGTGGATGTTTATTAGATTTTTGCCAACCATACCAAGCCACCTCTTTAATATTGTTGCTTCCACTATATATATACCCTTTACTCTTATTACCCCCACGCGCAGCATATTCCCATTCAGCTTCAGTAGGTAGACGAAAGTTTTGGTTTGTTAACTTATTTAATTTGTTAATAAATTTTTTTGCATCATACCATGATACAGCTACAACAGGTTTATCATCTCCAAAAAAATTAGATTTTAAATTGTTCATTACCGACGGCAATGTATCTACCACCGCTTTCCATAATTTTTGGGTTACTTCAAATTTACCAAGATAATAATCGTTAGTTAAGTTAACTATATGAACAGGTTTTTCCCCAGAATACCCATCACTGTTTCCCATTTTAAAAGAGCCGTGTTCTACTAAAATCATATCAAACGAAACTCCATTAACGGTAAAGGTGTATGTGGTAGTGGAATTGTTTGATGTTGTTTTATTTTGTGTAGATGCTATATAATATGCTTGTATATAAACGTCGATTGATGGCATTATAAAACTACAGCTATAATTTGATGTTGTTACTTTTATATCTCCTATCATATAATATGATATTTCGTACCCATCTCGATGTTCGGCTTCAAAGCTTATTTTTGTGCCAGATGTTGCACTTGTATGACTTAGATTTTTTATATATTGATCTGATGTTATATTGTATTTACTATTAATAGAAAGGTTAGTGTTTAATCCTTGTGAAAATGAGTATAATGCTATTGTTAATAAGGTTAATATCAATAATATTCTTTTCATGTTTGTTGATATTTATATGTTGTAAATTATTAACTAGTAACGGCTATACATTTAATGTAGCAACTCGCTCGTAATTCGTAATTAATTAGTTTTTATTGTCCATTTATCAATTGTGCGTAGTTCAGAATTGATATTCACTCCACATTTTACAACTTTGCGACCTTTTATTTTGTCTTGATATGCTATTGCATATCCTTTGTCGTCAATTTGTTTAAGTGCGTCTTCTGGTGTTGAGTTGACTTTTATTTCAAGTACATAAACTGTGGTTTCTGCAAATATAACAATGTCGGCACGTCCTCGAATGGATTTTACTTCTATAAATGTATATCTATTAAACATACCAAACATTACAAATATCAATATTTGATAAAAACGTTCATATTTTGCAACGTCTGCCCAATCTTCTTTGGTCATTACATCGTAAGGTATTGAGGCGATGTATGATTTTATTATGTTTAATGCTAAATCTAAATCTTCGGCATCTATGGCTTTTACAAAGTTTAGAGCTACACTGGCATTTTTACTGATTGTTAAATTTGTAATTGTTGGCATCAACGCATCTGATAATCCAACTCTTACTTCTTTGTTTGGTATTCCTAATATATAGGATTCGTATTTTTTATTATAATCTTTTATGGTTAAATATCCACTTTGATAAAGTAATGGTGTTGCTTCTGATAATGAGGTTGCTGGTATGTCAAAAGCTGAAACACTAACTTCCATTTTGTCTATTTCTGCATAATTTGTATCAAATTTCTTTAGTTGATTTATTAAGAATGTTGGTGTTCCACTATCAAACCAATAATAATTTAGTTTTTTGTCATAAAGTGCATTTATTAAACTAAATGGATTAAATATGCTTGCTTTGTTTTCTGAAAAATGATAGCCGTCATAATATTCTATCAGTTTATCAAATGCTTGTTCTATTGTTATTTCGTTTTTTTCTGCAAATACTTCTAAGTATGGGAGTAATTGTGTTTTTAACTCTTCTTCTGTTATTCCACAAATTGCTTCATAGTCGGGCAATAATGATATTTTCTTTAGATTGTTAAGTGTAGAAAATATTGATAATTGCGAAAATTTGGTTATTCCTGTTATAAATGCAAATCTTATATCTCCTTCATAATCTTTTATTACTTGATAAAATTCTTGAAGAAATTGTCGTGTGGATTCTAACAACTCTGGACTATCAAGTTTGTTTAATAAAGGTGCATCGTATTCGTCGATGATGATTACTGGTTTAGGTCCTTTTTTTTCAATAGCTTGTTTAATAATATATGTTAATCTTCCGCCACAAGAACTTACTTCAGGATCACGCCCATATATTTTTTCATAATCTCTTAATTGTGCTCCAAGTTTTTCTTTCATTTCAGAAAGCGAACAATCTTTTATTGATGACATTGAAAAGAAAAATACTGGATGTTTTGTCCATTCTTTTTCAAGGTCATAAATCTTTAGTCCTTCAAACAAATGCTTGTTACCACTAAAATATTCTTTTAAGGTATGACATAGCATTGATTTTCCAAATCTTCGTGGTCGACTTAGAAAGGCAATTTTGCTTTCGTGGGTTAATTTGTAGACAAGTTCTGTTTTGTCTACATACATATACCCCTCTTCCATCATACTTTTAAATGTATATGTGTCTATTGGTAACTTTTTGAGCATGGCGTATAAATTTTTTTTAATTAACTATTGTCCATCTATCAATTGTGCGTAATTCAGAATTGATATTCACTCCACATTTTACAACTTTGCGACCTTTGATTTTGTCTTGATATGCAATTGCATATCCTTTGTCGTCAATTTGTTTAAGTGCGTCTTCTGGTGTTGAGTTGA
>JAKSUC010000044.1 GCA_024413595.1 Bacteroidales bacterium
TAATTTTTTTTATTTTTGGGTCGAAAAAAATGTTTTCTCGGACAACAATAATAAAAATCATTATTACTGTCTGAGATAAATTCAAAAACTCAATACAACGGCTCTACAAATATCTTTAGAGCCGTTTTTGATTATTTAAACGGATTCAGTGAGTCGAAAAATATGTTTTCTCATAATGATTATTGTTTGCATTAAAATCTATTCAATCCATTTCCTAACCCAATCTATCAGTGGTGATATACACGAGAGCAAGCCACCGTTGATTACTTTTGCAATTCTTTCAAAGTTTTAAGAATGGTTTCTTGGTCAAAACCTAGGCAAGTAAATTTGATAGTACCATCAGTATCAACAACAACGAAGAATGGCATTCCTCCAGCATTAAAGTCAGCGTAAAGTCCTGAATCTTCAAATTTGTCGGTAAAGTTGTGGCTACTTTCGAGTTTCAGCATATCGGTGCCCATTTTCCACATTGCATCTCCATCGATGGTGATACTAATAATGTTAGCGTTTATTGTACTATCGGCTGCCATTTCCTTCAAGATTGGCACAACTTGGTGACAAGGTCCACAGCCAACGCTCCAAAAATCGATAAGCAAAGGCTTTGTGAGCAAATCGTAAAGTTGGTGTTTGTTGCCATCAAAATCGTAAATAGTGGCATTGGTTATCTTGTCGCCAATATTCAGAATTGTGTTGTTGCCAAGCATTTTGTTTATTTTTCTACCTGTTGCTGTTTCTTTCTGTTCATCGGTTAGTTTGTTGTAAACACTATTGTATAAGTCAAATAGCGTAGAATCAGATTTTGCTTCTGAATATGTTGGAATACTATTAAATGCAGCAAGGTCTATTTTATCCAGTTGGCTAATTAAACCCAATATTTTTATAGAATATTTAAAATTCGTTTCTATAAGCGCTTTGTCATATTCTTCTCTGGCTTTGTCAAATGTCTCTTGGTCGTTTGCCATTTGCGCATTGCGTATTTTTGTCAATATTGTATCCAATGCAATTTGTAGTTCATCATTATTCTTTTGTGTAGAATTGAATAAGTAGTCGCTAGTTTTTTGCTCTGGCACTTTGCTATTAATTGTCCAATTGTAATAGTCGTTATAATCGCCTGATACGGTTATGTTTAATCCGCCATTTCCATATATATCGCGATTTTTGCTGCTATTGTAGTCTTGGTTTCTGATAGCTTCTAATGTTATTATTTGGATGCTGTATCTAGCCAATTCATTGTTGGCGGCAGTGTCGATTAATGCAAAAGTGTTATCTGAAGCGCTTATGGTATCTGATGCTACACTCATACCAACATTTCCATTGAACTTAAACAAGCGAACAATAGAGCTATCTTGTAAGTTGTCGAATTTGCCTGATACGTGAAATTCATTTTTTGAAATTTGTTCTTGGCTGCACGCTACAAGCATTAGCGCGCAAAGAGGTAAAATAAATTGTTTCATAATGTTTTATTTTTTTAAGTTTACTCAAATTGAGACTTTATTAAATCTTATTCCCATTCAATAGTTGCTGGTGGTTTTGAACTGATGTCGTATGCCACACGATTTACACCTTTAACATTTCTAATAATGTCGTTAGAAACTTTGGCTAAAAAATCGTATGGTAAATGAGCCCAATCAGCAGTCATAGCATCAGCACTAGTAACAGCACGCAAAGCAACAGCGCTTTCGTAAGTTCTTTCATCGCCCATAACGCCAACCGATTTTACTGGAAGTAAAATAACTCCAGCTTGCCAAACTTTATCATAAAGTGCTATTTCTGAGCCATTTTCGTCTTTAACTTTCCATTCACGAAGCCCACGAATAAAAATATCGTCTGCGTCTTGCAAAATTCTGACTTTTTCAGGTGTGATGTCTCCCAAAATTCTTACGCCAAGTCCTGGTCCTGGAAATGGATGTCGTTTTATTAAATGTTCTGGCATTCCAAGTTGACGACCTACGCGACGAACTTCGTCTTTAAATAACCATTTTAATGGTTCACAAAGTTGAAGTTGCATTTCTTTTGGAAGTCCTCCAACATTATGATGTGATTTAATGGTTTTGCCTGTAATATTTAAACTTTCAATTCTATCAGGATAAATTGTACCTTGACCTAACCATTTAACATCAGTAATTTTTTTGGCTTCTGCATTAAAAACATCAATAAATCCTTTGCCAATAATTTTACGTTTTTTTTCTGGTTCTTCAACGCCTGCAAGTTCTTTATAAAATTTTTCAGAAGCGTTAACTCCAATTACATTAAGACCTAAACATTCATAATCGTGAAGAACATCATGAAATTCGTTTTTACGTAAAAGACCATTGTCAACAAAAATACAAGTTAAATTTTTACCAATGGCTTTGTTTAATAAAACCGCAGCAACCGACGAGTCAACACCTCCACTTAAACCTAAAACAACTTTGTCGTTACCAATTTGTTGTTTAAGTTCTTGAACAGTAGTTTCAATAAAAGAAGATGCCGACCAATCTTGTTTTCCTCCGCAAATGTCAACAACAAAGTTTTTTAACAACAGTGTTCCTTGAATAGAATGAAAAACTTCTGGGTGAAATTGAACACCCCAGATTTTTTCGTTATTTGCTTGATATGCAGCAAATTTAACTTTTTCAGTTGATGCTATACATCTAAAATTTTGAGGAATTGCAGTAATAGTATCACCATGACTCATCCAAACTTGAGAATTTTTATCAAAACCTTTAAAAAGAGGATTTTCTGTTTCAAAATAGTCTAAGTTTGCACGTCCATATTCTCTTGTACCAGCTGGTTCAACTTTTCCACCTAAATTATGTGAAATGTATTGTGCACCATAACAAATTCCTAAGATTGGATATTTACCTCTAATTTGGTCTAAATCAATTTTAAATGCTTCTGGGTCGTAAACACTATATGGCGAACCTGAAAGAATTACGCCAATAATTGATTTATCGTCTTTGGGAAATTTATTATAAGGAACAATTTCACAAAAAGTGTCTAATTCGCGAACTCTTCTACCAATTAGTTGTGTGGTTTGCGAACCAAAGTCTAATATCAGTATTTTTTGTTGCATATTGGTTTTATTTATAATTTTTCAAATATTAAATTCCATTCCATCTTCAACAGCTATTGAATTTTCAAATATTTCTTTAGCTTGTTTATCTAGAAGTTCTGTGTTTTTATAACGTTTAGAATAATGACCAATTAAGAGTTGTTTTACACCTGAATTTTTTGCAATTTCAGCAGCTTGTCCTGCAGTTGTGTGACAAGTTTCTTGCGCTCTTTTTATTAAATCATTTTCGTAAGTTGCTTCGTGATAGAGAACATCACAACCAGCAATTGCTTCTTCAACACTTTTTAAAGGAAGTGTATCTGTTATAAAAGCATACGATTTGGGAGATGGCGGATCTAATGTTAACTCTTGGTTTGGTATTATTTCATTTTCAAGATAAAGGTCTGAACCATTTTTTATTGCTACTATTTCAGAAACTGTTAATTGATATTTTTCTATCATTTCTTTTTTTATGTTTCTTAATAGTGGTTTTTCTTTAAATATAAATCCACAAGTTGGTATTCTATGTTCTACAGGAATACTATAAATTTCTATTCCTTTATCATCATATATTAATTCTACTTTATCATATTTTAGAGGAACAAAAATTATTTTAAATCCTAATTCTTCAATTTTTACAGGAGAATATTTACTTTCAAGCATAAATTGAAGATCTTCGTGGCAATGAATATAAAGATCGTTTGTTCGTCCCAAAAGTCCCAATGAAGATAAAAGTCCAAAAATACCATAAAAATGATCTCCATGAAGATGAGATATAAAAATATGATTTATCATAGCCATTCTAATACCATATTTTCTCATTTGAACTTGTGTAGATTCTGCACAATCAACTAAATATGGATGTGTGTTGTGTATTACAATTTGCGCTGTTGCACATCTATTTACTGATGGCAATGCTGAACCACAACCTAGAATTTTTACTGATAATGACATTGTTTTTTTTGACTTTTTTTCTTTTACAAATTTTTTGAAAAATTATTTAAAATACCAAATTTTATATGTTTTTTAAATATAATTTTTAGTTTATGTTTGTTTTCAATTCATATTTTACATTTTCTAATTTTTCTATCAAATTATCACAAAATTTATCAAATTCAGGGTCTTCAATTTGAAATTCTGGATGATTTAGAATATTTTCTAGTGCATATCTAACTCCTTGATCAAAACGTGTTTCACATATAAAATTTGGAACTATTCTTTTTATTTTTGTATTGTCAAAAACCACAGTCCATGCTTTATCACCAATTAAAGAACCTTCAAAATCAAAATCACTTACATCTGATAAATATTGCGAAGATACATAATATGGTTTTAATTTTACATTTAATGCGTCTGCAATTGTTTGATAAATTTGATTCCAAGTTAAACTTTCGTCAGATGTTATTTGAAAAGCTTCGCCAATAGCGTGAGCATTTCCCATTAATCCAATAAAACCTTTTGCAAAATCTTTGTTGTAAGTAACAGTCCATAAAGAAGTTCCATCACCGTGAATTATAACAGGTTTTCCTTCTATCATTCGTTTTATAACTTGCCAACTTCCTTTGTTTCCGTGTACTCCAAGAGGAATATTTCTGTTATCGTATGTGTGTGAAGGTCGTACAATTGTGATTGGAAATCCTTCACTACGATATTTATTAAGAAGAAATTCTTCACAAATTATTTTATTTCTTGAATATTGCCAATGAGGATTTGAAAGAGTTGTTCCTTCTGTTATTTTATAATCTCTATTTGGTTTTGCGTATGCAGATGCTGAACTTATAAAAATATATTGTTTAGTTTTGTTTTTAAACAAACGATAATCGCGTTCAACATTTTTAGGTTCAAAACATATAAAATCGCATATAGTGTCGAATGTTAAATCTTTAAGATTTTGTGCAACAGATTGTTCATCATTAATATCTGCTTTGATTACTTTTACATTTTTAGGAATTTCTTTTAATCTTGTTCCACGGTTTAAAAGATAAAGTTCCCAATTTGGATTTTGTGCTAAAGTTTCGGTAATGGCCATTGAAATTGTTCCAGTGCCACCTATAAATAATGCTTTCATAGAAATTTGGTTTAATAATATTTTTGCAATTTAATAAAAATTGTTTAATTTTGAGCATTAAATTTTAAAACTTATGGAAAAATCTAGTTCTTCTTTTAAAATATTTATTGTTTTGGTTATTATATCGTTGTGTTTAAAATTATATAAATGTAATTATGAAACAGAATGCAAAAACATTTTGAAAATATTGAAATTCCAGTTATTACAGTTCCTACCCCCTCAGATTCTGCTATTTTTCATTCCGATATTTCTGAACTTTATAAACAAAATTTATTGGGTAAAAAAAAATATGATAGTTTAAAAGCTATAGAATGTCAAAACGAAAAATTATTACAACAATAAAATTATGAAAAAATCTAATCGCATTTTTATTATTTCTGTAGTTGCGTTGTTGGTTTGTGGCGCTTTACGAATTTGGGGAATTTATAATAGACACAAAGAAAGGGATAAAAAACAGCAAGAGTTTGAAAATATGTTGTTGAAACTTCCTGAGCCTTCTCAAAAATCAGTTAAAGATATTAGTAAAGAAATACAAGAGCAAATTTTAGGTAAGGAAAAGTCTGATAGTTTACAATTAAAGGCAAAAGAATTATATGAAAATCCAGAAAAATTAGATTCTTTTCTTACTGAAATTAATAAATTAAAATCTAAATATGATTCTTTATCAAATTAATAATAATGACAGATATTCAAAAACAATTATTTGAATTACAGGATAAAAAATATGCAGAATTTCAATGTAAATTAACACCAGGAATAACTCTTGAAAATTGTATTGGTGTTAGAATTCCTGAAGTTCGTAAAATTGCAAAATCATTCATAAAATCTCCTGATAGTGAAGAATTTATGAATAGTCTACCTCATAAATATTATGATGAAAATATATTACATTCTAAATTAATTTCAGAGATTAAAGACTTTGATTATTGTATCAAAAAAATTGAGCAATTTTTACCTTATATGGATAATTGGGCAGTTTGTGATACATGTTCTCCAAAAATTCTCAAAAAAAACAAAGTTGTTTTGATTGACAAAATTAGAAAATGGTCAAAATCAAAAGAAATTTATACTTGCCGTTTTGGAATTGAAATGTTACAAACTTTCTTTCTTGATGAGGATTTTAAACCTGAATATTTAGAAATTCCGGTTGAAATTATATCTGAAGAATATTATATAAATATGATGATAGCTTGGTTTTTTGCTACTGCTTTAGCCAAACAATGGGATTCTGCAATTAAAATTATAGAAGACAAAAAATTAAGTATTTGGGTTCACAACAAAACAATTCAAAAAGCTATTGAAAGTTACAGAATATCAGATGAAAATAAGCAATATTTAAGAACATTAAAACTATAATTTTAAAATTTTTATACTAGTTTTATTACAAATCAAAAGATTTTGTCTTTAATAAGTTTTTTTATGGTTAAAATATTTGTTATAACTGAAAAATAAGTTACATTTGTGCGTTAACTAATTTTTTTAAACAATAAATTTTAATAACCATGAAAAAACTAATTTTTTCGATGTTGCTTTTTACAGCAACAATTTGTCTATTAAACTCTTGTAACAATGGACAAAAAGCTACTATTACTATTGATGGAACTGTATCAGAAGATATCAAAGATACAGCTTATTTTGTTTATTTAAGTGATAGTTGTTTTAATATGAACTTTGACGTTCCTGTTGACACTATTTATGTTAAAAACAAAAAGTTTAGCTATTCAAGTGATGTTACAGATCCAACATTGATTTATCTCCGAGCAATTTTTGAAGATGGAACTTTAGCTCCTGCAATGGTTGATTTTATTTTAGTTCCAAACGAAACCGCAGAATTAAAAGTTGGTAATGGCTTTTATAAAGCAGATGGGTCTAAATTTTATCATGAATGGCGTCAATTTGATGACTTTTATGAAGAAAATGTAAATTCAATTAAAGAATTGTCACAACAAGTAGCTCAAGCACAATATACTCCAGAATTTGATTCTATCTTCCAAATTTATCAAGACAAAGTAAAAGATTTATCAAGTTCTATTAAAAATTATTTAAATTCACGTGAAAATGAAGAAGGTGCTTGGATTTATTCTTTATTTGGAGGCATAATTAGTCCTTTAGATACTATTCCAGATGTAATTAAAAATGGTCGTTTTAAACCATTAATTGATACATTAGCTATGAATGAAATTAGATATCAAGAACAATATGGCGAAATGGAAAGATTGGCAAAACAAGCACAAGCCGAAACTGCAGAAGGAATGATGTTTAAAGATTTTGAATGTGAATATGACGGTAAAATTCAAAAACTTTCAGATTATGTAGGAAAAGGTAAATATGTTTTAGTTGATTTTTGGGCAAGTTGGTGTGGCCCTTGCCGTCAAGAAGTTCCAAATATTATAGATGTTTATAATAAATATAAAGGTGATAATTTTGAAGTTATTGGAGTTGCTGTTAGTGATAAACCTGAAGATACACAAAAGGCTGTTGAAGATTTAGGTATTGAATATCCTCAAATTTTTAATTCAGGTGATATTTCTCGAAATGTTTATGGAATATTAGGTATTCCTCATATAATTCTTTTTGGTCCTGATGGCAAAATTATTAAACGTGATTTACGAGGATCTGAAATAGAAAAATGTGTTAAAACTCAATTAAAAAAATAATTAATAAAAATCTGAAAGTAAATTATTTTCATTATCAATTGATAATTAAATGTATAAAAACGAGAGGTAGAAAAGCCTCTCGTTTTTTTGTAAATCATACTAAAATTCATATATTTGCAAAACAAAAATAAACAACCATGGCAAAAATAGCAAATCCGATATACGATACCGTTTTTAAATACTTGGTAGAAGACAACAAAGCAGCTAAATTTTTATTAAGCGCAATGTTAGGCACAGAAATCTATGAACTAGAAATGCGTCAACATGAATATGTTCAGAAAATTAAAGACGATTTAAAATTAATGCGAATAGATTTTGGCGCAAAAATAAAAGACCTAGACGGTAATTATCAGATTGTTACAATTGAACTTCAAAAAGCAAGATTAGAAGGCGATGTACTCAGATTTCGTCAGTATCTAGCATCACAATATAAAGACGAAAAAAATATAATTGAAATAAATGGTCGTTCTCATGCCATTCCAATTGTTTCGATTTACATATTAGGTTATCCTTGTTGTAATATAGAAGAACCAGTAATATACGAAGTTCCAGAGTTTTATAATGCAGAAAACCAAAAAATAACAGATGTAAAAAGTGAATTTATATTTGGACTAATACATAAAATGATAATAGTTCAAATTCCATATTTACGCAAAAAAGTTAAAACTCGAGTAGAACAATTATTATCAATATTTGATCAAAATTATAAAGTAACAAGTGATACAAAATATCCACGCGTATTAGACGTACCCGAAAACGAAGATGATAAACAATATAATTATTTAGTACGCAGATTAATAAAAGCAAATTCAGAAGAAGAAATAGTATCCTCAATGGAAGTAGAAGATCAAATATATTATGAATTTGATTTATGGGAAAAACGTGTAAATTTTCAACAAGAACAACTCGATAAAGCTAAAGAACTGTTAGTTGAACAGAAAAATCAATTAGTTGAACAGAAAAATCAAATTAACGAACAGAAAAGTCAAATTGACGAACAGAAAAGTCAAATTGACGAACAGAAAAATCAATTAATAGAAAAAGATAAAAGAATGGCTAAAAAACTATTGTCATTAGGCAATAGTATAGAAGAAATATCTGAATTTTTATCAATTGATATTCAAAAAGTTAAAGAATATTTGAAATAATTGAATTTGATTTTTTTTATAAAATACTTGTATACAAAATACATTATAGATTATTGATTGGTTACTAAAATTTTGATTTAAATCATTTGTTAATGAGTTAAAATTTTTAATAAAATATTATTCCTTTAAAACAGGATTGTAAGTCATAATAGCATTATTTTCAGCAATTAGTTCTTCGCAATTTTCATTAGTTTCAATATCAATAATACGTCGCCAAATTTTGTTGTGTCTAGTATATCCACCCCAAAATTGCAGTTGAAAACGTTGATCTGTTTCAAAAATTTCGTATTTTTTGTTAGGTTTATAATCACACAATAATTCTCCATTTAGATATTCTTCGTCAATCCATAATTTAATTTGGAATGTGTTATTTGTTTGATTTTCAAGTTGTAAATCAATATAATTATAAGCTAAAGTTGCGCCACAAGCAAAAGGAATAGTTCTATTAACATCAGGAAAAACATCAAAACTATGTCTCCATCTTTCTTTCACAGTTAATGGAGAATGTAATGCCATCCAATAAATAAGGTTTCCAAGTTGACAAAGACCACCACCAATACCAGATGAAACTTTTCCATTATGTATCATCATTCCTTCTTTGTAGCCTTTTATTTTTGATGGACGACCAACTAATTTCCAAATCGAAAAAGTTTCGCCAGGTTTTATTATCACGTTATTAATATTTTTGATAGCCAGTTTTAAATTTGTTATCTTATTGTATTGTAGATACATATCTACATTTTTTAATTGACGTAATAATATAGATTTATGTTTTTTTAGAGAATATTGTAATAAAATATTATTGTCTACTTTAGAATATTTAGTAGACGAGAAATGCCATTTCAAAAAACGTTTAAAAATATAAAATTCTTTACCAAGTTTTCTTCTTAGCAAGCTTCGTTGAATAGGTTTTTCAATAAAATTCATAATTTTTCGGTTTAATTAAAAATTTATAAATATATATATGTAGAATTCAACGAATTTTGAAAAAATATTTATGACAATAAATAATAAAAAAGCCATGATTAAAGAAAAACTAAAATCATGGCTTTTTTTATTATCAAGAATTACGCATTAAGCGTTTTCATTAGATTTTTTAGCAATTAAATCTACAGCTTTATCAACATTATCAGTAATATTGAGAACTGTGTCGAGTTGCGAAATTGATATCAGTCTTTCAACGGCAGTTTGTAGACCCGTCAATACAAAAATACCATTGACATTTTTACAAAGTCTGTTGGCAACCAATATTGCACTCAATCCTGAACTATCACAATAACGTGCTTTTTGTAAATCGATAATGATGTTTTTTTCTCCATTACCAGCTATTAAAACAAGTTCTGATTTAATTGCTGGAGCAATATGAGTATCCAACTTTTCAACCAAAACGCTAATTATCGTATAGTTGTCTTTTTTTATGACTTCAAATTTTTTTTCGTCCATAATAGGAGTATTTTATTAGTTTTACAACAATTGCCGTTATAGGCAGATATATTATTCAGCACTTTCAGATTTACCTTCTAAACTATCTTTAAGTTTAGCAAGTTCTGTAATATCTCCTAAAGTTGTAACTTCAAGATTTAATTTTTGTGCTTTATTTCCGCGATTTTGTGATTTAGCTTCTTTTTTAGGAGCTTCGCTTTTTTTAGCATCTTCCCAAACTCTTGTGTGAGAAAGGATGATACGTTTAGCAGCTTTTGAGAATTCGATAACTTTGAATTCAAGTTTTTCGTCAGCTTTGCAAGTTGTTCCGTCTTCTTTAGTTAAATGACGTGGAGTAGCAAAACCTTCAACACCGTAAGGAAGAGCAATGATAGCACCTTTGTCGAAAATGCTAATGATTGTTCCTTCGTGAACGCTGTCAACATTGAATATAGTTTCGAAAGTATCCCAAGGATTTTCTTCTAATTGTTTGTGACCTAAACTTAAACGACGGTTTTCTTTATCGATGTCAAGTACAGTAACTTCGATATCATCACCGATGTTTGTAAATTCAGCTGGGTGTTTAATTTTCTTTGTCCAAGATAAATCAGAAATGTGAATTAAACCATCAACACCTTCTTCGATTTCAACAAAAACACCAAAGTTTGTAAAGTTTCTAACTTTAGCAGTGTGTTTTGTACCAGCTTTGTATTTTTCGTCGATATTAGCCCATGGATCAGCTTTAAGTTGTTTCATGCCAAGAGACATTTTTCTTTCTTCGCGGTCAAGAGTAAGAATAACAGCTTCAACTTCTTCACCAACTTTTAAGAATTCTTGAGCTGAACGTAAGTGTTGACTCCAAGACATTTCAGAAACGTGGATAAGACCTTCAACACCAGGAGCGATTTCAACAAATGCTCCGTAATCAGCCATAACAACAACTTTACCTTTAACTTTGTCGCCAACTTTAAGTTCTGAGTCTAAAGAGTCCCAAGGATGAGATGTTAATTGTTTTAAACCAAGAGCGATACGTTTTTTGTCATCATCAAAATCAAGGATAACAACGTTAAGTTTTTGATCTAAATGAACAATTTCTTCTGGATGAGAAACACGACCCCATGATAAGTCGGTAATGTGGATAAGACCATCTACGCCACCAAGATCGATGAATACACCGTAAGAAGTGATGTTTTTAACGGTACCTTCAAGAATTTGACCTTTTTCAAGTTTGCTGATGATGTCTTTTTTCTGTTGTTCAAGTTCTGCTTCAATAAGAGCTTTGTGTGATACAACAACGTTTTTGAATTCGTGGTTGATTTTAACAACTTTGAATTCCATTGTTTTACCAACATAAATATCGTAATCTCTGATAGGTTTAACGTCGATTTGTGAACCTGGTAAGAATGCTTCGATACCAAATACGTCTACAATCATACCACCTTTAGTACGACATTTAATATATCCTTTAATAACTTCGTCTTTTTCAAGAGCTTCGTTAACACGATCCCAACTGCGTAGTGCACGAGCTTTTTTATGAGAAAGAACTAGTTGACCATTTTTATCTTCTTGATTTTCAACGTAAACTTCAACTTTTTCTCCTACTTTAATGTCTGGATTGTATCTAAATTCGTTTAAGCTTACAATACCTTCTGATTTATAGCCAATGTTAATAACAACTTCGCGACTTGTAATTGCTATTACAGTACCGTCTACTACTTGGTTTTCTGTTATTGAAGAGAATGTTTTGTCATATTCTGCTTCTAAGGTTTTACGTTTTTCAGGTGCATAATTTGTACCTTTTTTGTTTGAAACGCTATCCCAATCGAAATCCATTGTTGAAGCATTATTTTTGTAATTGCTCTTTGGTTTAAGGATTTCTTCTTCTTCTTCTTCTGAAACTAGTGCAGTTTCTACTTCTTTTTTAACCTCTGTAAGGTCTTCATTTTCGATTTCTTCTGCGAAACCTTGATTCTTTTTTGGTGTCATTTAAAAAAATAAAATTTTTAATTAATTGTGTTAGACTTTATTTATAGATGTAATCATTTTTGATTACTGTGCGCAAAGTTAAGACTTTATTTATTGACAACCAAAATTTTATTTCATTTTGATGTTATTTTTTTCTAAAGTATTTTTGTTCTAACTTTAATTCTTTGTTTTTCAATTAAAAATTGGTGTTTCAAAAAAAAATATAATAATTTTGCATTTTCTAAAAATTAATCTTTTTTGTAGAATATTATATTGTTGAATATGAAGAGAGTACTTGTTACTGGAGGTGCAGGGTTTATTGGAAGTCATCTTTGTGAAAAACTGCTTTTAGATGGCAATGATGTAATATGTCTTGATAATTTTTTTACAGGTGTTAAACAAAATATTATTCATTTGTTAGATAATAAATATTTTGAACTTGTTCGTCATGATGTTATTGATCCATTTAAAGCTGAAGTTGATGAAATTTTTAATCTTGCTTGTCCTGCTTCTCCTATTCATTATCAATATAATCCGATAAAAACTGTTAAGACTTCTGTTATGGGGGCTATTAATATGTTGGGTCTTGCAAAAAGATTAAATGCTAAAATTTTACAAGCTTCTACTAGTGAAGTTTATGGTGATCCTAATGTTCATCCTCAAACTGAAAATTATTGGGGAAATGTTAATCCTATTGGTTTAAGGTCTTGTTATGACGAAGGTAAACGTTTGGCGGAAACTCTTTTTATGAATTATCATTTTCAAAATAATGTAAGGATTAAAATTATAAGAATTTTTAATACTTATGGTCCGAGGATGCACCCTAACGATGGGAGAGTGGTTTCTAATTTTATTGTTCAAGCATTAACTAATAATCCGATTACTATTTATGGCGATGGTTCTCAAACTCGTAGTTTTCAATATGTTGACGATTTGGTTAATGGAATGATTAAAATGATGAATTCTTCTGACGATTTTTTAGGTCCTGTTAATATTGGTAATCCTTGTGAGTTTACAATTTTACAACTTGCTGAAAAAGTGATTGATATGACAGGTTCTAATTCTAAAATTGTATTCAAACCTTTGCCAAGTGATGATCCAATTCGTCGTAGACCTGATATTTCTTTGGCTCAAAAAATGTTGGATTGGAAACCTATTATTAATCTTGAAAAAGGTTTGTCTAAAACTATTGCATATTTTGAAGATTATTTAAAAAATAATAAATTAGGAAATTAGAGAGAAATGAAAACTGCGATTTTATTGCTTCATTGTCCTGATAAGCCAGGACTTATTGCAGAACTTACTGATTTTGTAACAGTTAATAATGGTAATATTGTTTATCTTGATCAATATGTTGACCATACAGAAGGAATATTTTTTATGAGAATGGAATGGGATTTAGAAAAATTCTTGATTCCATCTGACAAAATTTTAGACTTTTTTACAACATTATATGCTCAAAAGCATCAGATGCAATTTAAATTGTATTTTTCTGATAGAAAACCTCGTATGGCAATATTTGTTTCAAAAATGTCTCATTGTTTATATGATATTTTGGCTAGATATACTGCTGGTGAATGGAATGTTGAAATTCCATTAATTGTAAGTAATCATCCAGATTTAAAACCTGCTGCTGAGCGTTTTGGTATTCCTTATCATATTTTCCCTATAAATAAGGATAATAAAGCAGAACTTGAAGCTGAAGAATTAAAATTGTTGAAAGAAAACAATATTGATTTTATTGTGTTGGCGCGTTATATGCAAATTATTTCGGAAGATATGATTGCTCAATATCCCAACAAAATTATTAATATTCACCATTCGTTTTTACCTGCTTTTGTTGGTGCAAAACCTTATCATGCTGCATATGCAAGAGGTGTTAAATTAATTGGCGCCACAAGTCATTATGTTACTCAAGATTTAGATGCTGGTCCTATTATTGAACAAGATGTAACTCGTATCACTCATAAAGATACTATTCAAGATCTTGTTAATAAAGGTAAAGACTTAGAAAAAATTGTTTTGTCGGCTGCTGTTCAAAAACATATTGAACGTAAAATTTTGTCGTATAAAAACAAAACTGTAATTTTTAATTAATCTTGAAATTTATTAAAAAAAATAAAATCTTTTTATCTATAATTATGGTCTTTTTTTTGACCATAATTATTTGGATAATTACTTGTCCTTCAAATCCTTTTAATGCACCTTATTCTACTATTGTTACTGATAGTAGTGGTAAAATTTTATCTGCTCATATTTCTAATGACGGACAATGGAGATTTTCTCCACCGGATTCTGTTCCTTATAAATTTAAACAATGTATTATAAATTTTGAAGATTCAAGATTTTATCAGCATCATGGTGTTGATATTTTGGCAATTTTACGTGCTGCGTTTTATGATATTAAAAATGGAAAAATTGTTAGTGGTGGTAGTACTATAACAATGCAAACTGTCCGTTTATGGAGAAATGAGTCTAGAACTTTTTTCGAAAAATTTATTGAAATTATTTTGGCAGAAAGATTAGAATTTAAGTTATCGAAAGATGAAATTTTAACTCTTTACGCTGCACATGCTCCTTTTGGTGGTAATACTGTAGGTTTAGAAACTGCTTCTATTCGTTATTTTGGTAGAAATGCAAACAATTTAACTTGGGCAGAGTCGGCAATGTTGGCGGTTTTGCCTAATAGTCCGTCACTAATTCACTTATCAAAAAATAGAGATTTATTAAAATCAAAACGTGATAATTTATTGTTTAAATTATATAATAAAGGTGTTATTGATTCCACAACATACGTTTTATCAATTTCAGAACCAATAGTTTCTGCCCCAAAACCTTATCCAAATGATGCTCCTCAATTACTTGATAGGGTTAAAAATCTATCAAGTTTAAGTACTATTCGTACAACAATTGATAAAAATTCTCAAATAAAAGTTTCTAATATTTTAAATGAACATGTTTCAAAACTTCATTCTGGAAGTATAAATAATGGAGCAGTTTTAGTATTAGATGTTAAAACAGGCGATGTTGTTGCTTATGTTGGTAATTCTAATCAATTTAAAGACGAAGATAATGCAAATTGTGTTGATATTATAACATCTCCGCGAAGTACGGGAAGTATTTTAAAACCATTTCTTTATGCTGCAATGTTGACAGATGGACAAATATTACCAAATACTTTGGTAGCAGATATTCCAACTCAAATTTCAGGTTACATGCCTAAAAATTATCGACTTACATACGATGGTGCAGTACCTGCAAATCGAGCTTTGGCTCGTTCGTTGAATGTTCCTGCTGTTAAAATGCTTCAAACATATGGTGGTGAAAAATTTATTCCTTTTTTAAAAAAATTAGGTCTTAAAACCATCAACAAATCTTCTGATTATTACGGACTTTCTTTAATTTTAGGGGGGTGTGAAGCTACATTATGGGATTTATGTGGAGCGTACGCATCTTTTACTCGTTCGTTGTTTGGATATGTTAATAATAATAATTTTTATAATCTAAATGATTGGCGTTCAGCAAATTTATTATATTCAAAATCAATTTTACGAAATAAACAAGAACCAAATTTAGTTGATGAAAATTTTGTAAATGCAGCCTCAATTTGGTTTACACTTCAAGCATTAACCGAAGTAGAACGTCCCGAAGAAGAGTATGGTTCTGAAATGTTTGAGTCTAATCAAATTGTAGCATGGAAAACTGGTACAAGTTTCGGATTTAGAGACGCTTGGGCGATTGGTGTAACATCAAAATATGTAGTTGGAGTTTGGATTGGAAACGCCGATGGTGAAGGTCGTCCTGGAATTGTAGGAATTCACGCAGCAGCTCCAGTTTTATTTGATGTTTTAAAAGAATTACCTAAAAGTAAAATAGATTTTCCAAAACCTTTGGACGATATGACTAGAGCAAATGTTTGTGTCAAAAGTGGTTATATAGCTTGCGATAATTGTGAAAAATCTGAAGAACGTTTGATTCCAAAGTCTTGTGAAGATTTTAGTTCTTGTCCATATTGTCATTTAGAACATTTTGATTTATCAGAAAAATACAGAGTTACAGCTGATTGTGAAAATCCTCAAAATATTATCCATAAAAAATGTTTTGTTCTTCCACCTGCAATGGAATATTATTATCGTAAAAATAATGTTGATTATAAAGTACTTCCACCAATGCGTCCTGATTGTTTAAAATATCTAGGTGGTGACAATCATATTCCATTTCAAATTGTGTATCCTGTTTCTAATGCTAAAATATTTATACCTAAAGGTATTGATGGTAATTTAGAAAAAATGGTAGTTGAAGTTTCTTGTAGAGAAGTAGGTTTAGTATTATTTTGGCATTTAGATAATGTATTTTTGGGTGAAACTGTTGATATTCACAAATTTGCTATTTCTGCAGAAAAAGGTTCTCATGTTTTAACTATTGTTGATAAAAATGGTAATTCTATAACTCGTAAATTTGAAATTCTTTAGTATTTTAATAAGCCACTAATGATTTTTTGATATTTACTAAATAAATTTTAATTGTTAATTACCTCTAAAAACAATAGTTATCAAAAATTATTTTTATTTTTTAAATTTAATTAATAATTTTTTCATAAAAACCATCAAGCCTAGTTGTTTTCTATATCAAAACTTCTTAGACTTTTTAATTTCACAACTTTTGTGTCGGTTTTTATTATTGTATTAATTTCTATAGTCAACTTTTTTATTGTCATTCTCAAAAAAATACTAAATTTGCTAAACAAAATCATATAATATAAACTATGGAAACAGATGAAGAAAGTCTTAAAATATACAGAGATTTATATAGTACTTTTAAAACAAAATATAATAAAGGTTTTGCAAAAGGTCTGAAACAGGGTGAAAAAATTGGAATTGAAAAAGGAGAAAAAATTGGAATAGAAAAAGGTCGTGAAGAAGAACGAATTAAAGCTTATCAAGAAAAACTTGATATGGCTAAAAAAATGAAATTTTTGAATATTTCTATAGAACAAATTTTAGAAGTTACTGGTTTAACCAAAGATATATCGAAACATTATAATTTTTTTTATTAATTGCTTTTTTTACTTTGATAATTGCTATATCATAGCCATTATTCCTGCGAAAATCAAATAAAAATAAACAATTTTTTTAAGTTTTTCTGGCGAAATTTTATCAAAAACTTTTTGACCAAGTAACGAACCTATAACAATACCAACGATTGAAAAAACAATACCAATCCCCACAAAGCTAGTTAAAAATCCATTTTTTGCTCTAAAACAAGTCATAATAATGTTTGTGATAACAAAATAAGCTTGACAAATAGCAATATAACAATTTTTATCGTTTTCAGCTTCAATAAAATAGATAACAGCTGGTGGACCGTGCATTCCAAAAAGACCACCCATTGTTCCACTAACGGCTCCTAAACTTAATTGAATAGTTTTGGTTGGTTTTATTTTAATTTTTTTACTAAATATTAAAAAGTATAAACTCATTAAAATCAAAACAATACCTAATAAAAATTTTAAATTTGTTTCCGCTGCTTGTGCAACATATTGAACCGCAAAAAAAGAAAAAATACTAAATGTAATTAATATTAATATAAGATGTTTCCAATTTATATATTTGTACATTTTTATTAAAACAAATGCAGATTGACAACAAGATAATAATCCAGATAAAGCCGTTGCTTCGGGATAAGATGGCGAAAGAAAAGGCAAAATTGTCATAATAAAAATGCCAAAACCAAATCCACAAACTCGTTGAATAAAACTACCAACACAAGCTAAAATAGAAATGTAGAAAAATATTAAAAACTCCATAAAACATAATAATAAAAAAGCCACACTAATGTGTGGCTTAATAATTTGTAAATAAATTCGTTATTTAGATGTCAATTTATAAATTTCGTCTAAATTTGGAGTTAAAATAATTTCAGTACGACGGTTCATAGCTCTTCCTGCTTCCGTATTATTGCTAGCAACTGGAGAAAATTCGCCACGCCCAGAGGCTGTTAAACGTTTTTGAGGAAGACCTTCATTACTTAAAAGTCTAACGATATTAGTTGCGCGAGCAGCACTTAAATCCCAATTGTCTTTGTATTGAGAAGTTTTGATTGGTAGATTGTCAGTGTGACCTTCAACCATAATACCAATATCTGGATTGTTTAATAAAACTTTAGACAATTTTTTAATAGCGTCAAGACCTTTTTTCTCAACGTCAGCACTTCCTGATTTAAAAAGTAATTTGTCAAGCATTGTTACATAAACCTTACCATCACGAACTTGAACTTTTAATTCATCGTTTTTAAAACCGTTCATTGCACCCGTAACAAGTTTGTTAATAACTTTAACAACAGAGTCTTGCTGTGCTAATTGAATTCTCATTTTTTCAATTTCGGCTTGTTTAGTGTTTGAAGAGTCTTTTAATCCTCCAACTTGAGAATTTAAAGCATTATACTTTTTTTCTAAGTCGTAATAGGCTTCTTCCTTAGAAGCAGTCTCTGTTTTAATTTTTTTTAATTCTTCAGACGTTTGCTGTTGTTTTGTCTCAAGATTTTTGTATTTCTTATTGCTTGTTATTTTGTCTATAATATATGCACTTGTTAAAAGTATAAGTGCACCTGCCAAAATCCATACCCAAAATTTTGATGAACTTTTTCTGTTTGAATTTGTTGTAGTTTCTTCTGTTGCCATAATTTTAAATATTTCTAAATACAAAAGTACATAATTATTATTTAATTTTGTATATTTTTTTGTAAAAAAATGATTTTTTTTATCAAAAATTTTATTTGCTGCTTTTTTTTGCCATCTTTTCTCTTTAAATTTATGACATAATGTCAAAATTTTGAATTGGCTCATATCTTGTTTAGTAAATTTTGGATAATATTTAAATTATGAATAAGTCTCAGATTGTGAATTTACATGAGAATGCGATAAATCAAATTCTCAATAAAAAAATATATGACGCCATTGTTTCTGTTAAAAATCTAGCAAAAGAGGCTAGTATTTCGGTAAATAATGATGGTATTATTATGGCAGAAGAAACATATAAACTTATGTTAAAATATTCTGTTCAAGGTATGAATGATCCAAATAGAGAGTCTATTTTGTGTCAACTTCAGATTTCATTATTGATGATGGCTGATTCTTACAAGAATAAATATTTCAAAAATAATACATCTTCTTTATTTTTTGCTGGTAATCATTGTCAACCAATTGATTTGCCCAATAATAATAATTTAAATGATTGGTTTAATTTTATTGTTTCTAATGAAAATTCTAGCGAAGATTTAATTAATTTATTAGAAAGTTTAATTGAAAATAAAAAATGTTCTTGGTATTGTAAATCTTTAATTGTTAGTGCATTAACAATTAGCTTATTATTGTATTTTGATATTAAAAAAGTAAAATTACTATATAGTTTTTATAAAAATAATCAAGAACAAGTTTGGCAACGTGCTTTAGTTGGACTATTTATAATTTATTATATATATAATAATAGGATAACTCTTTATAAAGAAGCACTTGAAATTTTGGAAAATTTAAAAACAGATTCCAAATTTACAGAACGTTACGAAACAATTATACTTCAATTTATTAGATCAATTGATACAGATAAAATAACAAAAAAAATAAATGAAGAAATATTACCTGAAGTATCAAAAATAGCACCTGGTATAAAGGAAAAAATGAAGTCAGATTCATTAAACAATGATGACAAAGGAATAGAAGAAAAAAATCCAGATTGGAGTAATTATTTGTCAGATAGTCCTGGATTGATTGACAAATTGTCAGAAATTTCAAAATTACAACTCGAAGGAGGTGACGTATTTTTAAATTCTTTTGCAATGTTGAAAAGTTTTCCTTTTTTTAATACGTTATCAAATTGGTTTATACCTTTTTATCATCAAAATAAAGATATTGCAAATTTGTCAGTGAATGGAGGTGACAAATTTCAAATTTCAAAATTTGCATCAGGACTAGAGCGAGCTCCATTTATTTGTAATTCTGATAAATATTCATTTTGTTTAAGTTTAAGTTCAATGCCTCCAGATCAAATTAATACTATGGGAAAATATTTTTTTGCAGAGGTTGACGAAATGAATGAAATATCTTATGAAGAAATTTTATTAAGAAAACCAGAATTTAGTTATAAAGCCGTAACTCAATATATTCAAGATATTTACAGATTTTTTAAATTAAATTCAGCAGGAAAAGATTTGCCAGATATTTTTGAAAAAGAGTTTTATCCAGCAGGAACTTTAATGTTTGATTCTGCATTTACAAATGTGGATGAAATGCGAAAAGTTGGTGAGTTTTTCTTTACTAATGAACATTATCAACAGGCATTTGGTATCTTTAAAAAGATTTCTGAAGAAAATCCAAATTTTGAAATTTTTCAAAAAATTGGTTATTCCGCTCAAAAATTTAATGATATTGAACTAGCATTAAAGTATTATTTAAATGCTCAATTTTTTGATGATTCTCAGTTGTGGAATTTGAAAAAAATTGGTTGGTGTTATAGAAAATTAAAAAATCCTGCAAAAGCATTAGAATATTATAAAAAAGCAGAAACTTTAGATACTGAAAATCTTTCTATTGCAACTGCAATTGGACGATGTCAACTTGAACTCGAAAATTATGAAGAGGCTTTAAAATATTATTTTAAAGTGGAATATTTAGATTCAAAAAATTCTAAAGTTTGGCGTCCTATTTCATGGTGTTGTTATGTTTTAGGTAAATATTCTCAAGCTGAAAAATATGTAAATAAATTAATTTCTGCTAATCCTGAAGCTGAAGATTATGTTTTGGCTGGTAATATTTTTAGAATTCAAAATAAAATGACAGATGCTATTGATTTTTATATTAAAGCATTTAGTTTCAGTGATTTTAATATTACTAAACTTGAAGATTCTTTAAATACTGATTATAAATCTGAAAATGTTGAAAATATTACTCAAGAAAATAATTTAATTTTAGATTATATTAAATATCAACTAAATAATTAGATAATGAAAATATTAATAACAGGTTCTAATGGTCAATTAGGAAATGAAATGCGAGTAGTTTCTAAAAATGATTCTAATGAATACATTTTTACAGATGTTTGCGAGCTTGATATAACAAATGAAAATTCAGTAAATGAATTTTTATTGAAAGAAAAACCAGATTTTGTAGTAAACTGCGCTGCATATACTGATGTAAATAAAGCTGAAAGTGATATTGAAAAAGCTCGTTTAATAAATGCTAAAGCACCAGAAATTTTAGCAAATGGTTGTAAATCAATAAATTCTATTTTTATTCATATTTCTACTGATTATGTATTTGATGGAAATAGCTTTATTCCTTATACAGAGTCAGATAAAGAAAATCCAGTTTCAGCATATGGAATAACAAAGTTTGAAGGTGAACAAAATATAGTTAATAGTGGATGTAAATATGTAATTATCAGAACTTGTTGGTTATATTCATCATTTGGAAAAAATTTTGTTAAAACAATGATGAATTTAGGTTCAACAAAATCAGAAATAGGTGTTATTTTTGATCAAGTTGGCACACCTACATATGCAGCAGATTTAGCAAATGCAATTTGTTCAATAATCAATAAATCAGTAAATTGCGAATTAAAACAAGGAATTTATCATTTTTCTAATGAAGGAGTTTGCAGTTGGTATGATTTTGCTGTTGCAATTATGAAAATAAATAAATTAAATTGTAAGGTAAAACCTTTACATACAGAAGATTATCCAACACCAGCAAAACGTCCAGCATATAGCGTTCTTGATAAATCTAAAATCAAAAATAATTTTGGAATAGAAATTCCACATTGGTACGAAAGTTTAGAAAAATGTATTGATTTATTGAAACAAAATTAATTAAAATTATTCATTATTAGATATTTTTTCTATCATAATGTATAATTGATCATGAATTTTTGTTCTAACATCAAGTTTTGAAAGTATAGTAGAACGATTTGGATATATACTATTACATAAAAATACTATAAGTAGTTTATTGTCAGGATCAGCCCAAGTAAAAGTACCTGTAAATCCTGTATGTCCAAAACTATTTCTACTTGCTTTTTTTGATGGTGTTCCGTTAATATTAATATCTAAAGGTGGTTTGTCGAAAACTAATCCACGACGATTATTTTCAAAAGCTTGAGATGTAAATTTTTCAATAGTTTCTTGTTTAAAATATCTATGACCATTGTAAATACCTTTGTTTAAATACATTTGCATTAAAACTGCAAGATCTTGAGCAGTTCCAAAAAGCCCCGCATGTCCAGAAATACCACCCATTAAAGCTGCTCCCTCGTCGTGAACAGTTCCTTGAATTAGTTTTTTTCTCCAAATTGTATCATTTTCAGTAGGAGCGATGTTGTTTATATTATACTTGTTTAATGGATTAAAACATAGTTTTATTCCTAAAGGATTATAGAATGTTTGTGTTAAAAATTCAGAAAATTCTTTTTTGTAATATTTCTTTATTAAAGTTGGATATAAATAAAAACTTAAATCTGAATAGGCATAATTTCCAATTTCGTTTAATTTTTGGTTGCAAATTGTGTTATAAATTTCATTTTGAGCTTTTTCAATATCATAATTGTCAGAATTTTGCAAATATTGATAAGAAATTTCGGGTAATTTTGTTCTTAAACTAATCCAAGTTTTTAAGCCAGCTTGATGAGCCAGTGCGTCAGATAATTTAGCACCGTTTTTTTCAAAATTTTTAAAATATTTATTTAAAGGTTTTTCTAATTTAATTTTATTGTCTTGATAAAGTTTCATTAAGCATGGAGCCGATGCAGCAATTTTTGTGACAGAAGCAAAATCGTAAATTGTATTTGTGTCAACAGGAATAATGCTATCGTATGTTAAATAACCATAGCTATTGTTAATTAAAACTTTATTATTATAAGTTACAAAAAGTCTACAACCAGGCATTGCTCTTTGTTGAATAGCATCATTAATTATGCTATCAATTTTTATCATTTCGGTTTCTGTAGGTGAAATTATGTTATATTCTAAATAATCTTTAGGTTCTTGACTGCAACTTTCAAAAGTTATTAGTAATAAAATTATTAATATAGTTGTTTTTTCCATATTTTTTAGTAAGTTAAATAAAAATTTGAGTTGCGAAATTAAAAATTAATTTGAAAATATACATTTAGCTCAGTTTTTTTGTTACCGTCAATTTCGCTATCACCAGAGCTAATTTTGTCTCTATCAGAATATATCCATTGCGAAAATCTAGTTTGAAGTTTAATGTTAGAATTAATATTCCATCCTAAAACAATATAATATCTGCTACCTTCATAATAATATCCAGGCACAGAAAAAAAGTATAAAACATCGTTTTCATACGCATAAATTCTTGCATTATAAGGAGTTGAAAATCTTGCATATCTAGCCGCCATAGTTAAAGGCAAGTTTTGAGGTTTATATGTAATATTTTGATATATTAAATAACCATCTTCTTGATTATCAGATTTTTTATAATCTGACCATTGTCCCACAGTAGTTAAAGTAGTAGAACCAGTTGGATTATATTTAAATTGAAATCTAATATATTGTTTTTCAGTTAAATCTGAAGTTTCTTTGTTTGTGATTTTTTCTTTATATTTCCATCTTAGCGAAGTGGAAATAGTTTTTGTAATTTTATGATTGATTTCGGTTGAAATTTCAGTACCGTTAGAATTAGTATTAGAAGAATATGTAGCCCATGGATTTTTAAACATATCAATCCAACTAGTAATAGAAGTTTTTTTCCCTAAAAATAATTCAGCACCTAAATAAATACCTTCTTCGTTATTAACGCTTGAATTTTCACCGATAGAATTAGCATTAAAAGCTAAGTATTTTTTAGAATAAAATCTATACATAGACATAAACTTTAAATAAGCCGAAGGTCTAATTTCTAAAGTGTTAATTGTAGCTAAATTAGTTTCTTTGTCAAGTGCAGTTTCACCATAAAAACTAAGTTTTGAACTTCCGTAATGATAAGTTGTAGAAAAACAATAATTTTCTTTTTCGCTACGAGTAAAAGCATATCTCAAATCGTTGTTAGGTACAAATAATTTATCAAATTTATAACCGACAACAGCAATACCTAATTGAAATTTTTTGATGTGATAAGTTGAAATAATTCCTCCAACATATTGACTTATATTATCTTTTGAGTCAATTTCTTTATCAGTTCTGTGATATCCATTAGTTCTTAAAGAGTAAAATGTTAAAGAGTCGTTGTTAAGATTAGCGTCAATTTTATTGAAACTAGCAAAACTTGTAATAGTTAAAGATTTAAATTTAATACTAGAAGCAAAGCCACGATAAAACCAATTTTCGTTAGTAGAAGAATATTCACGTAAATTGCAGCCAGAAGAAGCAGACCCCGCAGAAGCTTCGCATTTTCCAACTGAAAAACCACCACCTAAAATTAAGCCTTGTCCAAATTTAATAATGTAATCACCAATAATTAATTTATTTAAGTGACCAACATTTTGAATTTTTAAATATGCAGAATTAAAATCGAAACCATATCTTTTGTTTGTAAATTCAATTTGTTCTCCAGGGTCATTTTCAGCAGTGAACCCAAATGCAAAATTATTTTTGTAACGATATTTATATTTTACACAAAAATGTTGAGGAAGTCCTGGAAATTTTGCAATGCCATTGCTATCAGTTTTATATGCTTTTTGTTTTTCAAAACCTGTTTTTAAAGTAGTAGTAAGAATATTTCTTCCGTCAAGAAAAACATCTTTTAGTTTAAATTTTTCGTTATCGTTGTTTTTTCCAACAAAAACAAAACATGATAAAAATTTAATATCTTGAGCAGTTAATTCTTTTATTCCTTTTAATTCGTTGATAGAATAAAATTGTTGAAAATTAATTCTATAGTCTAAAATAGCTTGAATTTCAACGTCGGTTAAAAATGGAAGAGTTTCTAAATCGCTCCACGTAGCGGTATTAAGGTTAATTTTAGACGAAGCAAGATTTTCAAGATATTCGCTAGTGATTTGAGCTAGAGAATATCTTGCTTCGTCGTCATCCTGTTCGGCAGCGTCTTCAAGAATTTGACTAATTACGTCCGAAAGGTTGATTTCGTTTTGAGCAAACATGGTTGTTGTTTGACTTATAATTATTAATATAACCAGTATTTTTTTCATAGTTTGATATTGTTATTGGTTATGTTAATTTTATGGAAAATTCCAACTTACCGACGAAGAAGGCATCCAACCTAATAGTTCGTGTCTACTAAAAGAAAAATCAATTTGAAAGTTTTTAATATAAAAACCGCTTCCAAAAGATATTGTAAATGGTTTGTTTCTAGTGCCACAAAGAATTATTAGTGATTTATTTATTGCGTATTTTATGCCAATTTTTGCGATTATATTATCAATTTGAGAATTTTTTTCAATTTCTGCTGTTATTTCTGTTTCAGAATTGATTATGTATGTTGTTCCAAAATTAATTTTAATTGGTATAATACTGTCACAATTAGATAGTTGCGTATTTGTTGGATTATATAAATATGCTCCAAATTTTAATTTTTTTATAGGACAATAAATAATTCCAGTTTCGCAATTTATTGAGTTATGTTTTTCTGTTTCGCTTTTTATATGATTGTTAAGATAATTGATTTTTATTCCAGCAGAAATTTTATTGCTTAGTTTCATTGCATATCCTAATCCAAATTGAGTTTCGTTACATAATTTATATCCATAATAATTGGCAGATAATGATAAAACTCCATTACAAAAAGGAATTGTTGTAGCAATATTTTTTTGAGAAAGTTCTTTTATAAAAAATTTATTGTGATAACTTAAAATTGCTCCAAGTTTGCAAAAAGCAGTTCCTGCTATATTATAATGTGTAGAATTAATGTCCAATAAAGTAGAAGTAGCTTCTGCTAATGCTTTGCCTTGTGCAGTACCTTGAAATTGTTGAGAATATGAAAAATTATAAAATGTTGATAATAAAATAAATAATATTAATAGTTTTTTCATTTTTAGAATTGGTTGTTGTATCAAAAAATTAAAAAGGTGAAAATTCATAAATTTTCACCTTTAAATTATATTAGTCACGAACTTTTTTCAAAACTAAAACTGTTCGATTTGTATTGTAAATTGATAGAACAAAATGACCATCTTTTTTTATTGAGAAAAATTCAGTTGAGTCATCTATTCTATTAAAACCACCATATTTTTCGTCGTCAGAATTTAAGATAATTTTATAAACCCCTTGTTCTGGAATATAAAATTCATAATTAGGAATACAATTGCTTGTGTGAAAATTAAATACAAAAATTAATCCTCCTTTTTGTTCAACAATAGTTTTATTTTCAGTATCCATATTTAATTGTCTTCCATATAAATCTTGAAGAATGTTGTATTCTTTTACAAGTTTAATCATGTCAGCATCAAAATCACTAAGATAATGATATTTAAGAAATTTTTTCTCAATTAAACTCCATTGTCTTCTAGCGTGTTGATAACTCCAATTGTTACCTTCTCTAGGAAAATCAATCCATTCAGGGTGTCCAAATTCATTTCCCATAAAATTCATATATGCTTGTCCACCGTTAACAATAGTGAAAAGTCTAATCATTTTATGAAGAGCAATACCTCTATCTATGATAAGATTATTTCGATCTTTTGCCATATCAAAATACATCTCTTTATCCATAAGTCTAAATGCAATGGTTTTGTCACCTACAAGAGCTTGATCGTGACTTTCTGCGTATGCAATAGTTTTAACAAAAGGTAATCTGTCGTTTAAAACATTCCAAATTTGGTAAATATTCCATTGTTCGTCGCTTTGTTCTTTAAGAATTTTGATCCAAAAGTCAGGAATTCCCATTCCTAAACGATAGTCAAAACCAATACCACCATCTTTAATAGGAGTTGTTAATCCAGGCATTCCACTCACATCTTCTGCAATGCTAATAGACTCAGGATTAATAAGTTTCATTAAAGTGTTTGCAAGTTGAAGATAAGTTATTGCGTCGAATTCTACACCATCGCGAAAATATTTGTTTTGATCAAAAGAGTCGATATTTCCATGATGAAAATATAACATTGAAGTTACTCCATCAAATCTAAATCCATCGAAATGAAATTCTTCCATCCAATATCTAATGTTACTTAGTAAAAATTGAATAACTTCATTTTTTCCATAGTTAAATAATTTGCTATCCCATTGAGGATGATCACCTCTAGAACCAGGATGAGTGTATTGATAATCAGTACCATCAAAACGATTTATACCTTCAGTAGTGTTTTTAACAGTATGAGAATGAACAATATCCATAATAACACGAATGTTCATTTCATGAGCAGTTTTAATAAGGTGTTTTAAATCTTCTGGAGTTCCAAATCTAGAAGAAGGAGCAAAAAAGTTAGAAACATGATATCCAAAAGAACCATAATAAGGATGTTCTGCAATAGCCATAATTTGGATAGTGTTGTAACCTAAATTAGCAATATGTGGAAGAATATTTTTTTCAAATTCGATATATGTTCCAACACCTTCTTTTTCTTGAGCCATTCCAATGTGACATTCATAAATTAAAAGAGGTTCGTTTTTAGAAGGATTATATTTTTTACGTCCCCATGAGAATTTTTTTTCAGGACGCCAAACTTGAGCGCTAAAAATTTTAGTATTATCGTCTTGAACAGCTCTTGTGGTGTATGCTGGTAAACGATCAATAACAGAATTGTCAGCACCAACAACTATAACTTTATAAAGAGAACCGTGAACAAAAGTTTTTGAATAAGTTTTATCATCTAAAAATATTTCCCAAATACCGTTATCTTTTTTGGTAAGAGGATTTTTTTTGCGATCCCATTTGTTGAAATCTCCGAAAATATAAAGTTGTTTAGCTTCTGGAGCCCATTCACGATAATACCATCCTTTTTCTTCTTCGTTGTAGTTGAGTCCAAGATATTTATATTGACCAGCAAAATCAATAAAAGTAGAATAATAACTTTTTAATTCGTTAAATTTATTTAAATAACGTTGATGACGAGCTATAATATCTTCTTTAACAGGAGTTAACCATGGATCTGATAATATAGCCAAATTAATTTCTGTTTTTTTTGTTTTTTTGGGTTGACTACTTTTTTCGTTTAAAGTATCCAAATTCTTTTTTTTATTGCAATTAGCCATAATAATTGATTGGTGTTTTCGTATTATTTTGTAGCGAATGTAATAATTCTTATTATTCTACAAAAATATTTAATGTTTTTTTTTATTTCATTCTACGGTTTTTTCATTTAAAAACTCTTGCAAAAATCAGAATAAATTATTATCTTATATTTTTTAGGGTAAATGAAAGAACCGTGGTCAATACTTTTAGTTGGAAGAATATCAATATTGTGGAATTGATCAGGATACATTAATTTACAATATTCAATATATTCTTCCAATGCAATTACTTGCAAAAAATCGTTATTATAGTTAGTATAAATTCCATCATCTTGAAATTTAACGCAAATTTTTTAACTGATCAAATATTAAATAAACAGTTAAAAATTTTATCAAAAACAAAATTATAATAGGAATACAAACAGAAAATTTAATATCCATAGGGAAGCAACATCGCTAAATGACAACCAATTATAAAAGAAGCATTAAAAAAATACTGGAACTAATATTATTATGTTAGAGAAAATATACCATGAGTATAAATTTATAACAAAAATAGATTTCCATATTTTAGAAAATTGAAAATGACCACAAATAAAAAAATACTGATATTAATAATAAAATTTAATACAGAAATATTTAAATTTATTGTACTATATACAATATCAAATATTTCACCATTTACTAAATATTGTCTCCAAGTCAGTAAGAGCATCTCTAATATAGTTTCCAATAAAAAATATATAACAATCTTTTTCAAAATATTAATCATTTAATAATAACCTCATAACCAGTTGCATAATGTAATTCATATAATAAATTAACTTTTGCCACATTATATAAGTCTTTTACAACGGCATCTTGCATAAATTGCGTCATTAACCTCCTGTTAAAGCGTGATATCGCTGTTGAAGACCTTCTCTTAACCAAGTTGTCCGTTCATGCATTAGATTTTCAGGATTTTTAACACTATAAGTAGTTATTTCCTCGCTTTTTGTTACTGTTCTTATTGGTATATCAGCAATTTCATCTTTTGAATAAACATGACTATCAGGATTTTCAGCATATTGACCAAACTTGAAAGCTTCGTCGTAACTCATTCCCATTAACATGTCAAGGTAAGTAAACAAATAGTAATGACCATTTGTTGTTTACACCCCCTCACTTTCCTCCTTACTCCACTTCATCCAAACTCTACTTGGATCTTGAATTTCATTCCATTGAAAATGATAAAGTTCTGTTCCTGAGGAATAATCCATCAAGTTTTGAGTTTTTCCAGAAGAATTTGATGCAGAAAATGCGTGTTCAAGATTTCCAACTCCGTGACCAA
>JAKSUC010000045.1 GCA_024413595.1 Bacteroidales bacterium
AAATATAAGATTTTTTACAAGTATTTACAAAATAAAAAACGAGAGGTGTTTGTTTCTCTCATTTTTTATACATAATTGTAAATTGAATTTCATTTATGATTTTCAAGACTTTCTTTATATTTCAAAACATAATTTCTAATTTGTTGGCATGAGTCTTCAATTTCGTATCTACTATAGATGTCATAATGAAAAATATACCCATAATCTGATATTTTTGCCCAATTTTCAGGGGTGTTTATATCTGGTGCACAAACATGCCAAGTGTCTTCAAATTTCTCGTTTATGTTTTTGAAAACTAAGAAGGTGTCAATTTCTGAAATATCATAATTAGGTTTATAACTTACTTTTCTAAGAGTTCCATCTAATTCTGCAAAATGTAAATTAATAACACTATCATTTACGATATGTTTTGTAGATTTATACATTATATTAAAACCTACATTATAATATACTAAATCTGGTTTTAGTAATGAATAGTCGTGATAAGTGTAAAATTTACCATTTTCAGTAAATGATGGATCTGTTAATTTAAAATCATATGGTAAATTGGGAATGTTATAAAAACCTAATGTTTTTTCCTTCGCACATTCAATATTCCAATATATGTAGTGATATGTATTTTCTTTATAATGGTCGCCATTGTCCATAATTCTTTCAAATGTTTTATTTCCTATTTTAAATGATACAAAAGGTATTTTTGAAGTTGAACCTCTACCATTTGAACTATAATGAATTTTATAAACATATGCTTTTTTTATAATAGATGGACCAACTATTATTTTGTTATTAAAAAATAAATTGTCATAAAATAAATATAACATAATAAATAATATTGGTAAAAAAAAGCAATATATACCGAAACAATAAAGTTTATCATCGAAATCGTTTTGTTTCTCGAAGACAAATATCAATCCATAACAAAATAAAATCAAAATAATGTATCTAATCAATAATGGATATTTACATTCAAATAATATTTGAATTATAAATAATGTAATAAATAATAAGATTAGAATTAAATGTTTTATTAATTTATATTTAGTTATCATTTTTAATAAAATTGAATTCATTAAGAACATTAATATTATGTTTTTGCAAAAATTTCTTAAAATCCTCACTTCTTATACCATTAAAAAAAATACCCAATCCCATATTAGTAACAGTTAATCCAATTTTAATTTCAGTATAAAAATAATAACAACAAAATCCCGACTCAGAAGCCACAGCAATACCTTCTTGACCTTGATTATTTTTAATTAGAAACTCTTTACTTTGAAATTTTTTACCAAAAATTTCAGATTCTTTTTTCTCAAAAAAATTTGATAATAATTAAATAAAAAACGGGTTATAAAAATATAACCCGTTTATATTAAATAAATTATAATTACTTTAATTGGAATGATTTCCAATCACCAACCCAATTATTCATGTCAATTTTAGAACCAAATTGACCTGCATCAAAAATATCAGTATTTACATCTTTTTTGTCGAACAAAAATTTGTTAACAAAGCGAGTAACAGCATCATTTTCTGAGTCACAAGCCATACAATGATTATGATTTCCTTCAAAAATATAACCAAAACGGTCGCCAATTCCCCAACATTGCCAAACTCTACGTGCCGCATTGCTAGAAACATAACCAGAATAATCACAAAGCCATTCAAAGTCAGGATTTCCTAAAACTAATACTGCTCTAGGTGCTATCATTGCTAAGATTTGGTGATGATCGTATGGCAATTTATTTAGTTTTGTATTAAAATTTGTTTTAAATTCTGGACTAAACCATGAATAATTTGTATTTTCAACACGTTCTACATTAACGCCAGTAGATTCTGTTACATAATCACTTACACGCCAAGCGTTAATTCCACCACCTCCTGATTCTTGAATGATGGTTAGTGCTATTCGTTCGTCAAATGCACCTGCAAACATAGCCATTTTTCCGGCGTATGAACATCCTGTAACTGCTATATGTTTAACATCTGCATTTATTTCGTTTTGAAGTTGATAAATTGCATCAATTAAACGACTTATTCCCCAAGACCATCCTGAATAATTTCCACTTGTGTTGGTATATTGAGGATAAAGTTTATAAAAAGCTCCAGCTGTATCTCTAACTGCTTGATGACTACTTTTTATGATTTGATCGTGTTTAAAAGGTACTAATATACAGCCTTTTAATAAATTAGGATTGATAGATCCAGAAGGCATATTCATTCCAATAACAATTGGGAAAGGACCAGTACCTTGAGGTATTCTAATTTTAGATTCAAAATTAAGCGAAGATCCATTTGCAAAAACAGTAATTTTTATAGTACTGTCAGATTTTTGAAATTGAGCTTCTACCCTATCAAAATTAGGACGTGGTCCAATTTCATAGTCTTCAACCATTCTTGCAATTTCGTTTCGATGACGTTCCCAATCTTTAAATTTGTTGCTATACTTTCCGTTTCGAAACAAAAATGGATCAGGAAGTTTGCTAACGTTTAAATCAATTTTGTCAGGTGATAAAGAAGACCCGATAGGCAAAGCTTTACCTGAATTTTCAACATTGTAATAGTTTGGTAGGTTAGATTGCGCCGAAACTGATATTGCAGTAGTTGCAGCGCATAACAATGTTAAGATTTTTTTCATGATAAAAATTATTAAGTATTACATTTAAAATATCGATTTAAAGCAAGCTTATATAAAACCTCATATTGAAAATAACAATATGAGGTAAAAAAATCTTAATAAAAAAACTATTTAGCCAAACGATAAATAGCAGCCATATCTTCACGAGATAAAACTTTTAAACAACCAATTGTTTGTTGTCCATAATTGCTACATTTATCAGCCATTTCAAGAATTTCTTTTTCTGTTATTTCACGACCAATAAGTTCATGAATAGAAGTAGGCATTCCAATAGAATGATAAAAATTTTCCATTGCTACAATACCAGCTTCGGCAGTTTGTTCAAGAGATTTAAAATCTTGTTTAACACCCATAACATTAACAGCAAAACGAGCAAAACGAGCCATATTTTCAGATCTTGTATATCTTGCCCAACTACCCCAAACAGCTGCTAATCCAGCACCATGGCTAACATCAAACATTCCACTTAATTCATGTTCAAGATTATGAGTTGCCCAATCTCCTGAAGTTCCACATCCAGTTAAATCATTGTGTGCCAAACTTCCAGACCACATAATTTGAGCACGGCTATTATAATCCGTTGGATTTTTTAATACAATTTGAACTTGTTCTTTTACTGTGCGTAAAACAGCTTCTGCAATTGAGTCGGTTATTTCCATGTCGTCGTCTTTAGAAAAATAACGTTCCATTGTGTGCATCATTATATCTGTTGCACCACAAGCTGTTTGCCATGCAGGAAGTGTATAAGTTAATTCAGGATTCATTATTGCAAATTTGCAACGAAATTCGTCTACACAATAATCTTTTTTGAAACCACCGTCTTCGTTTGTGATAACAGAGCCGTCACTCATTTCACTTCCAGCAGCAGGAATTGTAAGAATACAACCTATTGGAAGATATTTTGTTGCTTTTGCTTTTTTTAAATACAATTCCCAAACATCACCTTCAAAAAAACGACCTGAACTTATTGCTTTGCAAGAGTCTATTACAGAACCACCTCCAACAGCAAGAAGGAAATCGATGTTTTCGTTTTTACATATTTCTATGCCTTTACGAACTAATGAAACACGTGGATTTGGAACTACGCCTCCAAGTTTTACATATTCAATTCCAGATTGTTTTAATGAATTTTCTACTCTATCTAACAAACCAGATTTGATGGCACTTTGACCACCATAATGAAGTAAAACTTTTTTACCATTGTGTTTTTTTACAAGTTCTCCTACTTGATTTTCTGTATTTTTACCAAATACTACATGAGTAGGTGCATAATATTTAAAGTCTTTCATTTTTTTGGAATATAAAAATTAGTAATTATTCTGTTTAATAATCAATTGCAAGTTATAAAAAAAGAAAGCAAGTTGTTAATTTGTTAGAACTAAAACTTTAAAAGCCAAAAAATAAACATAACAATTTGCATAGAAGCCACAGCAATTTCTAACCAAAAAGTTAAATGATTTCTATGATCTGCTAAATAGCCAATAATAGCTAACAAAATACCAACTCCTATAATTCTCCAACTACTAGTCATAATTAACCAAACTAATGCAGATGAAGCCCAAATTCCAGCACTTGTAAAATGTACAGTGTTTGTAAGTGTCTGTTTAAAAGCACAAGCACATCCAACGAAAATCATTCCACCGCAACTAATAAATGGTAAAAATTGAATGTTTTCGGGACTATGACTTAACCACGGAAAAATCATTAAAAATCCACAACCAACCATCATGATTGTAAAAAATAAACCTTTTCCTGGATTTACATCGTTTTTTTCTCCGCGCCAAAGATAATATGTATCACTAATGGATTTGGGAATTCCAAATTTATATATTGTAGCAAAAATATAGCTACAAAATAATAATACTGCGCAAATTGAAGATATATCTTGTAGTGTCATAATAATAAGTGATTTATTTTTTTGTTGCTACAAATATAAAAAACTTATTATTGATAATTAAAATTTTTTATTTAAAATATAAAATTTTGTTTTTTAGATGTTTTTTAAGACAATGTATCTAATGTAAATCATTGATTACATGAATAATACAATATTATTTTAATAGAACTAAAAAAGCATTTTAATAGAAAATAAAATAAAAAAAGCTGTTCAAAAATTTGAACAGCTTTTTTACTTAACTATTTAATTTTTATTCAAAAAATTCACCGTTCCAAGTGTAAGTTACATCTTCACCATCATTTGAAGGAGCTGTAAAATAATCATCTTCAAAATTTAATAAACCACCTTGGTAATCAAACAAACAATTTTCACCGTTAATACGTTCAGTACCAGGAAGTTCAATTTCACATTGTTCAAAAGGAACAAGTTCTCCAAATTTGTAATCATACATTGAAAAATGTCCCATACCATCATAATAACATACACAATGTATAACTACAAAAGAACCATCATTCTTTTTATAAATAGCAACGTCTTCTTGACCATCTTCAGTTTGACAAGATGCAAAAAAATCACTTCTTGCAACTAAATTTTCTGCATTGCCTTCAGATAATCTTTTACCTAAATTTAAAGCTAAATCTTTTGTAGATTCGTCTTTAGATTCTTTTTTTGTTTCTTGTTTAACTTCGTTATTATCAGAAGTTTGTTGTTTGTTGTTTGAATTTGAGCAACTTGCAAATACCATTGCAATTGCTGTAAGTGCTAAAAATATTTTTCTCATTTTTGTAATTTTTTGAAAATTAGTGCTCAAAAGTAATAATATTTTTTAAAAAACAAATATTATTTTTTTCGCCCCAACGAAACCATATTACCATCATATGTTGGCACAAACAGACGTTTTTTATAAAACGAAGGAGTTGCATCTGCTGGCAATGTTGGTATCAAATCTAATTGTTTTAAAAATATTTCATCTGATTTATTTTTTTGAATATCAAACAAATAAAAACCTTTATCTGTTGGAGCAGCTATTTTTTTACCGTCAGTAATTGGAGTGGCTATTGTTAAATATGTTTGCTGTTTTACTAATAATTTTGGAGTGCTGTAATATGTTTTGTTATCAGGACCAACAACTTTTTTATCTTTATCAATATTCATATAATCAACAATATAAAGATAACCTTCTAAATCATTAAAAATAGCCATATTTTTTTTAATTTTAGATTTGTAACTATCAGAAATAGTGACAGAACCAATAACTCCACCATCCCAATGAGAATAATGTAAATCAGCAACAGGAAAAAACCATTCAATAGCATTTTCAGGATTTTTTCGAGGATTAATTTTCATAATTCCAGATGGACCTTCAATATATTGTTTTTCCATTGCCACAAGTAAACAACTATCTTTTGTTACGGGCATAGTTCCGTCAATATCAGGACCTATAAAAATTTTCCAATCAATGCAACATTTATCAATATTGTAACCATGTATCCAACCTGTGCTACAAGGAATATAAATATGATTTCCAAGTAAAGTTGGAGATGCTTCAGGTACTAAATCTGTACCACGTGTTTTTATATCATTTTCGTCATAAAGACAAATTTGACGATAAATTTGAGGTTGTAAAACACCGTCAACAATTTTAGCACTATCAGGATTTATATTAAAAACTGTAAATAATCCATTTTCAAGAGGAATATACGCAGTGTCGCCAACCATCAAAGCCGACGCATCAACATCACGACTATAACAATCTGTTGCAATTGAATTTAATTGCCAAAGAATTTTACCTGTCATATACGAAACAGCTCTTAAACTTGTACAAAGTTTACTTGTTGAGTCTTTGTCAAAACCTTTTCTGCTACCTTGAATTATAATATAACGATTTTCGATATCTTTTGCGAAACGATTTACACAAAAAGTTCCAGTTGCTTTTAAAATATCGTCAAAAACAGTTCGCCAAACAACTTTTCCTGTTTCAGCTTCAATTTTTCGAATGCTATAATCAAAAGCACCTTGAATTAAATAAGTTTTTCCTTTTTCGTTGATAATCAAAGGTTGACCAGTCCAACCAGCACCTTTCCAAATTTTATCGTAACCATAAGCAGGACTCATCCCCTCTCCTAACTCAATTTTCCAAAGAGTATCAAGTTTATCAGGCAAATCAAAACCGTAAAAATTTCTTGAATTTCCACCTAAAAAACTTATGCTAATAGGTTGAATTCCATCAGATTTCATTAATTTTTGCTGTTCTTTGGTAAACGAATTTTTAACACAATCTTGTGCAAAAATGTTTGTTGTGCAAAATATTAACGCACAACTTATTATAAAACAAATGTACTTTTTCATAATTGATTATTTTTTATGACAAAGGTAAGGAGAAATGGGGAAAAATTGTATTTGAAGATAAAAAATAGAGTGACAAATTTTATAGTAAAACAAAATTAATAAAAAATATCAAAAATCTCTATCACAAATCTTGACAAATATCAAAACATTTAGTTTCTTAGCATTCTAAATCAAAAAATACTATCATGAAAAAAATCTTTTTAACATTATCAATGAGTTTAATGATTTCGTTGAGTAGCATAGCTCAAGAAAAATTGTTTAACTCATCAAGTATTCAATCGCCAATAAACAATGGTGATGGAACAGTAACATTTCAATTTTATGCTCCCAATGCACAAAAAGTAGAGGTTACAGGCGATTTTTTACCTCAACAAAAAATTGAAGATTCAAATTTTGGAAGCTACGAAGTTGCAGGAGTTGCCAAATTAACCAAAGACGAAAATGGAGTTTGGAAATATACAACCCAAAAACTAGAACCTGAATTATATAGCTATACATTTAATGTTGACAATCTACAAAACATCAAAGACCCAGCAAATATTTATGTAAATCGTGATATTATTTCGTTTACAAATATATTTATTATTGAAAATCAAGAATTTGATAAAGGAGATTTGTATAGTGTAAACGAAGTTCCACACGGAAATTTATCAAAAGTTTGGTATAATAGTCCAACATTAAAAATGAACCGACGAATGACAGTTTACACACCAGCAGGTTATCTTGAAGGTAAAGAAAAATATCCAGTATTGTATTTACTTCACGGAGCAGGAGGCGACGAAAATGCTTGGAGTGAACTTGGACGCACAGCGCAAATTCTTGATAATCTGATTGCAAAAGGAAAAGCCAAACCAATGATTGTTGTAATGCCAAATGGAAATCCAAATTGTCAAGCAGCACCAGGAGAATGGTCGTTTGGAATGTATCAACCTAGTTTTAGAGAAGGAGGAACAGGTCCTAAAAATACACCAATAGCTTCAATGGACGAAAGTTTTATGGATATTGTAAATTATATCGACAATAATTTTAGAACAATAAAAGATCGAGAACATAGAGCTGTTTGTGGATTGTCGATGGGTGGAGGACACACATTTCAAATTAGTAGAAAATATCCAAAAACATTTGATTATTACGGTTTGTTTTCAGCAGCAGTAAACACCAAAGACGCTAATTTTGAAACAGAAATGAAAACATTATTTGCTTCATCACCAAAACTATATTGGATTGCAATTGGCAAAACAGACTTTTTGTATAAAATGAACGAAGAACTACGCCAATATTTAAATTCTCAAAATTATCAATATAAATATTATGAAACCGAAGGCGGACATATTTGGCGAAATTGGAGAATTTATTTAACAGAATTTAGCCAAATGATATTTAAATAAAATTGACATAACATTTTAAAACAATAAAGCATTTCGATATATTTTGAAATGCTTTTTTTATTTATAAATATTTATCTTAAAAAGAAATCTAAAAATCAATTTTTTTCGTATATTTGAAAGAATTCTAATTATGAAAAAAATATATATCTATATAATATTAATCTTATTTAGTACGTCACTTTATGCACAAAGTGACGAAGATATATTATATTTAGATAGTTTAGTTACCAAATATAAATCTTATCCCGAAAATGATACAAATAAATTACATATAGCAACAGTAATAGCATCAATACATTACAATGTAGATTCAACAGTAAAATACGCAAAAGAAATAATAAATATATCAACCAAACAAAAAAATTATAATTATATTTCTCGAGCATACTCATATTTATCATGGGCAGATTATCACTATAACAACGTTTCAAATGCAATAAAAAACGGATATAATGCCTATTATTATGCAGATTCATTAAATTGTAAAGATGATTTAGCATATAGTTGCTATGTGATAGGAATAGCATATTCGCTTTCTTATGATATAGACAATACAGTAGACTATTATTTAAAATCAATAAATTTATATCAACAATTAAACGATACATTTTGGGTTTCAAATGTATATAAATGTTTAGCCGAAGCAAATCTTGACCATAATTTATTTGAAGAAGCCGAAAAAAAAGTTAAAGAAGCATATATATTAGATTCATTAATGAATGATTCTGTAAGTATAAGCGAAGATTTAACAAGTATTGCAGAAATATATCTGATGCAATATTATAATTTAAGTCAAAATCCCAAAGAAACAATAAAAAACGCAAAAAAATATATATTAAAAGCTTTTGAATACCATAACGAATTTGATTATATCGCATTTAGAACAAACTATCAACTCGGTAATATTTTAAACGAAGAATTAAGATTAAATAAATATTCCGAAAAAAGACGAAATAATATAATTGATAGCATAAAAAATTCTATAGAAATATCCTATAAATTAGCAGACATGATAGGACTTGAAGCTGAAAGATTTGATGTTGATTTTAATTATGCTTCATATTTAATAAATTGTAAAAAATATAATCAAGCAAAACAATTCTTAGATTCTATTTATAATTTTTTTCAAAAAGATTCAATTAATTATGTTAGTAATTTTTTAGGTATTTTTCAAACTTACGAATTTCTTTATGAGGCGCAAAATGATTACATCAGCGCATTGTATTACAACAAATTAGCTAATAAAATAGAAACAAACAAACAAAATTTAGATTTTGCAATAAAAACATCTAACAAAATTGCACAAACAGAATTTCAAGAAAAAATACAACAACACGAAATAGCTGAAAATGAAAGAGAATTAAAATTCAAATATATTATTATCACAATTTCAATAATATTTATACTAATATTTATATTTGGTATAATTATTTTTAGAATTTGGCTAAAAACCAAAAAACAAAATAAATTATTAAAATTTCAAAAAGAAGAAATAGAAATTCAGCGAGAAAATCTTGAAAAACAAAATAACATAATATCAAAGAAAAACAATGAAATTCAATCATCTATACATTATGCAAGTTTAATTCAACAATCAGTATTACCTGAAAATGATTTGTTAAATGAATTGTTTAAAGAATATTATGTTATTTATAAACCCAAAGATATAGTAACAGGAGATTTTTATTGGGCAAACCAAATTGGAAAATACAAAATATTAGCCACAGCAGATTCTACAGGACATGGTGTTCCAGGTGCATTTATGAGTTTACTTGGAATAAGCATTTTAAATGAAATCACACATGAAATATCAGAAGATAAAACAGCAGGATATATTCTTGACAACATGAAAATTAAACTAAAAAACGCACTACATCAAAATAATATAGTTGATAGTTCAAATGTTGTAGATGGAATTGATATTGCACTTCAAATATTTGATACAGAAAAACATAAATTATATTATTCAGGAGCATATCGACCATTATGGATAGTGAGAAATAATCAAATTATTGAATATAAAGCTGATAAAATGCCTATTGGAGTTTATTTTGACAAGAAAAAGCATTTTACAAACCATGAAATTGATATTTTTGAAAATGATTTATTTATAACATTTACCGACGGTTTAACTGATCAATATGGTTATGATGAAAACAATGTTATTGACAAATTTTATTATATTCGTTTAAGAAAATTATTATTAAAATATTCAGAAAAATCACTCATAGAACAAAAACAATATATTGAAAATGAAATAAATAACTGGAAAAAAAATATAGATCAAATAGATGATATTATATTAATTGGAGTTAAAGTTATCTAATTATTATGCAAAAAATAATAATTATCGGTTGCCCAGGTAGCGGAAAAAGTTTTCTTTCAAAAAAATTAAATTTATTAACCAATATCCCATTATATCATTTAGATAATATATGGTGGAACAAAAATGGGAACCACATTTCAAGAGAAGAATTTGATAAAAAATTATTAAAAATTTTAAACTTAAAATCATGGATAATTGACGGAGATTATAGTAGAACTTACGAAATAAGAATTAAATATTGCGACACAATAATATTTTTAGACTTTTCTGAAAATCAATGTATTAAAGGCATATCAGAAAGAATAAACCAACAACGAGATGATTGTCCAATAAATCAAATTGATAGTCAATTAATAAATATAATAAAAAAATATAACAAAGAAAATAAACCAAAAATATTTGAATTACTAAAAAAATACACCGAAAAAAAAATTTTGATTTTTAAAGAAAGGAGTGAAACAGAAAAATGGATAGAAATAATAAGCAACCAACAACGATGAATTATACAATTAGAGAAATAAGAAAAGACGAAATAAAATTGCTTGATAATTTCTTATATCAAGCAATATATATTCCAGAAGGAGTAGAACCACCACCATTTGAAATTATTCAAAAACCAGAACTACAAGTTTATGTAGAAAATTTTGGAACAAGAAAAGCAGATTTTTGCTTAATAGCAGAAATTGATAATAAAATTATAGGTGCAGTTTGGACAAGAATTATGCAAGATTATGGTCATATAGATAACCAAACACCATCATTAGCAATTTCGCTATATAAAGAATATAGAAACAAAAAAATTGGAACAAATTTAATGATTAAAATATTAGAATTACTAAAAACAAAACATTATAATAGAGTTTCATTATCGGTTCAAAAACAAAACTACGCCTACAAAATGTATTTAAAAGTTGGCTTTAAAGTAGTTGACGAAAACGAAGAAGAATATATAATGAAATGGGAAAATAATAATAAATAGTATAGTTTTCAAGATTTTTATGTATTTAGATAGAAAAAACAACAATAAAACAAATAAATAATGTAAATTTACACCATCTTGATAACAAAGGGCGCGATACCATCAAGTTCCTCTCGAGATTTAGCCCTAATTTATATCAAGGCACTTTTTGTATATAATCCAAAAATATAATACATTATAATTAATATGATTTGCTTTCAAATTTCGTATTTTTTGGGAAGAAAAAACAACTCTCAAAGCTAGCGTCAAACACTTGATTGACATCAACAGCAATTTCGTTAATAATTTTGTTAATGAATTGATCAATGAATGTTCCCATTTTTTATATTTTTTTGTTTTTTATTTGGATTTTATTTGGATTTTATTTTTTTTTTTTATATTTGCATTTATCAAGTCGAGGCGCAATACTTCGGTGTTGCTTAATTGCAAAGCTCACTAATTTTGTGAGCTTTTTTTGTATAATAGCCTTAATGAATCATTTTCGTGAAGCCAAATTTCTTTTATAGATATATTACATTGTATTTTATCGTATATCCTTTTGTTGTGAATTGCTTTCAAATTTCCTATTTTTGGGAAGAAAAAACAACCATTATAATTAATATAAAGCAATTCAACAAGTTGTGAATTGCTTTCAAATTTCCTATTTTTGGGAAGAAAAAACAACGAAACGTCTTGGCCATTGTTGTACATAACGTTGTGAATTGCTTTCAAATTTCCTATTTTTGGGAAGAAAAAACAACATATTAAAAAAAGAATTACGAGCAGGTTTGTTGTGAATTGCTTTCAAATTTCCTATTTTTGGGAAGAAAAAACAACTAACTTCGTAGTTACTAACTGATTGATTACGTTGTGAATTGCTTTCAAATTTCCTATTTTTGGGAAGAAAAAACAACGTTATATGCAATCAATTGATCAGTATCTAAGTTGTGAATTGCTTTCAAATTTCCTATTTTTGGGAAGAAAAAACAACGAATTGCTTATAAAGTATATGTCAATTAATGTTGTGAATTGCTTTCAAATTTCCTATTTTTGGGAAGAAAAAACAACACTCAAGAGTAAAGCTATGGCAAGAAGCCTGTTGTGAATTGCTTTCAAATTTCCTATTTTTGGGAAGAAAAAACAACACACTATTCGATACAGAATACGAAGTTATTGTTGTGAATTGCTTTCAAATTTCCTATTTTTGGGAAGAAAAAACAACTTTATTAAACAAATATTCTTTATTATTTTTGTTGTGAATTGCTTTCAAATTTCCTATTTTTGGGAAGAAAAAACAACGATGATATAGAAGGATGTTTAGAATATGATGTTGTGAATTGCTTTCAAATTTCCTATTTTTGGGAAGAAAAAACAACTTTCAAAAAGATAATAATTTTGAAACTGAGTTGTGAATTGCTTTCAAATTTCCTATTTTTGGGAAGAAAAAACAACTGAATGTATATTCTTAGACAGCCAAAACCAGTTGTGAATTGCTTTCAAATTTCCTATTTTTGGGAAGAAAAAACAACGTGTAAGGTTTTTGCCATGAAACCAATTGCGTTGTGAATTGCTTTCAAATTTCCTATTTTTGGGAAGAAAAAACAACCGTGCTGATACAACATTACAGGATTTGTTGTTGTGAATTGCTTTCAAATTTCCTATTTTTGGGAAGAAAAAACAACATTCATTTAACAGAATATATTAGAACTAATGTTGTGAATTGCTTTCAAATTTCCTATTTTTGGGAAGAAAAAACAACTGTTAGAAATTCTTGTTTTCCACTTGCATTGTTGTGAATTGCTTTCAAATTTCCTATTTTTGGGAAGAAAAAACAACACCACAACGAATTAAGTGAAGAAGAATTTTGTTGTGAATTGCTTTCAAATTTCCTATTTTTGGGAAGAAAAAACAACTCCTTATCTCTCACCTCGTCAACGTGTTTTGTTGTGAATTGCTTTCAAATTTCCTATTTTTGGGAAGAAAAAACAACATCTGTCGACTACGGTTTTGAGCAGATTGAGTTGTGAATTGCTTTCAAATTTCCTATTTTTGGGAAGAAAAAACAACTTTCTTTGAATTTTCGGCAAATCATTTAATGTTGTGAATTGCTTTCAAATTTCCTATTTTTGGGAAGAAAAAACAACAACAATGGTTTGAGAGAGTGCGCTTTCGAAGTTGTGAATTGCTTTCAAATTTCCTATTTTTGGGAAGAAAAAACAACAGGGTTCATATTGATTTGAATAGAATGTTGTTGTGAATTGCTTTCAAATTTCCTATTTTTGGGAAGAAAAAACAACTTATTCTGAGTTTCTTAATGAAATACAGAAAGATACAAAGGTTGTTAGAAAAAAAAATCTGGGTATTATTTTACCCAGATTTTTATTTTTTACACTATTTTTTTATTTCTAAAACAATTCCAATTGAACGCAAGGTGGATTTTTTGTTGCAGGTTTTCGATTACTAAAAATTTCCATATCGCCAAATTGTTTGTCAGTAATTCGTAAAATACCAATCTGTCCAAATTCAGGCATACAATTTTTAACACGCTGAATATGAACATTTGCATTTTCACTCGAAGGACAATGACGTAAATAAATCGAAAACTGAAACATATTAAATCCATCACCCAATAATTTTTTACGAAATTCCGACGCTGACTTTCGTTCTCTTTTGGTTTCAGTTGGCAAATCAAACAATATCATTAGCCACATAATTCGGTATTGATTAAATCGTTCTAAATTCATTTTAATAAAATTTTAAAGTTGAGGATAAGAAATTTTACGCAATTCACCACTAAAACATTTAAACAAAGATGCAGTAGTGGTAGAAACAGCAACTTCTAATGGACGTTTTTTATTTTCTATAATAACATCAATAACAGGAATTGACAGCAAATCTTTTTTATGTTGAGTTGTCAACTCTTCAGAATATCCATCACGCTTAATAATTTCAATAACAACCTCATCAACATAAGGTCTATAAGGTTCCATTATATCATCAGCAAGACAATATGGATTATATTTATTGTGATGATGAATACCAAGTTGAACCACAAGTCCAGAACTAACCAAAGCTCTAGCAACAATTGCTCTTAAAATTGCATATCCATAATTTAAAAGAGAATTTGGAAAAAAATCATCATCGTCACGTGTAAAATTATCAATATCAGGAAAAGTATTTTTCCAATAATATGCAGCAGCACGACCTTCAAAATTATCAGGATCGCCACTTCTAACTTCGTTAGACCAAATCAACATATTCTTAACTACGCAATTGTATTCTTTTTTTAAAACAGCAGCTTGATTAAGAATTTTTTGTTGAATAGTTTGTTGCCAAAGTTGTTTTTTTAAAGGTAAAGAAGCTTCCATTTGATAATGCCAACGTTCAGTCAATGTAGTATTTTTATACAAAGGCAAACTTAAACCTATTGGCAAATGGTTTGATCCGCAAAAAATAATAGCAACATTATTTTCCAATAATTTTTCAATCAAACCATTTGTCAACGTTATTTGTTTGTTATCAATAACTACAATTCCTAAATCTTCAATAGGCATAGTTCTAACAGCGTCTTGTTTAAATTTTTCTGGCAAATCAGATTTTTCAACTTCAGGAAGACGCAAAACAAGTTGAGAATTCTTTAAACTTAGATAGGCAGGATTGCCAAAATAAAGAGTGCGTTTAATCATAGGCAAATTATATTTGATGGTGAGTAAAAAATGTATCTATATGATTATCAATACAATAGTTATGCCTAAATTTATAATATAACAACAAAAAAAGCGAGAATTTTAAAATTCTCGCTTTATAAAAATTGCTTAATAAAAAATATTAATCAAGTTTTTATCCATTATATTCAATAATATTACCTAATCTATCAATTTTGATTGGAATACATATTTCTTTTATCATTTCTCCTGTTATAGCTTTTTCCATTTTATTAGAAGTAGAAAATTCAACTTTATCAACAATTGATTTAGCAACATTTTCTTTAATAAAAAAACATTGATTACCAGAAGATGATACCATTTTATAAATTCTCGATTTATCAATAATTGAAGTATCTCCATTTTTAGGTAAATAAACTAAATCATTAGGCGAAAGAATAAACAAAAGTTTTGAATCGTTAGAAACCTCATCATTTTCTTTAAGAATTTTATCTAATTCAAATGTCCAATTATTTAGATATTTCTTTTGACAATCAATTACTAAATTTAGTGGAACAGAAACAAAAGAACGCTTTTTATAATCTTCTTCTTTTATACTTTCATAAACTAAGAAAAATAAATTAGTACCTTTATCACCTTCAACGAACTTTTTATTTTTGTTTCCTAATTGACCTATAGCAAACTTTTCACCTTTTTCAAATCTTCTAATTTTATAAATAGGTTTATGTTGTTTGCCATCATTTAATGAAACAATATTTTTATTCATTTCTTCTATACCATCAGCACAAAAAGCCAAAACAGGATTATTACCTTTAGCTTCTAAATGATTTTTTAAAATCTTTTGAATTCCTTTATCAGTAATACCTTCAATTTTTTTAATAGCCTCATCATATTTAGTAACTTTTGCAAAATAACCAACAAGGTCACTCAAAAATCTAGTTGCATAATAATGATCTTTAATTTCTCCTTTTTTATTTTTCTTTTCTTGTGTATAATAATATACTTTAATTTTTTTGTTAGCTTCTTGCCATTCATCTTTATGTTCATTAAAATATTTAATGATAGCTTTTTCATCTTTACCTGATTGTTTTAATTCAAGAATTTTATTTTTCAAATCTTTTAAAACAATACGACTTGGATTTTTTAAGGCAACTTTCAAATCAACTTCTTCTTCAAAACACAAATTAACTTCACCCCAAGTTGTATCTTTATGTAATGATTTTCTTATAGCCCAACTATCTCCTTTTTTTTGAGATATTAAAACTTTTTTACCATCTTTATTATAATGTTGATACTTATTTACAGTTTTATTAATAACTCTAAGATTTTGTTTAAAACTAACAATAATATTTTCCAAAACATTTTGAGCATCTTGTGTAAAAGTTTCCCAAGGTTTAATAAATTCTTTTGCAACTTTGCGAGATTTTCCATCAATAACAACATCTTCGTAACGACGTAGTTTATGTTGCAATGCAATTCTATTTTCTTTATTTTTGCTCATAGCAGACTCATTATTCAAAAGATTAACATGATTTCGAGTTGTACAAGCAATAACAATTGCGTCCATTGCGTGGTGTCGGTGGTCAATACGTTTTTTGTTAAATCCTTTTTGTAAATCTAAAGGCATATATGGAATTTCTTCACCACTTGTATTTAGGGTAGTAAATTTTTCCGAATTAGTTAATTCATTCAATCGTTTGAAACGAGAAATAATAATTCTATTCCAAACATCATTCATGCCCCAATCTTTTTTCAATTGGTCAGTAACAGAACCATTACAAGAAATTAGATTTTTTGAAACAGCTTCTTGTTCTAAATTACCATTTTCATCTTTTTCACGAACAATATTCGACAAAATACCTTTTATATATTTGCTAATATATCTACTATCGTTCATTTGACGCTCAATAAATCCATCAGGAATATCGTCCATCAAAAGTTTTTTCATTTTGGTTTTGTTTCGCGAATAATTTGTTTTTACAAAGGTTTGGTAATCATCGACAGATAATATCGTAACAATTTTACCACCAGTTAAAGTAACTTTTTCACCTTTATGATCTTTTATAAATTCATAAGCTAATTGTCTATCTTTTAATTTATTAACTTCAGCTTCACAAATAACTTTATTACTAAATGAATCATCAAAATATCTTGATTGAGGAATAATATGCTCAATTTCATATGCAGAAGTAAATAAATTAGATAAGTTAATAACTTCTCCTGTATAAGGAGAACGATATTTTTGTTCAAGCCAACATTTATATCTAATTATATCACTTTTGGTAATTTGTGGAGATTTTGAAATTTTAGAAATAAAATCAAAGTCATCGTCTTTTTCTGATAATTGTTGCAAAGCACCTTCTTCATAAATTCGCAAAATTTCTTGTTGACTTGGAGAATAAGGTCGAACATCTTTAATTTCAAATTCTGGATTTTGAAATTCCATCAACATTGCCTTAATACGCAAATTTGTATTTTCATTATCATTGATAATAGAAGTCATTTTTGCTCGTTTATCCGCAGGATTTTTTAAATCACGACCAAGTTCTATGTGTATTTCATTTATATTACCAACTTGTTTCCAAATATCACGAACAGTTCGCATTGTTTCTGTAACAACTTGCTCTACAATAGGATTTCGTAACGAATGTTGTTTAAAATCTTTTAACCATTTGTCTATTTCTTCAGGCTTATTCCATTTTTGAATATCATTTATTTCAGAATGTCTATCATAAACAATATAACAAGCTAACCAAACAGGTAAACCTCTAAAGTCTTGAATTTTAGACAAATTAATAGTTTTTTCACGAACTCTATTTTTTATTTTTTCATCATATTCGCCAGTTGTTATTTTGTCAATTCGTTCTAAAGTATTTTTATCGATATTATCTTGACTCCAATATTTTCCAAAACGCATTAAAGACAATAACTTCTTTATTGCTTTTTCAGAATAAGAACCGTAATCTTTTTCTTCAAATTTAGTTTTCTTTAAATTCTCGATACTTTCTGATGAAAAACCAGCTTGCAACAATTCGTAATAAATACCTTTGGTATTGCTTTGTTTATTATCAGCAAAAACAGAGTCAATTTCAGTTTTTGAATTTACAGAATAAAGCAAATGCCAAAGTTTATATTCTAAATCTCTAGTTAATTTAGATTTATCTTCCTTACTTAGTTTTGCAAGAATAGCAGCTCTAGTTTTATTACAAGGATATGTTTTATCTTCAACATAATTCCAACGATAAGGCAATTTTGAATCTTTACCTTTAGGTCTCTTGATTTTAAAATAATCAGTTAATAAAGTGTCTTGCTTAATTTCACTTCTATTATTAAGATACTCAAATAAATTTATTAAATCATCTTCTGATTTAATAAAACAATTTGTTACATCAACATCAGTTTCAATTTTAGTTTTAATTGTAGTTTTTTCAGTAAATAATTCTAATTGTTTATCAGAAATTTCAGAAGTTTTTTCTCTTTGAAAAATTCTAAGATTAGAAACAAACTGCAATAATCTAAATTCTTGGAAAAAAGGATTTGATTTAGCTATACATTTAATAGCAAATTCATTTCCTTTAATATCCTTATGAGTTTCATAAGGACAATCAGCAATTGTTGATTTTTTAGTTTTTAAAGGACGTTGATAGAATAATACATCATCAACTAACAAATAAGTAAAATCTCTATTTGCAATACTTTTACGGTAATCTTCATTACTAGGATAAAGTTCTTCAATGCAATTTTTATATAATTCAGAATTTTTCAATTCTGGAATATAATCTTTTTGCTTATTAATAATTGCTTTTATTTCATCTTTATAATATTTACGTTCAATAGTACGAATAAATTTACCTATAATTTTTTGGTCTGGATTTTTAAGTAATGAATTATAAATATTTTCGCCAACAGTTTTTTCTGAATTATCAAGAAAATGTTCAGTTTTCTTTTTCAACAAAGTCCAATCATCTTCTTTTGGAGCTCTAAAAGAACGTTTTTCTTTACCATCTTTGTCTAACTTAACAGAACCATCGTCATTTAAATCAGTTGTTACAATAAAATCTTTAATTTTTCCAACCCAATCTAAAGGAATTGAACTAGAACGACGATAAATCCAGCCATTTTCAAGTTTAACATTATACCAAATATCCTTACCTTTTTTGTCGCCACTATCTTCAACAGCAACAACTTTTAAAGAATAATATTCAACTTTTTGATTTTTGTTTTCCTCAACTTCTTCATCTCTTAATTGATTATAACCACGTTTTTGATTAAATTGAAGAAGTATCCAAGCAAGTTCCTGTTTGGTAATTGCTTGATTTAATGCTTTTTTCCTTAAATAATAAATTGTCCAATCAAGAGGAATTTTTTTATTATCAGCAACCAAATTAGGTTGATATTTTTGAAAATCATTTAACATTTCGTTAAAAGAATCCATGAAAAGAAATTGACCATTATTCCATGCCAATTTAGGTTCAGAATAATTCAAAAAATGACCATATTTATCTAACTGATTAGCATAATGTTCTGGAAAAAAATTCAAGACATCAAGAACTCTATGTAATCTTTCACGACGTAATAAATAACGTTGACGAAGACGGCGAACTCCTCTAAAATTAGTTCTATTTGCAGTTTGAGAAACTGAGTTTCCTTTTTCAAAATTTCCCAAAATATCAGCACTTAAAGGAATAATTCGACTTCCTGCAGCTTCAATATTGATTAATTCATTTTCTGCTTCATTTACAACAGCCCAACCAATTGAATTGGTTCCTAAATCAAGTCCAAGAATTTTCTTCATAATTATATTTTTTTGTAAATTTATTAAAAAAAACAATTGAAAAACTTGATTTTGTAAAATATTGTTTTGTAAATTTGCACATATTTGAAAGCAATTCACAATAAGGATTATTCCGTTGTGAAAACATTAGTTTGCCTCGTACTTAACGGGGCATTTTTATTTATATAATATTTACTAACTTCCGCCATCTCAAAAGATTACTAAAAATTCAAATAAATATCAATAATAAAAACGTAAAATTTCCCAACATCAACAAAATTATTATATTTGCAATAATAAAAAAACAAAGGCATAAAAATGTATACACCACCTTTTAATATAACAAATGAAATATTGCGATTAGTTGCTGAAATATCTGAAATTGTTGGAAAACTATCAGCTAAACAATCAGACTATTCACCATCACCACAACTAAGAAAAAATAATAGAATAAAAACCATACACTCATCCTTAGCAATAGAACACAATAGTTTAACATTACAACAAGTAACAGACATTGTTGATGGTAAACATGTTTTAGGAGCTCCAAACGAAATTCAAGAAGTAAAAAATGCAATTGATGCATATCATTTAATGTCACAACTTGACGCTTTTAAAGAAAAAGATTTATTAAAAGCGCATTCATTAATGATGACTTCTCTTGTTGAGAGAGCAGGAAAATACAGAAATGGAGGAGTGGGTGTATTTGACGGAACTCAATGTATTCATCTTGCACCTCCAGCTGATAGAGTACCATTTCTAATGTCAGACTTATTTAAATGGATTAGCACAACAGATACACACCCTCTTGTAAGCAGTTGTGTATTTCATTATGAATTTGAATTTATCCATCCATTTGAAGATGGCAATGGTCGTATGGGTAGATTTTGGCAAACACTATTACTTAGTCGCTATCAACCAGTATTTGCATGGATACCTGTAGAAACAATAGTAAAACAAAATCAAAAAGAATATTACAATGTAATAGCAAAATGTGATACCAAAGCTAATTCTACTGATTTTATAAATTTTATGTTAAAATGCTTACTCACAACTCTAAAACAATATACAATTGAAGCTAAAACAGATAAAGTAGCGGATAAAGTAGCGGATAAAGTAGCGGATAAAACAGAAAATAAAATCATAAATCTAATACGAAATTATCCATTAATAACAATCTCAATAATTGCAAAAGAATTAGGAATATCAGAAAGTGGAGTAAGAAAAGTAATTTCAAAACTAAAAAAACAATCAATTCTCCGCCGAGTAGGAAGTAACAAAACAGGGCATTGGGAAATTATATCTTAAACATTTCCACTTCAATCTTTTTTCCTATTTTTGCAACATAAAATAAAAAAAACAAAAACATGTCAGAAATAAAAATAATACGTGCAGGAGTTGACGATTTAAAATATGCAGAAGGTATTTCTAAATTGATTGATGAGGCTGCTAAAAGTAAAAATTCAGGATTGGCACATCGTACTCCTGAATACATTTGTGAAAAAATTAAAGAAGGTAAAGCGGTAATTGCTTTTGTTGACAACGAAATTGCAGGATTTTGCTATATAGCCACTTGGCAAAACAACACTTTTATTTCTCATTCTGGCTTAATCGTAAATCCTAAATTTCGCGGTATGGGACTTGCAAAAGCAATAAAAAAAGAATGTTTTAACCTTTCACAAGATAAATATCCAAACGCTAAAATTTTCGGCTTAACAACAAGTCTTGCTGTTATGAAAATAAACACAGCTCTTGGCTACGAACCTGTAACATTTTCTGAATTAACCACCGACGAAGAATTTTGGAAAGGATGCGAAACTTGTGCAAATTTCGACATACTTCAACGCACAAAACGTTTCAACTGTCTATGCACTGGAATGTTGTGGAGTAAAAAATAGAAACAAATATTTGAATAATACAAAACAAAAAAAGTTGAAAACCAATAAGTTTTCAACTTTTTTTATAATAACATAAGTAGCAAAGCACTTACTACTTACTACTTACTACTTACTACTTACTACTTACAACTTACTACTAAACCTAAAACATCGCATTCTTTGGAGTTCTTGGGAATGGAATAACGTCTCTAATATTTTGCATACCAGTTACAAATAAAATTAAACGTTCAAAACCAAGTCCAAAACCACCATGAGGACAAGAACCCCATTTACGAGTTTCCATATACCAATCATAAGGATCTTTTCTCATTTTAAGTTCATCCATACGGGCATTTAGTTTTTCAAAATTTTCTTCACGAATAGAACCACCAATAATTTCGCCAATTGCTGGGAAAAGAACATCTGTACCTTGAACAGTTTTGCCATCTTCGTTCATTTTCATGTAGAATGATTTGATTTCTTTTGGATAATCAATCATAATAACAGGTTTTTTGAAATGTTCTTCAACCAAATAACGTTCATGTTCAGAAGCAAGATCACAACCCCAAGAAACAGGAAATTCAAATTTCTTTCCATTTTTGATAGCCTCTTCCAAAATCTTGATACCCTCTGTATAAGGCAAACGTACAAATTCTTCTTTTACAACACTTTCAAGACGTTGGATAAGAGTTTTATCAATCATCTTGTTCAAGAATTCAAGATCATCTTTACAATTATCTAAAGCCCATTGAACACAATATTTAATAAAATCTTCTTCTAATTCCATTAAACCATTAAGTTCAAGAAAAGCAACTTCAGGTTCAATCATCCAGAATTCTGCCAAATGGCGTGGTGTATTAGAATTTTCTGCTCTAAAAGTAGGACCAAATGTATAAATAGAACCAAGAGCTGTAGCGCCAAGTTCTCCTTCTAGTTGACCAGAAACTGTCAAATTTGTTGCATTTCCAAAAAAGTCTTGAGAATAATCAATTTTACCTTCTTCATTTTTAGGTAAATTGTTTAAATCAAGTGTTGTAACTTGAAACATTTGACCAGCACCTTCACAATCACTTGCTGTAATTAATGGAGTATTTAAATAGAAAAAACCATGATTATGGAAATATGTGTGAATAGCCATTGCCATATTGTGACGAATTCTGAATACGGCTCCAAATGTATTTGTACGCATACGAATATTTGCGTGTTCGCGTAAAAATTCCATTGAATGACCTTTTTTCTGCAATGGATAATCAGAACCAGCAGGTCCAAGTATTTCTATTTTAGTACCTTGAATTTCAACACTTTGTTCAGCTCCTTGACTTTGTGTTAAAACTCCTTCTACACTAATACAAGCTCCTGTTGTAATGTCTTTTAATATATTTTCATCAAATTTTTCAACATCAACTACTACTTGAATATTTTTTATAGTTGAACCATCATTAATAGCAATAAAATTTACAGCTTTGCTACCACGACGTGTACGTACCCAACCTTTTACTGTTACATTTGAACCATAGTCTGTACGTTTCAATAAATCAATAACTTTTGTTCTTTCCATTTAATAATATACATTAGACGGCTTTTGCCGAAATCAATTTTCTTTAAATATCTTGCAAAGATAAATGAATTTGATAAATAGAATAAATTTTTAGAGTGTTTTTTTTAGATACTTTATTTTTTATTGAATATTTGAAAGCATAATTAAAAAAAAAGGTGGATATAAATTAAATATCCACCTTTTAAATTATATTATAAAAAAATCTATGCTATACAACATCTTATTAACCAATAACATAAAGCACCAGCAGCATATCCCAATAATGCCAACCAACTTATATGTTTTAAATACCAAATAAAATCTATTTTTTCTATTCCCATAGCTGCAACACCAGCTGCACTACCTATAATTAAAATACTTCCACCAGTACCAGCTGTGTATGCTAACAATTCCCAAAATGTTCCATCTTGTACAAAATTTGCAGCATCACCAACTGCTCCAACTGCTTCTATAGGATACATTCCAATTGCTCCTGCAACCAATGGAACATTATCTACAATAGAACTTAAAACTCCAATTGTTAAACCTATTCCATAAACATTACCAACTTTTTCATTTAAAAATTGTGACATCTCTGTTAAATGTCCTGCACTTTGTAATGCTCCAACCGCTGTTAATATTCCTAAGAAAAATAAAATTGTTGGTGTATCTATATGCTCTAAAATACCTTCAACTGAATATTTTGAATCATGATTTACACTACTTTTACGATGAAGTATACTTGTTAATACCCAAAATATACCTAACATTAAAATCATTGCCATATAAGGTGGAACATGTAAAAATGATTTAATAATTGGAACACATATCAAAGAACCAACACCCCAATAAAAACAAAATTTTTGTAATTTTACATCTATTAAACTTGTATTATTTTCAACAACTGTAGGGCGTCCAATTTCTCCTTTCTGTATAAAACTTAAAATTAAAAGAGGAACTATTAAACAAATTAAACTTGGAAATATCAACATTTTCATAATAGAAACGGTAGAAACTTGCCCTCCAACCCATAACATAATTGTTGTAACATCTCCAATAGGACTAAAAGCACCTCCTGCATTTGCTGCTAAAACTATTGTTCCTGCAAAAATCCATCTTGTATGTTTATCGTCGATTAATTTTCGCAACAAAGCTAACATTACAATGGTTGTAGTTAAATTATCTAAAACTGCCGACATAAAAAAAGTCAAAATACCTAAAATCCATAGTAATTTAACTTTTGATTTTGTTTTGATTTTATTAGTTATAATGCTAAATCCATTATATTTATCTATAATCGCAACAATTGTCATTGCGCCTAATAAAAAGAATAAAATTTCTGATGTGTCGCCAAGGTGAAGAAGACTTTGCTCGTGAATCATAAAATTAATCATTCCTTCTTCATTATTTGCATCGGGATGGGCTTCTAGGTACTTTACCCATTCTTGGTTGGTTAGAGTTCCATTGTCATCAGTACGCGACAATAATGTTTCTTTAGAACATACAAATAATAACCACATTATCGCACCTAACATTAGTGCAGTGGCCGCTTTATTTACTTTAAGCGGATGTTCTAGGGCAATCATTGCATACCCTAAAACAAAAACAGCAATCATTAAAATGAACATAATATCTTTTCTATTTGATGAAAAATCTTTCGGCTACAAAATTACAAAAAAAAGTTTAATCTACATAATTGTTATTAAGAAAAATACTTATATATATTATATTATTTTATATCATTATGCCCATTATAATTAATAAAATAATAAATAAATATATCGTGTATTTTTTACACTTATTGATAATTAAGTGGTTAATAATTGTCGTAAAAAAAATTTTATTATTTTGAAAAAAACTAGTATCAAGATAAAAAAACAAAAAAACTATAATAATTAATATTCTATTACAAATTAGTTTTCTAAATTTGGGCGTAAATTCTAATTCAATAAAATTATGACAAAATTTGGAACCGTATTTAAAAAAGGTGGAAAAAAAGCACTTCTTTGTGGAAGTGGCGAACTTGGTAAAGAAGTAGCTATTGAACTTCAACGTCTTGGAATTGAAGTAATTGCTCTTGACAAATATGAAAATGCACCAGCAATGCAAGTTGCTCATAAATCATACGTTGTTTCAATGCTTGACGGTGAAAAACTTCGTGAAATTATTTCTATTGAAAAACCAGACTATATAATTCCCGAAGTTGAAGCTATTGCAACTAAAACATTGGTTGAATTAGAAAAAGAAGGATACAATGTTATTCCAACTGCTCGCGCAACTTTTTTAACTATGAATCGCGAAGGTATCAGACGTTTAGCTGCTGAAGAATTAGGTTTAAAAACCTCTCCTTATAAATTTGCAGCAACTCACGATGGTTTTATCGAAGCTGTTAAACAAATTGGTATTCCATGTGTTGTAAAACCAATTATGAGTTCTTCGGGTCATGGACAAAGTACTATAAAATGTGAAGACGACATCGAAAAAGCATGGTCAATTGCTCAAGAAGGCGGTCGTGCAGGAGCGGGAAAAGTTATTATTGAAGGTTTTGTAAAATTTGACTACGAAATCACTCTTTTAACTGTTAGACACAAAGACGGAACAAGTTTTCTAAATCCTATTGGTCATTGGCAAAAAGATGGTGATTATCAAGAATCTTGGCAACCACAACCAATGAAACCTGAAGTTTTAGAAAAAGCTCAATATATTGCCGAAAAAATTACAACTGCTTTAGGAGGAAGAGGTATTTTTGGTGTTGAAATGTTTATTAAAGACAACGACGTTATTTTTAGTGAAGTTTCTCCTCGTCCTCACGATACTGGTATGGTTACAATGATTTCGCAAGATTTATCAGAATTTGCTCTTCACGTTAGAGCTATTTTAGGTCTTCCAATTCCGAATATTAGTTTTCACGGTCCTTCTGCATCAAAAGCCGTGGTTGTTCGTGGTGATAGTGACAATGTTACTTTTGAAAATCTCGAAGATGTTTTATCTTTACCTGATACTCAAATTAGAATTTTTGGAAAACCTGAAGTTCACGACCATCGAAGAATGGCTGTTTTATTGGCACGTGGTGCATCTATCGAAGAAGCGCGCGAAAAGGTAAAACAAATGTACACAAAACTCAAAATTGAAATTTAAATTCTTTGTTCATAATGATAAACCCGGTTTTGATTTATTTCAAATCGGGTTTATTTTTTATCATTTACTACATTTTGAAATTGAAATATAATCTATCAAATCAAAATCTACAATATTTATATTTTAATGAAATAAAGATTAAAATATTACATCTTGTTTTGTTGTTGAACTAGAACCAATATCAATTATTTTATTTCCTGATTAATAGGCTGTTATTAAAGATAAATCAAACTCTTTAAATCGTTTTATATGTAGGTTGCTTGATAATTGCGTAATTAAATTTTTTCGGACAACAATAAAAGAAATTAATATTTATGATTTCAAATTAAAAAAAAATAAAAACTAAACTTTATAAAAAACCGGTATCCTATTGGTCAACTTGGATACCGGAATGGCAAAAAGCCAGATATTTTCGAAAAGGAATAAATTTTAATCAAAAGGAAACATCTTAATATCTAAATTAGAGTCCGACATATAATCAATAATATCGTCTCTCATATCAACATCTTCTTGATGATAATACCAAAAAATAGTAACCTTACCACCTAATTTTTCAAATCTTTTAAGTTCATTTAAAAGATTTAAAATCCATTTTGAAGTGCTTGTATTAAAATAACTTAACTTTATAACAAACTCAATTGAATCAGCAATAGTTTTATAATTTTTTATCCATTCAATCAATGGAGTATAAAATTTTGCAGTTTCTTCTAAAAAAGACTCACCAGAAATAATACATTTCCCTGAACTAACTGAAAAATCAACAGTTGGGATAATATATATATCTTTACTACCTTTTATATGAATATCTTCCATTAATAAACCTAGCTATTAAAAAGGAATCATAGTAATTTCAAGACCAGTATCAATCATATAGTCTTCGATATCCTCTTGCATATCAGAATCATTTTCGTCGTAGTGCCAATTAACTGTAACCTCACCACCTTCATCTTCGTAATCTTTCAAAACATTCAATAAATCAAGAATACAACGAGAAGTACTAGTATTGAAATAAGTTAACTTAATCAAAAACGCTATAGGTTTTTTAATTTTTGTAGTAAATTCTACAAGCCAATCAACAAGTGGTTTGTAAAAATCAGCGGTATCTTCCAAAAACGACTCTCCAGAAAGTTCGCAAATTCCTGTTTTAGCGTTAAAACTTACTGAAGGAGTAAAGAAATTTTTGTGAGATCCTTCTATAACAATGTCTTCTAATTCCATTTTCGACCTTTAATTAATATGTTGACCATTAATATTCCTCAAATTTAAATTCATTTTTTTGTACAGTTTTTAGAAATTTTAACTGCTATTGAAAAAAATGACTCATCATCATTAACTGGTGTAAGTTCTATATCTAATGGACTTTCAGCAGTTAATGCTACTTGAATTAATCCGATATTTCCACTATTTGGTTTACCAGATTGTGCTAATCTACGCTGTTCACGACGATATTCTCTCAAACTTTCACGATCTAGAGAATTTATCATCTCGCATTTATCGATAACGGGAACAATATCCGCATTTTTTACAACATTTCCTGTTACAAATGTGTAATAATTTCCAAATTCACCAATAACTAATGAACCCATACCAACGGATTTGCCATTTTCCAATTTACAAGTTTCAGAACTATAAAGCCAAACATTTTGAGCAAGTTCCATAAATACTTTGAAAATTTTGGTTCTAGCTTTATCGTTAGTATCATTTGCAACCAAAACAATATTGTCTCCGATAACTGTCATAATCCTTTCATCAATTGGTCCTTTATAAGAAACCAAAATGTTCTGATTTAGTAAATTATGACTATCGAATAAACTAAAATCGTATTTATTATTTTTCTTCTCCATTTCAGAGTATAATTTTAGGTTCAATGCAAAAATATATATAATTTTATAAATAGAAAAAAATACTAAAAAACTTTTTTAATCTTCGTCAGAAATAGGAATTTTGTTAATTTCTAACCCAGTTTCTAAAGTAAAATCTTCTACTTCTTCTAATTCTTCATCAGAATCGTCATAATACCAATTAACAGTTACACTTCCACCATTTTTTTGATAGTTTTTTAGCATATCTAAAATATCAACCAAACATTTTGAACTACTTGTATTAAAGTAACTTAATTTAAAATTAAAAATTAATGGTCCTTTAACAGTATCTGTATATTCTTTTATCCATTCAAATAATGGCTGATAAAATTTTGTGGTCTCCTCTAGGTAAGACTCTCCTGCTAATTCACAAATTCCTGTTGAGGCATCAAAATTAACAGTAGGTACAAAATATGCTTCGTGTACACCTTTTATATGAATATTATCCATTTCCTGTTTAATTAATATTATTCAATACTTAGTCTGTTGATTTTTCTTTGTTAATTTTTACACTAACAATATAAAAATAATTGTTATCTTCACATTTTACAACACCATATTCTATTGGATTTCCAGCTGTTAATGCTACTTGTATTAGTCCAATATTTCCACCACCTTTATTACTTGCGGGCATATTTCTTTGTAAACGTCGATATTCTCTTAATTTCTCGCGTGTCATCGAATTTATGTTGTCGCACTTTTCTATTACTGGAATTATTAAATCCATTGTGGTTTTATTTCCTGTTGAAAATTCAAAGTAATCTTCAAATTCTCTTATTAACATTGTGCCAACTCCCATATCTTCGCCTGAAGCATTTATTTCGCGTTCAATGCTATATTGTGATATGTTTTGTGCCAATTCTATAAATATTTTGAAGACTTTCTTATTTACTTTGTCGTCTTTAGAAAGTGTTCCTTCTATTCCTTGAGCCAATACAGATAGTATTTCCGAATCAAACATTCCTGTGTATGATATCGCAACATGATCTGTAGCTCTTCGTTGATTTGTTATTACACTTTCCATTGCTATTTATTTTTTTCTTAATAAATCAATAATCAAACCAAATTATTTAAATATTATCGCTTTTTATCGCTTTTTTTTATTGTTTTAAATAACTTATTAATTATTAATTATTTATATTTTTCCTTGTATTATAATTTTTAATTTTAGATTTTTCTCAAATATAGTGAAATTTATACAACATTGCAACTTTTTAGATATTTTTTTTTACTATTTTTGAAAAAAATTATTTGTTTTAATATTTTTTATATAATCTTGATTTTTAAGATTTTTATTGTTTTTAT
>JAKSUC010000046.1 GCA_024413595.1 Bacteroidales bacterium
TATATTGTTTTGCGTGCAAATGTATAAAAGTTTTTGAAAAAAATATTTTTTGAGATATTTTTTCAAGTAAATTTTCTGTTCTTTTAATAAATCAAAGTAATTTTTTATATAAGTCAATACAAATAATTTGGAAAAATTCTTATGTTCATTTGGAAAAAATATATCGGACAACCATAAAAAATCCCCATCAGACTCACGTCTAATGGGGAAAGCTTGCTTTTTTATCGATAATATTTAATCCTAGTTATATCCAGGGTTTTGATAAGCAGTAATTTCAGCGTCAGACATTTCCAAAGCATTTAATTGACCAGTTGGAATAGGACGTAGATAATTGAATTTTTGAATATTTCTAGTGATAGTGTTTTTGTGAATGTAACAACCATCACCATTAGCTTCGTCAAGAATTGTATATTGACCAGCACGAGCTTCCCAAGTTTGAGTACGAGCTAAATCATACCAACGAATACCTTCACCAAACAATTCACGAGCACGTTCATCAAGAATGTAGTCGATATCAATTGTTGCAGGAGTTGCAGCAACTAAGTCAGCAGAGAAATCGTCTGAACAAGCTTGGTTTTTAGCATTGTTGAATTCCCATTTACCAGCACGAGCACGAAGAACGTTAACTAGGTCGCGTGCTGACATAGAACCGGTAGCACCTTTAACAGCAGCTTCTGCAGCGATTAAATAAAGTTCTGAGAATTTAGCAATAACAAATGGACGAGTTAAAGCACCGTTTGGTTGACCTAAACCACCTGCATTGTCAGTTCTGTAAGTACCAAGTTTCCAAAGTCCTGGATAAGCATAACGACTTACGTGAGAAGGTTCAATAACCCAATCAGCACGACCAGCAACTTCACCAGCACAAACATTACTTTTACCTTTACCAGCAGTTGGATATTCAACGCCTTCGATATCTTCAGAAAGGAATGTTAAAACAGCTTCACCATTTTTGATAGGCATTCTGTTAGCATTGTAATATGTTTCAGTAGGATCGCCACCTTTAGCCCAGTTGCCAGGATAAACTGTAACGAAAGTACCATCCCAACGAGAGTCTTTTACTTTATCATTAAACATTGCAAGAGCTTCTTGTGTTGGAGCCATACGAGTCCAAGGACGTCCACCCCATTGACAAGCTTCACGTTTACATGGATCTACTTGATCATCACCAGTTGCTGCTTTGTAACAACGAATATTACAATAGTTCCAAGTAGGAGCCCAAACTGTAACTTGTTCTGTACCAGAACCTCCAGCATAACTCAAATCACCGCCATTATAAAAAGCGTCACTTTCAGTTCTATCAGCATAAAGTAAACATTCTTTATTACGATCGTTTTGACCAAGATTTACAGCATAATAAGAAGACATTAAGCCATAAGGTCCAGGATTGTTGATTGCAGTAAGAGCAACATCGTATGATTGTTGGAAATACCATTTAGCATCATGACCATTAATATCAGTTCTGCTACATTCTGGGTAAGTTGGAATATTATTTGGATTTTCTAACCACCAACCAAAAGTTAAATATGCTTTTGATAAGAAGAAACGAGCAACTGTTTTTGTAACAGTACCAGTTTGACGAGGAGAATCAGGTAAATATTGAACTGCATGTTCTAAGTCAGCAAAAATTGCTTTATAAACTTCAGGAACAGTGTTACGTTTGCTAACACGAGATGGAGTTTGGTTAGATTTTAATTCACCACTACCTAAATCCAAAGGAACACCACCAAATGTTTGAACAAGAACAAAATAATTGAAAGCTCTAAAGAAATAAGCTTCAGCTATAAGACTTTGATCCATACCTGCAGATTCGCCGTTTTCAATAATTGTACTTGCAGAGTTAATACTTGTAAAAGAATTACCCCAAGCAGCATCACTACGGCAAGAAGATGGGTTTAAAGAACCAACACCAGAAAGGTCAGCATCTTTAAAGTTGTTATCAGCAGATTGTGCCCATGTATATTCATCAGTACCAGTTTCTAATGAATTGTAAAAATACATATTACCATAAACATAACGAAGATTTTGGTAAAGACCTGTTAATCCGCCTTGAATACCTGATTCTGTTTTGAAAAAACCAGGTTCAAAAATAGAACGAGGTTGTTCGTCCAAAACATCTTGACAGCTTGCCAATCCTAATGAAAGTACTGCTGTCGCAATTGCTATATTTTTTAAATTTTTCATTGTTTTCTTATATTTAGTCAATAAAACCAACATTTATTAGAATGTGAAATTAACACCAAACATGAAAGTTCTTGTAGATGGAGAGTTGGTACCAATTGTCAAAAGACGTTTTTGACCGTATGCTACTGCTGAGTTTTCATTACCGTATGAGTTAGTTTCAGGATCCATACCAGATTCATCATGATAAGGAGAGAACATAACAAATGGGTTAACAACAGAAGCATAAATTCTCATTTTTGAGATACCAGCATTTTTAAGTGCTTGAAGTCCATCAAAATTGTAACCTAAAGTAATTGTACGAATCTTTAAGTAAGAAGCGTCAAAATAACCAAGTGTGCTTCCATATTTTGGATTATCACCACTTTGAATACCTCCTGGTAATGGGTAACGTGCACCAGTATTTGTTGGAGACCAATAATCAATATCAATTTGACCAGCTTTACCAGTCATTTGGTTCAAATAACCTGCACTACCATAAAGTGTACTGATTAATAAACCACCTACTTTGTAAGCACCAACAATGTTCAAATCGATATTTTTCCAAGAAACTGTTGTATTAAAACCACCTTGGAAATCACATTCCATACTTTGTGGAATTTTGTCATCATCATTGATTTCACGAACAGGTAATCCATTTTCATATTCACCTGTATATGCAACTTTAATCATACCTGCATTACCTGCTGGTTCAAGAATTTTACGAAGATCTTCTTCGTCTTCTTGCCAAATTCCTTCGTATTTAAAGTCATAAATACAGTCGATAGGTTCGCCAACAAACCAGTTGTTTCCTTTATCTTCTTTTTGACCAGAAGCAAGTTTAACCAATTTGTTACGGTTTACATACATATTAAATCCTGCTGTCCAATTCCAACCATTTCTGTTGTTGATAATTGTTCCATCAATGTTAAGTTCAAAACCTTTGTTTTCTGTTTCACCAATGTTTGCCATATAGCTACTAACACCAGCTGTAGAAGGAAGACCTACACTAAGAAGAACGTCTTTTGTAGACATTTTGTAGTATTCAGCTGTAACATTCAATCTGTTTTTGAAGAATGACATATCAAAACCAATATTCCATGTTGTTGAATATTCCCAACCTAATTCTGTGTTTGGTAATTCAGAAACATAGTAACCTGTTGCTGTTTCAGAACCAAAGTTGTAAGGATTTGTTGCTAACAAACCAAGTGTTTTGTAAGGATCAACTGATTGGTTTGATGTTTCACCATAACCAACACGAAGTTTTAATTGATCTAACCAAGTAACATTGCTCATAAAACTTTCGTTTTTGATATTCCAACCAGCAGAAACGGCAGGATATGTATGCCATTCGTGACCATCTGCCAAACGAGAAGAACCATCACTTCTTACTGCAACACTCAACATATATTTGCTATCGTAAGAATACATAACACGAGCCATGTAAGAAATTAAACCAGTTTTATTGTAACCTTGCCAAGCTGGATTAATAGTAATTGTACCATCAGCACGACCTAAGTTATAATATTGAAAATCATCAGATTGAATATCTTTTGAAGATACATTTAATGAATTATACATACTTTGTTCTGCAGAATACATTGCTACAAAATTTAAACTATGTTTTTCAGCAAAAATTTTATCGTATGTAATCAAGTTTTCAACAGCCCAGTTGGTTGTGTAAGAGTGTGTATTGCCTGCACTTGAATTTGCTGTTGGAGTTGCACTAAATACGCCAACACCTTGGTAATTACCACTGAATGTATTTTTAAAGTTAACACCTACGTTAATTCTATATTTTAAACCTTTAACGTATGGTAATTCAGCTTCACCATAGAATGTATTATATGTACCAAAAGATTTACGTTGATTTGCATATTTATCACCAAGAGCTTCAATTTTTTCACGAGTAGCAACCCAAATATCATTAGATGCTTGAGCAGCACGATCTTTCATTGAACCATCTTCGTTATAGATATCAAGAATTGGAGAGGCATTTAAGATTGTATAAATTTGGTTACAATCGTTAAATATTGAATAGTTATTATTAGAACTGAATCCTACTTTAAAATATTGACCAAGTTTTTGATCAACAGAAGCTCTCATTGAAAAACGTGAGAAATCTTGCAAAGGAATAACAGCTTCTTCTTTATAATAACCCATACCAAAGCTATAGTTACCAGCTTTTGTACCACCAGTAACAGTAATATCATGACTTGTTACCATGCCAGGTTCAAACATTAAATCTTGCCAATCAACATTTAAACCATCTTTTTCGTCAGCACCGTTAGTAAATTTACCAGCAACTTTACGAATTTCGGTATATTTTTCACCGTCCATCATAGGATATTCAGCAAACAAAGTTTTAACACCATAATATCCATTGTAAGAGAATTTAGCTTTTTGACCTTCAGCACCACGATTTGTAGTAATAATAATAACACCGTTAGCACCACGAGAACCGTAAATTGCTGTTGCAGAAGCATCTTTCAAGATGTCAAGAGATTTAATGTCAGAAGGATTGATATCACTCAAACTTCCTGCAAAAGGAATTCCGTCTAACACAATTAATGGGTCGTTGCTTGCATTCAAAGAACGAGTTCCACGAATACGAATCTGCATTGTTTCACCAGGTTTTGAAGAAACTTGACTCATTTCAACACCTGCAATACGACCTTGTAAACTTTGAGTAATGTTAGCACCAGCTACGGCACGCATATCGTCACCTTTCATTGATGCAACAGAACCTGTTACTGCTTCTTTACGTTGTGTTCCGTAACCGACAACAACAACTTCTTCCAAAGCTTTTGTGTCTTCTTCTAAAACAATATTCATGTTTGAAGAAGCTACTTCTGATTTACTTTCATAACCCATGAAAGAAAAATCAATTGTGGCACCTTGACTAACGTTTAAACTAAATTTACCGTCTAAATCGGTAATAGTTCCGTTTGTGGTACCTTTTTCAACAACGGTAACACCAATAAGTGGTTCACCAGCTGATGTTGATACTGTTCCTTTGGCGGTTATTGATTGTGAAAAACCTGCTAAAGAGACAAACATCATGGGCAACATTATTAATAGTGCCCTCATAAAATTCAGATTTGCCTTCATAAAATTAATTTAAGTTTAAATTGATACATTATATTGAATAAAAATCTGTTAAAATTTTTCGCTCTTATAAGGTGTGTGAGTTTAATTTTTTTTTCACATCCTTTTTATCTTCGTTTTTCTTTAACAAAAATTTAAAATTATGAAGACTATCATTATATTATTTTGAAACAAATGCTTTGAACTTTTGGGCTTTTTTTATTTTTTTTTATTTCACATATTTTTACATTTGTAACATTTGCTATTTTATTGACTATCTACATTTTATACATTATCACATTCATAAAAGTTAAAGAAAATGTTTCAAAAATTAGAAAGATGTTACAATTATTTTTTTTGAACAAGAACATTTTTTTTGAAGTTTTTTTGCAAAAAATTGAGTTTGTTATTTTAATTTTTTTTGAATTTAATTTTACCTCAAACTCTCCTTTAATAATAAATAAAAGTAGAACTATAAATATAAAAAAACATCTAATTTGTCACATATTATGACTATATAAAAATGTAGACACCTTAAAAACATTTCAATATTTGCACAGAAAAAGAAGTTTTTATTCTTTTTCTGTGCAAATATTGTTAGTTTTCTAATAGCCATTCTATAATTGGTATTACTTTAATTTCTATATCATTTTCTTTTATTGATAATTTTTCATCAAATGTTATTATTTGTAAATCAAAATCTTTATGATGATTTTTAAAATCTAAAAGAGCTTTAATTTCTCTTTTTTTAGTTTGTTCATCTTGAATAGAATAAGAAACTTGTATTGCTATTTTTTCATCAAATAAAATAAAATCAATTTCAGAATCAAATTTTGCATAATAAACATTTTGACATCCATATTTCCTAAACAATGTTATTGCTACTAAATTTTCTAACAATGATGAATCTGAATCGTAGAGAAATAAATTTAATAAACCATTATCTATAAAATAATATTTTCTATTGGTTTCACGCTCGGTTAAATTTGATATACCATTACTAACAGGAACTACTAACCATGAATCAATAACATTTTGAATATAATCAGTCAATGTTGAAATTGCAACTTTATTATTCGTTGATTTTAAAATATTTAATAAACGATATGCTGATAATGGCTGTTTTACACATTCGGCAAGTTTTTTTATTAAAATATCAAGTGCTTTAAAATTTCTAATTTGATTTCTTAAACATATATCACTTAAATATATTTTTTGATAAAGACTTAATACAAATGATCTTTTAGCTTTGTAATTTACAACTTCTGGCAATCCTCCAAATTTAAAATATTCATTAAATAATTTTTGAACTTTAGATTTCTCTATTGTAGAAAACTGCCAATCATCAGTCAACTTTAACTTATTTGCTACCAAAAACTCTTGAAATGTAAAAGGATAAACGTCAACTATAAAAAAACGTCCACCTAATGTTGTTGCAACATCTTGACTTAACATTTTTGCATTACTTCCCGTGACACAAACTTTATAACCTCCGTCAACAAGTCTACGAACAAATTTATCCCAATGATTTACGTTTTGAATTTCATCTAAAAATATAAAAGGCTTATTATCTGTTCCATACTTTTCGTAATGAACTTCAAGAATTGTATTAAGATCTTCTGTTGAAAATTCTGCCAAACGCTCATCCTCAAACGAAACAAGAAGAATTCTATCCCATTTATAACCTCTTTTTAAAAGTTGTTTTATACGTTGATACATCATAAAAGATTTCCCAACATGACGAACACCTACAAAAACATAATTTCCATTATCTTCAAACTCAAATTGGCGTTCTATAACGTCTACATTTTCAACCTCTTCTCGTTTATCAACAATACATTGTCTTAATATATTCTTATTTATTGCCATAATTAGTATTTTAGTAAAATATATTTTCACAAATATAGGCATTTTTAGTGAAATATACTAACATATAAATTGGTATTTTTAGTAAAATATATTTGAGTAAAAATAGGGTATTTTAGTAAAGTATATTTAAGTAGTTATTTCTATTGTAACAATGCATTTATAACTAATTTTATTTGTAGAAAATAATATTAATTTCTAATTTTACTCAAAATTTGCTACATCATAAAAATTTGGTTTTAATAACACTTATATTTTTACTGTATTTTAGAGATTGAAAGTTTTTATACATTAATACATTATTATTTTACAATATCATGAAAAAAATATTCATTTTTATTCTACTCTTAACAAGTGTTGCAACTTTTGCACAAAAACAAATTAATATTACTGATTTATATTCTGGTAAATTTTACAGAGAATATGTTGATGGTATAAAACCTATGGCGGATGGTGAATCGTATACTATTTTAGAAGACAATTGTATCATTAAATTCTCTTACAAAACTGGAGTATGTATTGATACTATTGCTAATTTAAAAAATATAAATTACGATATTATTGATTATGAATTTTCTGTAAACGAAGACAAAATTCTTTTTTACTTTTTTTATGAACCTATTCATCGTAATTCGTTTTACACCTTATATTATATCTACGACTTAAAAACAAAAGAAATTGAATCTCTTTACGAAAATCCTGATGACCCTACTCCAAATGGGTCTAAACAACAACAAGCTATATTTTCGCCTGACGGTACAAAAGTTGGGTTTATTGTCAACAACAATTTATTAGTTAAAGATTTAAACACAAAACAAATTATTCAAGTTACAAATGATGGTGAAATCAACAAAATTATTAACGGTATTCCTGATTGGGTTTACGAAGAAGAATTTGCTTTTAATAGAGCTTTTGAATTTTCTCCTGATAGCAAAAAAATTTCTTATATAAAATTTGATGAATCTCAAGTAAGAGAATATATGTTACAATTTTATTATCCTCATCCAACTAAATATAACAGAGACGCTTTATACACTAATAATTTTGAATATAAATATCCTAAAGCTGGAGAAAACAATTCTGTGGTTTCGGTTAATGTTTTTGATTTTGAATCTAATAACACTATTCAAGCTGATTTAGGGGATAATATTGATATTTATATTCCTGAAATTCAATGGACTACTAACTCAAATATTCTTTCTATTGTTAGAATGAATCGTTTACAAAACAAATTAGATTTATTGTTTTTCAACACTATAAACAACACTACTTCTGTTATTTACACACAAACAGACCCTAAATATATTGAAGAAACTGTTGCGCATAGTATTTATTTTCTTAATGATGGTAAATCTTTTTTAATTCAATCTGAACAAAACGGATATCGACACATTTATAAATATTCTATTGATGGAAAATTAATTAATGCTGTTACTTCTGGCAAAAACGAAATTATTAATTTTTATGGCGTTAACGAAAAAACAAAAAAGGTATATTATTCTGCTGTAGGAAAAAATCCTTCTCAAATTTCTATTTATTGTGTAGATATTTCAGGAAAAAATCCTACCCTATTATCATCTATGGACGGAACCAATTCTCCTGAATTTTCTTCTACTTTTAAATATTTTATTAATACTTTTTCTAATATTAATACACCTGATTTAATAACTGTAAACGATGCTAATGGCAAAATTTTAAGAGTTTTAGAAGATAATTCTAACCTAAAATCTATAGTGAATGAATATGGCGGAGTTAATAAAGAAATATTCTTTTGGAAAAATAGCAAAGGTGATGAATTAACAGCCTATATCATAAAGCCTAAAGATTTTGACTCTACAAAAAAATATCCTGTTTTAGTTTGCGGATATAATGGACCAAACAATAATTTTGTTAACGATGAATGGGAATTTGGGTGGCATGAACTTTTAGCTCAAAAAGGATATATTGTTGCAAGCACCGACACTCGCGGAACTGGTCGTAAAGGTTCTGATTTTAGAAAATCTACATATTTAAACCTTGGAAAATTAGAAACCGAAGATCTTATTGATTTTTCTAAATATCTTGGAAATCAATCTTATATTGACGGACAACGTTTAGGCATTTGGGGGTGGAGCTACGGTGGATTTATGGCAACAAACTTAATGACGCGAGGTGCTGGCAGTTACAAAGTTGGAATTGCTGTTGCTCCTGTTACAGATTGGCAATATTACGACAATATCTACACCGAACGTTATATGCAACTTCCTCAAAATAATTATGATGGATATTTAAAAAATTCTCCTTTTTATTATGCAGATAAATTAGAAGGCAAATTATTATTGATATATGGCAGTGCCGACGATAATGTTCATCCTCAAAACTCAATAATATTTGCCGAAGCATTGGTTCAAGCCAACAAACAATTTGATTTTATGCAATATACAAACCGCAATCATAGCATCTACGGAGGAAACACTCGTATTCATTTATACACAAAAATGACAGATTATATATTAGAAAATTTGTAGATTAAGTAATAATTTGAATGTAATAACATAAAAACTATCCAAAAATTATGATTTTTAAAAAAAGTTATGTAAATTTGGTAGCAAACAATTAACGGATACAATGTATCCATAATAATCATCTAAAATTATTACTATGAAAGCAATTCATAAAAAAATGATTGCAGAATGTATCGGTACATTCTGGTTAGTATTAGGCGGTTGCGGAACAGCAATCTTTGGAAACGTTGGTTTTCTAGGCGTAGCAATTGCATTTGGTTTAACAGTTGTAGCAATGGCTTACGGCATTGGACACATTAGTGGAGCTCATTTAAATCCTGCCGTATCGTTTGGATGCTATGTAAATGGAAGAATGTCTGGCAAAGAAATGGGTAGCTATTGGCTTGCTCAAGTTGTAGGTGCTTGTATTGCAGCTTGCATACTTTATTTCTTAGTTTGCGCTACTGGTCAACAAGCAGGCACTTTTGCTGCTAATGGTTTTGGCAAAGAATTTTTCCAAGGTGCTGCAGGTTATCAAGATTGCAGCGTTGCTGGTGCTTTTGTTGTGGAAATGGTTTTGACTTTTATCTTCTTGATGGTGATATTAGGAAGCACTGACGAAAAAGGAGCTGGTCTTCATGCTGGTTTAGCTATTGGTTTAACTCTTACTTTAATCCACTTAATCAGTATTCCTTTAACTAACACAAGCGTAAATCCTGCTCGTTCTATTAGTCAATGTTTATTTAGCGACAATGCTCTTGCTTGGAGTCAACTTTGGCTATTTATTGTTGCTCCTCTTTGCGGTGCAGGTTTAGCTGGTTTATGCTATAAAGTTTTTCAAAAAGACAAAAAATAGAAAATAATATTTAATAATTTTAAGAGAGTTCAAATATTTGAACTCTCTTTTTTTATAATTAAACACTAGCAATAGAAATAACAATTGAAACTATAGAGCAAGCCGAAAACCTAAAAAATCATAGTGTTCATCTGGTTTAAAATAGTAACGGTATGATATGTGGATATAATCAGAACTTTCGTGCCAACTATTACCTCGAAATATGTTAAAATTGCCATTTTTATTTATTGGATTGGTTTGAGTAGAATCTGAATAAAAATTCCAAGTATCTTCACACCACTCTGAAATATTACCACTCATATCATAGATACCTAATTCGTTTGGATTTTTTTGTCCTACAGGATGTGGGTGATATCTAGAATTATAATCATACCATGCAATTTTTGTTATAGAATTACCTCCACTATATCTATAACCCTTACTTTTATTACCTCCACGCGCAGAAAATTCCCATTCTGCTTCGGTTGGAAGACGAAATTTTTTACCCGTTAAATTATTTAGTTTTGTGATAAACTCTTGCGCATCATTCCACGACACATTATTTACTGGCAATTCATCACCATTTATATTAGTTAGATTTTCAACAAACATAAATTTTAGTTTTCTGTCATTATAATTTGAAGAATCATTCACAAACTTTAATATAGGTAATCTACATCTATGTCGATTATTTCCCTTAAAAGTTGAAGGATTATTATCATTACCCATAACTGCCTTCCATAATTTTTGAGTAACTTCAAATCTACCAATATAAAAATCGTTAGTTAATATTACAGTATGGACAGGTTTTTCTATTTTCTCAACATAAGAACCTTGTTCGGGAGTGGCTCCCATTTGAAATGATCCATGCTCAACTTTTACCATGTCAAATTCAACTCCATTAACAGTAAATGTTTCAATAGTTTGCGCAATAGAATTTTGATAAATCAACATTACAAATAATGTGATTAGTTTAGTAAGTATTTTCATGATAGTTTTTAATTCTAGTATAAAAATTAAAATACAAAGATTAGAATTTTATGATTTATTCGCAATTATATATCGTTGTCTATTACGTATAAATATAAAATATCAACTATTATATAATAATCTATCACTATTATCTACTTTAAGTTCTAAACTCCCTATAGACACAACCATAATCAAAAACAAAATTCTACTAAAGTTCTAAGAGAATTTGGAAATACGGAAAAATATAAAAACGGGAGGTTAAATTTTCACAAGATTATAGAAGGCAGAATTTTTTACTTATCTCCTAATCAATAATTGAATTATTAAAAATTCTCTTGCCAATCCTCTATTTCAACATTTGGAATGCGAGACAAATGATTAACATTATGAGTAACAACTATAAAATTGTTCTTTAATGCTGTACACCCTATCAACAAATCAAAATCATCAAGACTATTTCCTCGTTTTTCCAATTGATAGCGTATCTCTCCAAACACATCCAAAATAGGACGTATTGGCAATACTAAGAAATGCGAGGCTATAAAATCTACATCTCTGAAATGCTTTTCACGTCCACTCTTTGATGCTCCATAATACAATTCCGCTAGAGTAATTTCAGAAACAAAACAATTTTCAACTCCTACAGAAACCACACGCTCTCTCATTCCAAATTGATTCTTCAAAATGGAAATACATACATTGGTATCAAGTAAATACTTCTTCATAACTAATTACCAAGACTCAACGTTCCAATCTGATTTTCGACTACTACGCAATTCCTCAGCAATTTCGTTGGCATCACCTTCACCACCCCAATCCTCACTCAGACAATCAAACATGTGAATATCATACACCTTATCTTTTATTACACAAGGCATAGTGACAATCGCGTTCAAGATTGCCTGCATCTGTTTCTTTAGAGATTCCAAATCAACAGACCTTGTATCTGGCACATCTAATGTTAATGTTATTGCAGGCATAGCTCTTCATTTTATAAATACTCTGCAAATATAACTATAAAAAGCAAAACAATAAACATAAATTTACATAATTTTATATAATTTGCTTTTATAAATGAAACTTATGTATTTGAAGAATCAAAAGGTTGTGAAGTTTTCGAAGAAAAGACCGAAAAATGATATTTCTCAATTGTTAGAATCATTACAAATTGTAACTATTTTAAAATACGTACTGCAGACGGCAAAATAAGAATGTTCAACGTTGCTGATACATAGAGCTTTTTCAATTCACTAAAGTCTCAACATCTAACGAGACCTCGCGTCTCAAAGTCGGTCTGACATCTCCCCTACAATGCCAATCTAAATCCCATATTACTATCATTTCCATCAGGTGAGCAAAAACTGCGTTTTGAAATACGACAACCATCAGCGTTTGACAACCAACCTCCTCCACGATAAACGCGTTGTGAATTAGAGGTTCCTATATGTCGTGGATTTGTTGTTGGCTCACTTCCATAGCGATACCATTCATCTTCGCACCATTCCCAAGTGTTTCCACTCATATCATATATTCCTAATTCGTTAGGATATTTTGTTCCTACTTGATGTGTCGATCTACTTAAATTTGTTGTTAATGAATTGTTCCAATACCATGCAACTTCTTTAATATCATCACTTCCACTATATTTATTGTTAAATCCATATTTGCCACCTCTAGCAGAATATTCCCATTGAGCTTCGGTTGGAAGTTTAAAATTTTTGTGGGTTATTTGATTTAATTTTTTGATAAAAAGTTTTGCTTCTACCCAAGATACACAAACAACTGGTTTATAGTCTCCAAAAAAATCATCGCTTAATAATTCCATATTTTTGGGCAGAGTATCAACCACAGCTAGCCATAATTGTTGTGTAACTTCAAATCTACCAATATAAAAGTCTTTTGTAATGTTTACAGTATGCACAAAACGTTCGTCCCAATCGGCATCTTCTTCTTGTTCGGGAGTGGCTCCCATTTGAAATGATCCATGCTCAACTTTTACCATATCAAATTCAACTCCATTAACGGTAAAAGTTTCAATAGTTTGTGCAATAGAATTTTGATAAATCAACATTATAAATAATGTGATTAGTTTAGTAAGTATTTTCATGATAGTTAGTTTTTTTTATTTCTCCAAAAGTAAAAATATTTTGAAATAAATGCAACAAAAAGTTTTTTTATAAGGATTTTGCATTATTAATTAATTGTATTATTTTTGACAAAAAATATAAAACATGATAGACAATATAAGAATAACAAATTTTAAATCAATATTAGATATAGAATTACCATTATCAACATTAAATATTTTTGTAGGAGATAATAAAAGTGGGAAAACAAATATATTAGATGCAATATCACTTTCTACGGCTTCGAGCAATTTTTTATTAACAGATGATTTAATAAAAAATTGTAGTATTGAAAACTATAGTCCAGATATTTTGTATCCTAATTTTGATAATATTGATAAAGATAAAATTCTTTTAAATAATACATTTGTATTTGGAGAAGATATTTTATTGATTTCGCTCTATTATGACCCCGAAACTCAAACTTGGAAAAACGGTTGGGAAAAGATTGAAATTTTAAAAGAAAAATTTAAAGAGACAAAAGAAAAAGGGCCTCAAAACATATCAGAAGAAGAATTTAAACTTGCCACAAAACAAGCTCAAAAAATAATTAAGGAATTTGAAAACAAAATTAAAACTTTTATAGAAAATCATAAAAAATTACAATTTCAATTTTTTAATTTTTCGTTTGACGAATCAAAAGTTGATATTCCAAACAATTATAATAAACTATCTCCTATTGGTAAAAACGGTGAAGGTTTGTTTAATTATTTAAAAGATATACAAAAACAACCTCTTAGAAAATTATTGATTAAAGAAATTGCAGGTCTTATTACTTATCTTAATTGTTATGAAAATAAAAAAGAGATAAAAGACACACTAACCAAACTATACAAAAAAGGGAATATTAATGAAATAGTAAACTTTTTTGAACAACAAAGAGATAACAAAAAATTTATGGCAACAATGTTTTATATGACAATATTAGTATCTGACGAAGTGCCACATTTTTTTGCTATAGAAAATATGGAAGAAATTTTTACTCCAAATGAATGTAAATCAATAATAAAACAACTTGCCGAAATTGCTGTAGAAATAAAAAAACAAATAATAGTAACTCTAAAAAATATAAATATTATAAAAGATTTTGATCTCGACGACAAAACATATAGTTTATTATCAATATATCGCAACAAAGATGGAGTTACTAATGTAAAAGAAATACTCACTCAAATAGATAAAAACTTTAAATATGATATTTGGATGAAAAAATTTTTTGAATAAAAAACTAAAATTATTTCACAATCCATTCACCGTATGTTTTTCCACCAATCAAGTAGGTGAAAATATCACGTTGAATGGTTTTGATAGAAACATTAAGACATTTCGATAAATTCTCAAAGTCTATAATTGATGATTTATACCATTAACATATCAGCTGGTTCAATTTTTAGAACTCTACATAATTTTCCTGCGATATAAAGAGTAGGTTCTGCCTTGCCTTTAACGTAATCGTTAATTCGAGAAGGACTGATATTAATCATTTTAGCTAAATCTCTTTGAGTTAAACCAAATTCTTCAATAGCATTACTAATCAATTCAGCAATAGAGGGCTTTTTTATAGGATAATGTGCCAACTCATATTGTTCCACAATTTCGGACCAATGCATCAATTCGATAGAATTTGGATCATTAGCTGGTGTTTCGTTAGTAACTAATGGCAACAACTCTTCAACCTTATTTTGGGCAAGATTGTATAATTCTTCTGAAATATGATTTACATTTTCCATTGTGATTTTTGATTAAATGTTTTTACAATCAATTCTATCATACTCTGTATGAGTTCCAACAAAACGTACAAAAACAGTTCCGTTTCTATCTTGTGTTTTATAGAGAACTTTTGCTACAAGTCGATAATTATTTCCTTTAATATTAAATACAAACCTATCATTACCTACATAATCAGCTGAAGGAAAATCCTGTTTTAATTCAGAGATATTTCTCCAATTGGCACGTTGGGTAATTTCATACCAACGTTCTAAAGCTATTTCACTATCAGAATTTCCTTCTATAGTATAAAACTCTGCCAATTTTTTATGACTGATAATATGCATTTCTATATTTCAATAATATCTTTACAAAGATAATTTTAATATTTTATCTTTCAAAATTTTTTATGATAAAAATTCTGAAATTCCGTTTTTTTATTATAAATATGAAAAAATTTTTTGAATAAAAAACTAAAATTATTTCACAATCCATTCACCGTATGTTTTTCCACCAACACGGTCTATAATTCCTAAATCTCGTAGGTGTAAAATTTCACGTTGAATGGTTTTGATAGAAACATTAAGTCTTTTGGACATTTCGCTTAGAGTTAAACGCTCTGTTTTTATCAAATTAATTATAATCAATTGACGTTCTGATAGTTTCTTTTGGACATTTTCATGATTTCTTTTGGACATTTTTGACAAATTCTCATTTTCTAAAATAGAGGATTTATAATTGTCAATATCCTTTTTAAGATGATTAATATGATGTTTAATCATCATATCAATAAAAATTTTAGGATTTTCGTTTTCTCGAGAATCAACAAGAGATTGAATATATTCAACTTTATCGTCACTCAAAACTTTATTTGGCAAAACTTCAAATTCAAATTGAATTAATTTCATCAATAATCTTGACATTCTACCATTGCCATCAGCCCAAGGATGAATTGTAACTAAATTATAATGAGCCCAAAAACTTAGTTCATTAATTGAAATTATATCTGTTTTATTTATAGAATTTCTTCTGAGATTAAGTTCATTACAAAAATTTTCTAATCTTGAAGGAACTTTCAAATACAACATTCATAATTTACGCAGATGAAGAATATCACGTTGAAAGATTTTGATTTTTTTTAAAATTCATGATAATTCATATATTTTCTCTCTTATTCTTAATTTTTAATTGTACATTTGTCCTTATAATAATTGGTATTTTTATTTATTACTCAATTCAAAAAATAATACTTAAATTTTTATGGAACAGTTAAATAGAAAGACCGTTAAGGTCAATTCTTACACCGAAAAAGTTATTCAATTTGGTGAAGGTAATTTTCTCCGTGCATTTATTGAATGGATTATCTGGAAAACTAATCAAAAAACTGATTTTAATGCGTCTGTGGTTGTGGTGCAACCCATTGAAAAAGGTCTTGTTGACGTGTTAAATTCACAAGATGGTCTTTATCACTTAAATTTACAAGGCATCGACAATGGCAAACCTGTTGATAGTATTGAACTTATCGACGTGGTGAGTCGTGGTATTAACCCTTATCAAAATTTTGAAGATTATTTAAAACTTGCAGAACAACCTGAAATGCGTTTTATAATCTCTAACACAACTGAAGCGGGTATTGCTTTTGATCCTAATTGCAAATTTACAGACAAACCTGCACTTTCTTATCCTGGAAAACTCGTTCAACTTTTATATCATAGATTTGAATATTTCAAAGGTGATTTATCAAAAGGATTTATTATTCTTCCTTGTGAACTTATTTTCTTGAATGGCAAACATTTAAAAGAATGTATTCTTCAATATATTGAATTGTGGCAACTTGGCAACGAATTTAAAAACTGGTTTGAAAAAGCCTGTGGCGTTTATTGTACATTAGTTGACAGAATTGTACCTGGATATCCAAAAGATACAGCAGCTCAATTAATTGAACGAATTGGAATTGAAGATAAATTGCTCGACAAAGCTGAAATTTTCCATTTGTGGGTTATCGAAGCTCCTCAAGAAGTGGCAAAAGAATTTCCTGCCGACAAAGCTGGTCTTCATGTTTTGTTTGTTCCTTCTGAAGCTCCATATCACGAACGTAAAGTTACGCTTTTGAATGGTCCTCACACAGTTTTAAGTCCTGTGGGATATTTAAGTGGATTAAACACTGTTCGCGAATGTTGTGAAGACGACTTAATTGGCAAATTTGTTGATAAAGTGATGTTTACAGAATTGTTGCCTACTCTTAATCTTCCTGAAGACGAACTTCTAAAATTTGCTAAAGACGTTAAAGATCGTTTTGTTAATCCATACGTAAAGCATTTTGTTACAAGCATTATGCTTAATTCTTTCCCTAAATTTAAAACTCGTGATTTACCTGGACTAAAAACTTATCTTGAACGTAAAGGCGAATTGCCAAAAGGTATTGTTTTAGGATTAGCTGGAATTTGTACTTACTACAAAGGAGGAAAACGTGGCGAAGACGAAATCGTTGTAAACGACGATCCTAAAATCATGGATTTATTAAAAAATCTTTGGGCTTCTAACAATTGCGAAACCGTTGCTAAAGGTGTTTTGGCTGCCTCTGATTTAATTTGGGGTGAAGATTTAAATCTAATTCCTGGTTTAACACAAATGTTAACAGCAGATTTAGAGTTGATTAAAAATTCTGGAATGCGTCAAGCAGTAAAATCTGTTTTATAGTTTATTATGGGACAGTTTATTAAAATAAATCCTTCTGATAATGTGGCTGTTGCATTACAACCAATCAATACTGGAACAATAATTGACATTCAAGGCGGAATTTTAATTAAAGAAAACATTCCTGCTGGTCATAAAATTACATTAAAACCTTTAAAATCTGGCGAAAATGTAATAAAATATGGGTTCCCAATTGGTCATGTAACAAAAGATGTTGACGCAGGTGTTTGCATCGATCATAATTGCATAAAAACCAATCTTGAAGGACTTTCAGAATATAAATACTCTCCAAATTTAGAAGAAATTCCACCTGCTAAAATTCCTCAAACCTTTAAAGGATTTCGCAGAAAATCTGGCGAAGTTGGAATTAGAAATCAAATTTGGATAATTCCAACCGTTGGTTGTGTAAATGGAATTGCTCAAAAATTAGCAGAAACTTTCTCTACCGAAGTCAAAAATAATATGGGTTCTGTTGATGCAATTGTAGCTTTTCCTCACAATTATGGTTGCTCTCAACTTGGTGAAGATCATGAAAATACAAGATTAGTTCTAAAAAACATGGTTCATCATCCAAATGCGGGAGGTGTTCTTGTGGTTGGGCTTGGATGCGAAAACAATCAACTTTCGGCTTTTAAACAATTGGTTGGAGATGTTGACGAATCACGTGTTAAAATGTTTGAAACTCAGAAAATTGACGGTGATGAAATTGAATTTGGATTAAATCAACTTCGTCAAATATTTTCTGTTTGTTCAAAAGATCAACGTGTTGAAACTCCAATTTCTGAATTACGTGTAGGTTTAAAATGTGGTGGAAGTGACGGATTATCAGGCATAACTGCTAATCCTTTGTTAGGACTTTTTAGCGATTGGATTGTTTCACAAAATGGAACAACAGTTTTGACTGAAGTTCCCGAAATGTTTGGTGCTGAAACTTTATTGATGAATCGTTGTCAAAACAAAGAAACTTTTGATAAAACTGTTTCATTAATAAACGATTTCAAAACATATTTTATAAAAAATAATCAACCTGTTTACGAAAATCCATCACCAGGAAACAAAGCTGGAGGAATTTCTACTCTTGAAGAAAAATCGCTAGGCTGTACTCAAAAAAGTGGTAAAAGTATAGTTCGTGATGTTTTAAAATATGGAGAACGTATTAAAAATCATGGACTTAATTTACTAAGTGCTCCAGGAAACGATTTAGTTGCAAGTACGGCTTTAGCATCGTCGGGCTGTCAAATTGTATTGTTCACAACAGGTCGTGGAACTCCTTTTGGTTGTTTTGTTCCTACAATGAAAATTTCTACAAATACTTCTTTATCAGAACGTAAACCTAAATGGATAGATTTCAACGCAGGAACTATTGCTGAAGATAATTCTATTGAAATTGTTTTTAAAGATTTTACAAATTTTGTATTAAAAGTGATTAATGGAGAATTTGTAAACAACGAAAAAAATGGTTTTAGAGAAATTGCAATTTTCAAAACGGGTGTTACTTTATAATATGATTAAAAAGTAAGTTTTTAAGTCAAAAAAAATACTTACTACTAACTGTTTAATACTAAAAAAATATGCAAATAATTGATGCTCATAGTCATTTATGGCTCAAACAAGATACAATTGTTGACGGACAGCACATTTATTCAATGGGCAAAGGTCGATCAATGTTTTTTGGCGAAGAACGTCAAATGCTCCCTCCTTTTATGATTGACGATAAAAATTCCGCAGAAGTTTTTCTTGCTAATATGGATTATGCTCAAGTAGGTGGAGCTGTTGTGGTTCAAGAAGTTATTGATGGTTTTCAAAACGATTATCTTTTAGATGTTAAACAAAATTTTCCTAATAGATTTTTTGTTTGTGGAATGCCAAATCTTGGACTTTCGGCTAAATCTGATGCTGAAAAACCTTCTACTGAAGATATTTTACAAGAAATCAAAGAGTTAAAGCAACGTGGGTTTTCTGCAATTGCAATTCCTGGACATAGAATTCATCAATCTTTGTTAAGTTTAATTCCATGTTTTAAATATATGGAACAAGAAAAAATGATTTTATCGATGTGTTTGGCTAATGATGAAACTCAAATTGCAGAAATGCAACAAGTTATTGACGAATGTCCAAACTTAAAAATTGCAATTGGTCATTTTGGACTGGTAACCACTACTCATTGGATGAAACAAATTTTGTTAGCAAAAAACAAAAACGTTTTTATAGAATCTGGTGGTATTACTTGGCTGTTTAATAGTGAGTTTTATCCTTTTAAAGGTGCAATAAAAGCAATTTGCGAAGCTAAAGACGCTGTTGGAATCAACAAATTGATGTGGGGTAGTGATTATCCTCGAACAATTTGCGCTATTACTTACAAAATGTCTTACGATTTTGTTTTAAAATCTAATGATTTAACTCTATCTGAAAAAGAGGCTTTTTTAGGTAAAAATGCTATAAATTTTTATGGTTTTAATAATTTACCTGAACTTAAGTATATCAAAAATATGTCAGAATAATAGTTTTCTAAAAGAAAATTAATTGATATTTACGAATAAACTTAAAACTCATAATTCCTTTATTCTAAAAAACTTAAAAAACAATAATATGAAAGCAATTGAAATTAAAGAACCTGGCAAAGCACAGGTTGTTGAGGTTGAAAAACCTAAAATAAAAAATGGTGAAGTTTTAGTAAAACTTGAATATGTAGGTTTTTGTGGTTCTGATTTAAACACTTATCGTGGTGGAAATGCAATGGTTAAATATCCAAGAATTCCAGGTCATGAAATTGGTGCTACAATTGTAGAAATTTCAGATGATGTTCCCGCAAAATTTTCTATTGGTCAAACAGTTACAATAAATCCATATACAAATTGTGGACATTGCGACTCTTGTAAAAGAGGACGTGTAAACGCATGTGAAAACAATGAAACTCTTGGCGTTCAACGAAATGGTGCAATGCAAGAATTTATTAGTGTTCCATGGCAAAAAATTATTCCATGCGATAAAATTTCTGCACGAAATGCAGCTTTAATTGAACCTATGAGTGTTGGTTTTCATGCTGTTGACCGCGGACGTGTAACTGATACTGATGTAGTTATGGTTATTGGTTGTGGAATGGTTGGTTTAGGTGCTGTGGTTCGTGCCGTTTTGAGAGGTGCAACTGTTATTGCTGCCGACCTTGACGAAGAAAAACTTGCTTTGGCTAAACAACTTGGCGCAACTTTTACTTATAATACAAGTTCAGAATGGAATTTACCTGCGCCAGATGTTGTTATAGAAGCCGTTGGTGCAACTCCTACTTATCAATTAGCAATCAACAAAGTAGCTTTCACAGGTCGTGTTGTTTGCATTGGATATGCTAAAAACGACGTTCCTTTAACAACAAGTCTTTTTGTTAAAAAAGAACTTGATATTATGGGTTCTAGAAATGCAAATCCTTCTGATTTTGAAGCTGTTATTAATTATTTATCAAAAACAAATGCTCCAATCGACTCTTTTATTAGCAAAATAATTGAACCTTCGGATGCTGACAAAGCATTAAATGATTGGAATTTAGCACCTAGTAAAATCTTTAGAATACTTGTAAAATGGAATTAAGAGAATTAGGAAAAACTGGACTAAAATTGTCCGCATTGGGTTTTGGAGCATCAAGCTTGGGTGGAGTTTTTCACTCGCTCAATGAAAAAGACGGTATCAAAGCCGTTCATACTGCTATTGATAATGGAATCAACTTTATAGACGTTTCGCCATATTATGGTCATTTAAAAGCCGAAATCGTGTTAGGAAAAGCTCTTAGAGAAATTCCGCGCGACAAATATATTTTATCAACTAAAGTTGGTAGATATGGAAAAGATGGTGTTAACACATGGGACTATAGCGCAAAACGTGCTAATGATAGTGTTTTTGAAAGTATGGAACGTCTTGGAGTCGATTATATCGACATTATTAATGTTCATGATATTGAATTTGCTGATTTAAATCAAGTTGCTAACGAAACACTGCCAGCTCTTGTTAAACTTAGAGAAAAAGGTGTTGTTGGTCATGTTGGTATTACTGATTTACAACTCGAAAACCTAAAATGGGTGGTTGAACACGTTCCAGAAGGCACTGTTGAATCTATTTTAAATTTCTGTCATTATTGCCTTTGCGACGACAAATTAGTAGATTTTCTCAACTTTTTTGAACAAAAAGGAATTGGCGTTATCAATGCAAGTCCGCTTTCGATGGGACTTTTAACCATGCGAGGAACTCCTGATTGGCACCCCGCACCAGAACCTTTAAAAAAGGTTTGTGCCGAAGCTGCAAATTATTGTAACTCTATTGGATATCCTATCGAAAAATTGGCTATGCAATTTAGTATCAACACTAATAATCGTATTTCTTCAACTCTTTTTTCAACCACTAATCCTAATAATGTTTTAAAAAATATCGACTTTATTTCTTCTAATCCTGATATGGAAATTGTAAACAAAGTTAAAGATATTATTGGACAACAATTTAGGGTTTCTTGGAAAAACTCTTAAAAAAATACCTAATATTATGAAGACAATTGAAAAAAAATATCTAATTCCCTTTTGTTTGGTAACGCTACTATTCCTTCTTTGGGGAATTGCTAACAACATGACCGACACTCTGTTAAGCGCATTTAAACGTATTATGTCAATGACTGATACACAAACTTCTTTTATTCAGTTTGCTTTTTACGGTTCATATTTTTGCTTTGCGCTTCCAGCAGCTCTTTTTATCAGAAAATATAGTTATAAAAGCGGTGTAATTCTTGGACTTATATTATATGCAGCTGGTGCAATTCTGTTTTTTCCTGCATCTCAAGTTGCATCGTATATATTTTATTTAATTGCCATTTACATTTTAGCTGGAGGTTGTAGCATTCTTGAAACCACTGCCAATCCTTACATTTTAGCAATGGGCGACCCAAAAACAGCAACTCGTCGTCTTAATATTGCGCAGGCTTTCAACCCATTAGGCTCTATAACGGGTATTCTATTAAGTCAATTTTTTATTTTATCAGAACTTAATAGTGCTACTGCAACCGAACGTGAAGCTATGACAGAAACTCAATTGGCAGAAATTCAATCACATGAATTAAGCGCAGTAACAGGCACTTACATGACTTTAGGTTTTGTTTTATTAGCAATTATGGTGATAATGTTGTTAGTAAAAATGCCTAAAGGTGGTGACGATAGCAAAGATAGCGTAAAAGAATCATTTTCAAGACTTTTCAAAAATAAAAAATATATTTTTGGAGTAGTTGCACAATTCTTTTACGTTGGAGCTCAAATTGGAGTTTGGTCATACACAATTCGCCTTGTGATGCAAGAACTTGGCATAAACGAAGCTAATTCTGCAACATATTATTTAATAAGTATTATATGTTTTAGTTCTGCAAGATTTCTATTTACATGGCTAATGAAATGGCTACGTCCATCAAAATTATTATTATGGGCATCAGTTGCCGACATTATTTTCAGTGGATTAGTAATAATATTTAGTGGAACAGGAACAACTTGTATAATAGCTTTAATATCAATCAGTTTCTTTATGTCATTAATGTTTCCAACCATATATGGAATTGCACTTGAAGACGTTGGTTCTGATGCTAAAATTGGTGCATCTGGATTAATTATGGCTATTTTAGGAGGTGCATTAATCACTCCATTACAAGGATTAGTTTCTGATGCTAGTTCAATAAACATCTCTTACATAGTTCCTTTAATTTGCTTTGTTGTAGTTTTACTATTCTCAATTTACGTAGAAAAACACACAACCAAAGAAGTTAAAGAAATAGAATAAAACCTTACAATAAATTAAAAAAGCTGTCTAATAAATTGTTAGACAGCTTTTTTTTTGTATCATAGACCAATACTTATGAAATTATTTTTATATCACCTCACATTCTTCAAATTTTATTTGCTTCAAATTTGAATTCTTTAATAATTCCGCAATTTCTTCATTAACAAAGGTGAATAACGGATATTCCTTTATTCTGAAAATAGGGGGATAATTATATTTATTGAAAACATATTTATTTATACTCATTATTTTACCACTTTTAAATAACTTCATAATAGACTTATCTCTGTTTAATACATTTATTTCTATTATATTAGATTTTATAGCTACAAAATCAACATTTTCGACAAAAAAATGCACAAAATCTATTGGTATGTTCAATTTTTCTATTTTTGAATATTCAAAAATGGGGAAAGCTCCGATAAAAAAAGGACTATCGCTTGGAATTAAATCATCTTCTGTTTTTTTCCAATTCAAATTACTATTAGAAAGGCATTCAATATCAATCTCGCCTTTAGATATGGATGTTATGTTAATTTCACCAAAATCAATAGTTTTATATCCATTAACAATGTTGTACAATTTAAATATTTTCATATTAAGCATTATAACGATTATCTTTATTTACATTTAATATACCAGCAAGCAAATCTTCTTTTAAAGAATCTAACACTTCTCGACATTCTTCTTCTGAAGATACATTATAAAATCTTTGATCGACTTCTTTAGTGTATTCTTTACAATGTCGTCCATCATGTATTGAACCTTTTAATTCACTTTTTTCACTTAATGGTAGGAAAATACCATTTTCGGGGTCATTCCTATTTATACCAAAATCTTCCAATTTTTGAGCTGCAATTTCTGTTTCGTTGCCAACAATATGATGTGCTGCTGAATTATCAGGATTTTCTCCAATTACAGCCACAAGATTTTTTCGCAGAACTTCAGCACTATGAGAATCTACATAAATTAATTTATTTTCGTTTTCTGGATTACTCTTCCATTTTTCAATATTCTCACTATTTTCATATTGTTTATTTTCAATTTTTACTTCTGTTACATCTTTCTCTTTGTTAGAAAAATTAACAATATCTTTCGACTTATTTAGAAAATCTATCGGGGTATTTAAAATATTAGTAGGAAGAACTTCTATATCTTTCGTAAGTTTTTCCAATGGCGTTTCAATCAGAGTTTGTCCTATTTCTTTTAAAAATCCCATCATTAATTAATAATTTATTGTTTCTATATATTGTATCCAACCACTATATATCTTTTTATCATTAACATTAGTACATATCAAACAATGAGCCAATTCTTTGTAATAATTTTCAGGTAAATTATTTATAATACTTTTAATTAAAGAAAATAACTTCTGTGTCAAATTATTAAAATCATTAACAGTCTTAACTATATTTTTTACCTCAATATTTTTATTTACTATATCACTAATCAATTCTGACAATAATTCAAAATTGTCATCCAATGAAATAGAAATAATACCATGACTTTCATATTCCTCTATAGCATTAAAAATAGATATTTTTGTTTTAGTTGACAACCGTGTTTGATTAAGATATATCTTAATTAAAGAAATATTAGGAGCACAAGGTTCATTTACTCTATTTTTTAATAAAAGTTTTATTATTTCAGAAATTATATCAATTTCATTAGAAAAATTATCTTCAACATTATTCATTTTAAATGAAATTCGTTCTTCTTTGAATTCACATATTTTACAAAGAACAGGACCCAACCAATCATTTTGATAAACAACAGCAACACCTGTAGGTAATTTTGCTATTTCATCAATTTGAAAATCTTTCATTGTCACTGATTTTCCAGCAACCATTCTGTCATATTCTTCAGGTAAGCGCATTATTATTTTTGTATTAGTGTTGCGAATTGCGGAAATATCTATTGCTTCAGGAGATTGATCAACTATCATGAATCCTTCTCCAAAAGTTCTCATTTCTGCTATTGCATTAGAAAGCATCTCAACACTTTTTCCTAAGACATTACAACCTTCAATATTCTGTTCTTGGGAACATTTTTTCAGTATATGATGAGCCTCTTCAATAATAGTGATATGACGCAAACTACTATTATGTTCAATTTCACTATTCGCTCGATATTCACACAACCTCATAATAAGTATTCCCATAATAAGAGATTTAGTTTCTTGAGATCCTATTCTACTAAGTTCAACAATAACATTTTCATCAAATAATTTTTTATCACCAATTTCATCCGATGAAAATATTTCTTTATAAAATCCAACTGTTAATGACTTAACACGAGTTACAAGAGCTCCTTGATAATTATTTTTAACTTCTTCTGAATATGCAGATTTATTGATAGTATTTTCAAGTTCATTTATCAAATCTTCAAATGTAGGAAACAAATCTTTTGAATATTTGTTTTGTGAATCATATAAATTCCACCCACAATTTTCATACGCCTTTAGAATAGATTCTTTTAATATTACTGGCATAACAGCATACATTGGCCAACAAACATTAAATATCTCAATTAATTTATCAATATGTTCAAGAACATGAACTCCTTCAGAAAATTTGAAAGGATTGATTCTTAATAATGGCGTTTTCAATGGATTGGTACCATAAATATTATCATTTCCAAAAACATCTTTATATTCACCTTTTGCTGGTTCAATAATGAGAAATTTTGGTGATTTTTTTTGTTGCCTAATTTGATTAATAAGATGATATATTGTATTACTTTTACCGCAACCAGTTATTCCTGTTATTAATGTATGAGAACATAAACTATCTAAATCAAGATATACTGGACTTTCGTCTTTTTCAATTCCTTGATCAAAAATATTACCAAGAATTAACTTATTTTTTGATTCAGAACCATTAAATTTCACTACTTCTTTAGCTAATGAAATATGCTCAACAACCGGTAACCCTAATACAGATTTTCGAGGTAATCCAAGCAACATTGCAACTTCTTTACTACTAAGATATGATATTGGCATTATAGAAGTTTCTAATTCATCTTCTTTATATTTCACAATAGGATGAGATAATGAAGTAATATATTTTGCTATAGTTGCTATAGTTTCTTTGTCAGTATTCCAAGTTGTAATTTCAGAAGTTTCAACACTTGAATTTTCACCTATCATTATCGATCTAAAAAAAGAAGCTATTGATTCTGATGAATTATCCAAATTATAAGTCATAAAATATGTACTTGTAGACCAAAGTCCTGAACTTTCACTATATGTTAATCGCTGTAAATGTTTTTCAATACGTTTTAAAATCTCTTCAATATGTTTATTATTAATATTCATTGTAAAAGTTTTAGTAGATCCATTTGTTGTTGTAACCCCAAAAGAATTACTACAAGACTCACCTTTTGTTTGTGATGTACTCTCAGAATGGGATGTTCCTTTACTTTCACTGATTGATTGTGAAACTGTATGTGATACTCCTGTTGAATCTGATTCTGATTTTGCTTTAGAAGAAGATACTCCTAAACTAAATCCTTCATTGTCAGTTCTACTTTTTCCTATGGACGATGTTAAAAAGCTCAATACAGGTATAGCTACATTTACAGCACCGAAAATAGATTCTGAAACAGATTTAAAAATAGAAGAACTTAATGAATTGTTTTTTGACCTACTATCAGTATGAGTTGTTGAAGTTGTATCATTTTTTCCTGTTGTATTACCTTTTGTGGTTATAATTCCATCAGTAGATGTATTCGTAAATGTTAAAGATTTACTTTGGGTTCTACATATGGCTTCTGCCAAACTTTCATTTGTAGAATATGAAATTTGCTGAGATGCAATAGCTGATAAATTAGTATAAAGATCCTCATATTGAGTTCTAAAATTTTGAATTATGTGTGATTTATTATTTTGAGCAATTATTATAGCTCTATAGTGTGAATTTTGCATTCCATTAATAAATTTTTCTAAACCTTGAACATAATTCTCATTAGAAAGAAATGTATTATTATTTTTTTCAGATGGGACACCTACAAAAGAACTCACACTCCTAATTTTGTTAGAAAAACTTTTTAATAACTTAACACCTTGTGATTCTGGTTCACCTATTTTTTTTATTGAAATATCTTCAAGTATAGATCCTGGGAAATTTCCTTCAATTGATTTTTTTAAAGATTTTGACCATAAAGTAGGTCTTTCACCATCATGAGATTTGATGCCTAAATAGAAATCTGTTTTATTTTTATTACCATCGATAATTAGAGCTATGGTACAATCTGAGACATTCATTGAACTGACAACTGAAATAAATTTGTCTGTAGTATTCTCTAATTTATCATAGGACATTTTTTTTATTTTGAAAAGAACAATATCTTCAAAATTAGGATATTTATTTTGAAAAGGTTCGATTTCATATACGTTCAACTTAACCAAATATTTTTTCAGAACAATATCATCTACCAATTTCATTGCATTAAATGCTTTTTCATGACATTGAGAAATATCGTTATCTTTGTATATATTTTTTTTTTCTGGTTCTTTGTTATCTGATATAGGATTCATAATAGGTTATTTTTATATATTCATTTATTAATAATTATTATCAACACAATTTTTCAAGTTTATTATTCTAAATAATTAAAAACTAATTTATTATTTCATCTAACAATTTAAATACCTGTTTAATAAGGAAACCTGTCGCAAGGTTTTAGAAGAATTGAT
>JAKSUC010000047.1 GCA_024413595.1 Bacteroidales bacterium
AAGATAAATTTGATTTTTATTTCAAAGATAAAAAAGTATATACTCAACTCACACCAAAACGAAATTCATATCTAGTTATGAAATTCAACTTTTCAGCAGTTGATAATAACATTGAAAAAGTATATAATTCATTTAATAATCTAGTAAAAGATACTTTAGACGATTTTCTAATTAAATATAAAGAATACTTTTCTGAAGATATTTATAAAGAATTTAAAGCAATTCAATCCTGCGATAGTGCGCTAAATTATGTATTTACCAAAACACAACAAACCAATCAACGAATATATATATTGATTGACGAATACGATAATTTTGCAAATTCACTATTAAGTCGCAACGAAAATGATTATATATCATTAACACATGGCGATGGATTTTTTAGATTGTTTTTCAATATTTTAAAAGCTCATACCTCAGGAAATAATTCACCAATAGAACGAATATTTATAACAGGCGTTAGTCCTTTAACATTAAGTGACGTAACAAGTGGTTTTAATATCAGTAAAAATCACTCTTTAGACTATAAATTTAATTCTATGGTTGGATTTTCAGAAACTGAAGTTCGTGAAATACTTGAATATTACGAAAAAGAAACTGGAGTTTTTAAACATTCAGTTGATGAAATTATTGAAAAAATAAAACCTCATTATAATAATTATTGTTTTAATGAAGAATGTTTAAAAGAAGACCGAATTTTTAATACCGATATGTTTTGGTATTTCTTGAGTGAATATATTAACTATAATGGGAAATACCCCAAAGAAATGGTAGATAAAAACATTTCTACTGACTATGACAAAATGCGAATGTTAATTCGTTATGATAAAAACTTTGGTCATAAAGCTTCTGTTATTCAACAAATAATGATGAATGAAGAAATAGAAGCTGTTGTTAATCCAGAGTTTTCTATATCAGAAATCACTTCAGACGATAATTTGGTTTCGCTATTAATATATTTAGGAATGTTGTCGATGGATCGTTACGAAATGGGGGCAACAATTTATCGAATTCCAAATTATACAGTAAAATCTCAGTATTATAGATACATGATAGATTGTTACAAAGATTGTATGTCATGGCGAAGTGATGATAGTATGTTAAATAGATTTGGTCGTAAAATGGCATACGAAGGTTATGCGCTTGAATTTATCGACTATATTTTGTCGTGTATGACCGATTTATCATCAAATAGAGATTTTGACGCAATGGCAGAGTCGTTTGTAAAAGGTTTTATTTTGGCAACTCTTGGTGTAAAGATGAATTTTTATGTTGTTGAAACAGAAAAAGAAGCAAATCACGGATATTCTGACATTGAAATAAAACCACGTCTTGACGCAAAACATGCTTTTGTTATTGAACTTAAATATCTTAAAAAAGATGCGTCAGACAACGAAGTAAAAGAACAAGAAGCAAAAGCAGAAAAACAATTAAGAAAATATCTTAACGACAAAATTGACAAAACTAAATACGCCGACGAAGGTATAACATGTCGAGGTATAGTTTGCGTAATAAGAGGTTATAAAAAAGAAGTTTTGAAATATTTAGAATAATAAAAAAAAGGAAATAAAAGAAAAAAGGTTGTTGAAATACATCAACAACCTTTTTTAATAAATACGAACTTCAATAAATTCGTTATTATGAATTTTTAATTTTAAATATTTAATTGATTTCCTATCTTTGCAATTATTTTAGAGATACTGCACCTTTAAAACGTATTTACAAAGGATCAAAATGGTTCAGACAGAAAAAGTTAATAAATTAGGAATTGACATTGGGTCAACAACAGCTAAAATAGTTATATTTGACCCAAACGGAAAAATTGTATTTAAATCATACAAAAAACACAACACATTTATATATCAAGCATTAACAGAAGCACTTAAAACTGCAATTTCACAATTAGGAAATATCCAATTAAAAGTTGCAATTACAGGAACAGCTGGTATGGGTGTTTCAGAACGTAATAACATAAAATTTATCCAAGAAGTTATTGCTGCAACAGATGTTGTAGAAAAAAAATATCCTAATGTTAAAACACTTGTAGATATAGGTGGAGAAGACACTAAAATGATATTTTTCAATAAAGGCAAAAGCCCAGACATAAGAATGAATGGGAATTGTGCAGGAGGAACAGGAGCTTTTATTGAACAAATGGCAACACTCTTGAATGTTAAAATAGAAGAGATGAACGCTTTGGCAGCACAAAGCCAAAATCATTATCCTATAGCATCAAGATGCGGAGTATTTGCCAAAACAGATATTCAAAACTTGCTTGCGCGAAAAGTAGACAAAAGCGATATAGCAGCATCAATATTTCACGCCGTTGGAATTCAAACACTGAATACACTCTCAAGAGGTTATGAGGTTTCAGCTAAAGTAATGTTTATAGGTGGACCTTTGACATTTATGCCCGAATTACGCAAAAAAATGTTAGCTTCGATGCACTTAACCGAAGATGACATGATATTACCAGAATATTCAGAATTCTTCCCTGCACAAGGAGCAGCATTTGCCACTGACGATGAACCAGTAAATCAATTAGAAGATTTAATAGCAAGATTTGAAAAATCACAAAACATTGTTATAGAACCTAAAGATCGTTTAACACCTTTGTTTAAAGACGAAAATGATTATAAAACATGGTTAAACAATCGCAATATAATAACACCCGAGCGTAAAACATTAAAAGAATATACAGGAAAACATTTATTTCTAGGTATCGACTCAGGCTCAACAACAAGTAAAGTAGCGATATTAGGAGAAAATAATGAATTGCTTTATAGTCATTATATTTCAAATAGTGGCAATACACTAGAAAAAATACATCATGGAATTCAACAATTTTATAACGACAATATTGATATAATCAAAGAGCGACAATTATCAATAACCTCATCAGCCGTAACAGGATATGGAGAAGATTTGGTAAAAGCAGCAATGGGTATTGATTATGGAATTGTAGAAACACTTGCACATTTTAGCGCGGCAAAATATCTTAATCCTCATGTCGATTTTATTATGGACATAGGAGGACAAGATATGAAAGCAATATTTATTCAAAATGGTGTAATCAATAGAATAGAACTAAATGAGTCTTGTTCAGCAGGATGTGGTTCGTTTATAGAAACATTTGCAAAAACATTAGGACTATCAACCCCCGATTTTGCCCAAGTAGCATGTAAAAGTTTAGCACCATGCGATTTAGGAACACGTTGTACAGTTTTTATGAATAGTAAAGTAAAACAAAGTCTTCGTGAAAATGCCTCAGTAGGAGATATAAGCGCAGGTTTAGCTTATTCTGTAATTAAAAACGCATTGTTCAAAGTTTTAAAACTCAAGAACTTTGAAGAATTAGGAAAAACAATAGTAGTTCAAGGAGGAACATTTAAAAATCCAGCAGTATATAGAGCTTTAGAAATATTAACCAACAAAAAATTAACAAGTACCGACATTCCAGAAATGATGGGAGCATTCGGTGCAGCAATTTTTGCCAAAAAGAAATATATGGCAGATCCAAAAGAAAGTAGTTTTGTTGGTCTCGAAAATCTAGATTTAGCTCTAAATTATACAAATAAACAAATACTATGTAAAGGTTGTGAAAATAATTGTTTGGTTACAGCCTTTAAATTCAACAATAAACAAACCTATTATTCAGGGAATAAATGTCAAAAAGTATTTAATAGCAAAGGCGAAAAAACCGAAAAAGGCGAAAATCTATTTGCAGAACGCTATAAAATGCTATTTGACCGAGATTGTAACGTTAAAAATCCTAAACTAACCATAGCTATACCACGAGTATTAAATCAATATTCGAATTATCCATTTTGGCATAAGTTATTTACATCATGTAATATAAAAATATTATTAACACCCCCCACAACAATGTCGATGTACGAAACAGGAGCAGGAACAATTATGAGCGATAATATTTGTTTCCCTGCCAAAATAGTTCATGGACATGTAATGTGGGCAGTAGCACAAAAACCTGATAGAATTTTTTATCCAATAGTTACATACGAGAAAAACGAATATAAAAACACAGAAAATTCGTTTAATTGTCCAATAGTAAGTGGATATAGTGATGTAATAAAAAGTTCGGTAGATACAGAAAATCGTTATGGAATACCATTCGACAATCCAGTATGCAATTTCAATGACGAAAATTTGCTATATAAAACTTGCAAAAAATATCTTAGTTCATTGGGAATAAGCACATCAACCATAAAGCAAGCCTTTAAATTAGCATTAGAAGCGCAAGCAGAATATAGAAGTGAAATTGCAGTAAAAGCAATGAATATAATCGAAAATGCAAAACGCGACAATCGTTTATTGGTAGTTTTAGCAGGTAGACCATATCATGCAGATCCATTAATAAATCAAAAAACTCCAGATATAATATCAGATTTAGGCGCAAGTGTAATAAGTGAAGACTCACTAGCTGCATATCTAGATGTAATACAATTACAAATAATACCACAATGGGCATATCCTAATAGAATATTAAATGCAGCACAATGGGTAGCAAGTCAAGATTATAATGTAACATTTGTTCAATTAAATTCATTTGGGTGCGGACCAGATGCAGTGTTAGTAGATGAAGTAACAGATATATTACGAGCCTCAGGAAAAAGTAATACAGTAATACGTATAGATGAAATAAATTCAACTGGCTCTATATTATTGAGAGTGCGTTCGTTAATGGAGTCATATAAAGTAATGAATTTAAAAGAACGCCCTATACGTCATGAAAGAGAGACAGTTAAATCATTTGGAGTAGAAGATAAAAATAGAACAATATTAGCCCCTTATTTTGCCGAAGGCTATAGCGATATAATACCAGCATTATTTGAAATGTCGGGTTATAAATTAGTAAATTTACCACGACCAAATAAAGGCTCAGTAGAATGGGGATTAAGATATGCCAACAACGAAATTTGCTATCCAGCTACTATTGTAATTGGTGACATGATTAAAGCATTAAAAGAAGGCGATTATGATCCATTAAAAATAGCGTTTGCAATCACCCAAACAGGCGGACAATGTCGTGCCTCTTCATATTTAGCTTTAATGAAAAAAGCCTTGATATCAGCAGGACATCCTGAAATACCAATTATCAGTGTAGGAACAGCAGGAAAAACAATAAATAGTCAACCAGGATTTCAAATCAATTGGGTTAAACTATTACCTGTAATATTACCATCTGCCATATTCATAGACAGCTTGTTGCGATATTATTATATACTTGCAGTAAGAGAAAAAAACAATGGAGATGCCAAACGATTTAAAGAAAAATATCTCGACTTATTAAAAGCAGAAATACCTTACAATCAACCTAAAAAAGTGTATGAATTAATGTCAAAAATGGTTGAAGAAGCCGACTCAATAGAGGTATACGACAAAAAAGTACCACGAATAGGTATTGTAGGTGAAATATATGTAAAATATAATAAGTTTGGACATCGCTTTATAAGCGACAAACTGATTGAAGAAGGAGTAGAAGTTGTATTTCCTCCAATATTAGAATTTTTTACACAAGAGATAGTAAATGTACGTAAAAATTGGGAAATGAACCTATCTCACAAAAAATTCTCAACATGGGTATTACTAAAATTCTTTAATAGGTATATAGAAGGCGCAATATCAAAATCAAAAAAGATATTAGAAAAATCAAAATATCCATTTGTTTTTGAAAGCATCAAACAAATAGCAGAAGATGCAGAACAAACATTAAGTTTAAGCAATCAGTTTGGCGAAGGATGGTTGATAAGCGCAGAAATATCATCATTCGCAAAACAAGGAATAAAAAATGTTATAAGTGTACAGCCATTTGGTTGTATAGCCAATCAGATAATATCAAAAGGAATAGAAAAAAATCTTAAAAAACAATATCCAGATTTAAATTTATTATTCCTTGATTATGACGATGGCGCAAGTGATGTAAATATCACTAATAGATTATATTTTATGTTGAAAAATTTGGATTAATTACGAAATACGAATTTTGAATTACAAATTTGAGATAGATAAATAAAACAGATTTTGTAAATCATAATTGGTAATTAAATTATTGCATTATGTTTTTTTATACATTGGGAATTAGATTTTATAATGCGATGGCAAAAGTAATTTCGCCTTTTAACGAAAAAGCAAAATTATATAGTCAAGGTCGCAAAAATTTGTTTGAAGAATTAAGTAAACACATAAATCCAAATGATAAAAACGTTTGGTTTCATGTATCGTCATTAGGAGAATTTGAACAAGGACGCCCCGTAATAGAAAAGTTTAAACAACAATATCCTGACTATAAAATAGTTTTAACATTTTTTTCACCATCAGGATACGAAATACGTAAAAATTATCAAGGCGCAGATTATGTTTGCTATATGCCTGCCGACACACCAAGCAATGCTAAAAAGTTTCTTGATATAATAAATCCCAAAGCTGTATTTTTTGTTAAATATGATTTTTGGTACAATTTTTTAAATGAAGTTCATTCTCGAGAAATTCCATTATACATATTTAGCTCAATATTCCGACCAAATCAAATATTCTTTAAATTTTATGGAGGAAAATACCGCAAAGTATTAACATTCTTTGATAGAATATTTGTTCAAAATCAAGAGTCTGTAGACTTATTAAAATCACACGGAATAACACAATGTAGTATAGCAGGCGACACACGATTTGATCGAGTTTGTGAAATCACTAAAAATGCACAAAATATACCACTTGTAGATAATTTTTGTCAAGATAGTAAAGTGATAGTAGCAGGAAGTAGTTGGCCACCAGACGAAAATTTGATATTTAACGCAGTAGAACGATTAAAACAAAATACTGATGTTAAATTGATAATAGCGCCACACGAAATTCACGAAGCTCATCTATCTTCAATAGAAAAGATGACAAATCTAAAACATATACGCTATTCCCAAGCTACTGAAAACAATTCAAAAGAATACGACGTTTTGATAATTGATAATATAGGAATGCTGTCACGATTATATAAATATGCAGATATAGCATACGTAGGAGGAGGATTTGGTAGCGGCATTCATAATATACTAGAAGCAGTTTCGTATTCTATACCAGTAGCATTCGGAACCAATTACAAAAAATTTAAAGAAGCAGTAGATTTAGTATCACTTGGCAGCGCATGTACAATACGCAATGCCGAAGAATTATATTCAGTATTTAATAGATATTTAACCGATGAAGCATTGTTGAAACATGCAGGCGAAATATCACAAGAATATGTACAAAAAAATCTCGGAGCAGCTGATAAAATTTTGAACGAAGCTAAAATTAAATAAAATTAAAACAAAATGAAAAAACTACCTCTAATTAGTATCCTTTTTTTATTGATAGTATCATGTGGTTCAAAAAAAGAAACATTCAATGATTATTTTACTAATGAAAAGTCAATTAATTTAACCAACGAAATAGAAGAATTAATTGATATAATTCAAAAACCATATAGCATTTGTTATATAGATAGTAATTTTATTATTTCAAATACCGATTGTGACTCGTTGGTTACAATTTATAATATGCGTAATCAACAAACCAAAAATTTATTTCATAAAGGATTTGGTCCAAATGAAATATTGAACGAACCTTATATATCAAATGGGAAAAATAGTAATGAACTTTTGGTACTAGATAATTTATCTGGTAAATTATACAATATAGATTTAGAAAATGATTATTCAATAAATCAAGATACAACATTTACAACTCGTTGTGAACAGATTTTATATGATGATACACTTCAATTTTCCTGTTTATCAGCTAAAGAATACCAATACGAACTAACAACACCAAATGAATTAAAATATTTTGGCGACGTAAGAAAAATATTTAATAATGACTCAATAGAAGTGGAAAACGTATTAGGTGGATTTAGTACTATATCTCAAAAAAATAAAAAAATATGTTTAGGATGGATAATCGGAGATATTTTAGAAATATTTGATTATTCTAACATTAATGATATAAAACTGTCAAAATCATTAATTTTAAACTTTCCAAAAATGGAAATGGAAGAAATGATATTTGGTAATATTAATATAGGTATAAACTCAATAACAAGTAATGATGATTATATATTTGCCTTATATTCAGGAAACAAATTAAGTATAGTTGAGCAAATGGTAGATGAAAGCGAAATATTATTGTGTAAAAACATATTAGTATTTGATTGGGAAGGAAATCCAATAATTAAATTTTCATTAGATAAAAAAGTAAAATCAATATATTATAGTAAAGAAACCAACCTACTATATTGTCTTGGAATAAACGAACAAGGTGCTTACTCAATATTTACATTTGATATAAACAAGAATATATAATAAAAAACGGTTTACAAAATTATAGTGAACTCAGAATGTAGAAAAAAAATACTTTCGGGGTTCACTAAAAATTGTTAACCGCATTTTATAAATTATTTATTTCTTTTATTTTCGTAATAAGCCTTAGCCACTTTACAAAGTTCATTATAAAACTCTTGACCGAATTTTTCAATCAAAGGTTCTTCAAGAAAACGATAAATAGGAATAGCTTTTTGTTTACCAATTAAAAAAGCTTTGTGACAAATATCCCAATGATGAACTTTAATAGCTTTATAAGGTCCTACTTGCTCAATTCTAATAGGATAAAGATAACAAGAAATAGGTTTACGCCATTTTGTTTTACCTTCACGAAAAGCTTTTTCGTAAGCACATAAAGTAATACCATTATCATGAGTAGCAAAAGCACATTCAGCACTTTTAGCTAAAGGAGTACCTAATTCATTGTCAGCGTCTTTAACAGCAAATCCTTGATCTTTGATAGCTTCGATATTTTCTTGAGAAAGATATTGTTCAATAAAAGGATAATTTTGTTCTAAAAGTTCAATTTCGTTATATTCTAAAGGAGCCCCACTATCACCATCAATACAACAATCTCCCTTACAAAATGCTAAATCGCAGAAAAATTTTTCATCAAAAATTTCTTCGCTGATTAAAACATCATTAAGAATAATCATAATTAAAATTATTTAGAAACTTTATTAAGAGCAACCTTAGCAGCTTTTTGTTCTGCTTCTTTTTTAGAAATTCCAATACCAGAACCAGAATTTTGACCGTCAATTTTAATATAAGAAACAAAATATCTACTACCAGGAGATTCAATATCAGTAACAAATGTCACTTCACGTTTATTTTTTTGTCCCCATTCAATTAATTGACTTTTAAAATTGTAATTATTATGTTCTAATTCAAAAATATTAAGATATTTAGGCATAATACGCTTAATAATGTATTTACCAGCTTTTTTAAAACCTCTGTCAAGATATACAGCCCCCAAAAAAGCTTCAAACGCATCTCCATAAAGATGGACATTATTATTATGCCCTTTAACACTAGTTTTAATTAAATGATCAAGACCAATATGTTTAGAAAGTTCGGTAAGATTTTCCCCATTAACAATTCTTGACCTTAATTGGGTTAAAAAACCTTCTTGTTCGTTAGGAAATTTTTTGTAAAGATATTCACCAATAAGTAAATCAAGCACAGAATCACCCAAAAATTCTAAACGCTCATTATTAATCAAAAAACCAGTTTCTGTTTTTTTAGAAACAGAACGATGAATAATGGCAGTTCTGTAATATTCCAAGTGATTAGGATAAAACCCTGTAATACGTCTAATTTGACGAATAAATTGCTTGTTGGGTCTAAATAAATACTTTATAAACGACCAAATGTCGGTGAACACAATTTAAAGATTTATATGTTAATTTCTTAATTAATGAAAATTAAAATTTTGATTTTTGATTTTTGATTTTAGAATAAAAATTCCAAAATCAAAAATCTCAACCAAAAAGATTAATCATTAATTTGTTTAAAAACTACAGAAGCGTTATGACCACCAAATCCAAAAGTGTTATTAAGAGCGGCTCTAATAGAACGTTTTTTAGCGACATTAGGAGTAATGTCAAGTTTATCGTCAATATTAGGATCAGGAGTATTAAAATTAATAGTAGGAGGAACTGTTTGATTCAAAATAGCAAGAACACAAACAATAGATTCAACCACACCTGCACCACCTAATAAATGTCCAGTCATAGATTTGGTGCTACTAATACTAAGATTATAAGCATGCTCACCAAAAACTTGTTTAATAGCTTTAGATTCAGCAATGTCACCTAATCCAGTAGAAGTACCATGAACGTTAACGTAGTCAATCTCATCATAATTAAGGCCAGCGTCTTCAATAGCCAATTTCATAACAGCAGCAGCTCCTCTACCTTCAGGGTGAGGTGCAGTAATGTGATATGCATCAGCAGTAAGACCGCCACCAGCAAGTTCGCACAGAATTTTAGCGCCACGAGCCTTAGCGTGTTCATATTCTTCGAGAATAAGGCATCCGCCACCTTCGCCGATAACAAAACCGTCACGAGTGGCATCAAATGGACGTGAAGCTGTACTATAATTGTCGTTGTTGGTTGAAAGAGCCTTCATCGAATTAAATCCTGCCACAGCCGCAATACCGATAGGAGATTCAGAACCTCCAGTAACAATGATGTCTGCTTTGCCCAAACGAACATAGTTAAACGCATCGATAATAGCATTGGTAGATGAAGCACAAGCCGAAACGGTTGTAAAATTTGGTCCTCTTAAATCATATTTCATACTAATATGACCAGGAGCAATATCACCAATCATTTTGGGTATGAAAAAAGGACTAAATCTTGGTGTTCCATCTCCTTGACAGAATTGTGCAACTTCTTCTGTTAGTGTGTTTATACCTCCAATACCAGAACCCCAAATAACACCTGCACGATCATGATTAAAGTTTTCTGGAGTAAGACCACTAATTTGCCAAGCTTCTTGAGTAGCAATTAAAGCAAATTTAGTAAAAAGGTCTAAACGCCCAACTTCTTTTTTATTAAAAAATTGAGATTCAATATCTTCAAAATTTTTGACTTCGCAAGCGAATTTGGTTTTAAATTTTTCGGGATTAAAACGGGTAATTGGACCTGCGCCGCTTACACCATTTTTTAAGTTATCCCAAAATTCGGTGATATTGTGTCCAAGGGGATTAATAGTCCCTATGCCGGTAACAACTACTCGTTTTAATTCCATAAAAAAATCTGTTTTGGAAAATTATTTTGCGTTTTCGATATATTCAATAGCCTGTCCAACTGTAGAAATTTTTTCTGCTTGATCGTCGGGAATAGAGATATTGAATTCTTTCTCAAACTGCATGATTAGTTCTACTGTATCGAGAGAGTCTGCACCCAAATCGTTTGTAAAACTTGCTTCTGATGTTACTTCATTTTCATCTACACCTAATTTGTCTACGATGATTGCTTTTACGCGTGAAGAAATGTCTGACATAATAACTAATTTTTAATATTAAACTATAATTCCTTTTTTAATTTCGAGTGCAAAGGAAACAATTTTAGAACAAAAAAAAAAATTATTTTGTAAATTATTGAATATTAATTTTTTATTTTTCGAAAAAACCTTTTAAATGTTCATAAATGCAATTTATCCACACTTTTAAATATCTTTGTGGTGATAAATTTTTAATTTTTTTAACTTATGTGGAATATTTCAATTTTTGCTTCTGGTAGTGGTACTAATGCCGAAAATATATTTAATTATTTTACTAATAGTAATTTAGTGAATGTTAATTTGGTTATTACAGACAATCCGAAGGCTTATGTTATTCAGAGATGCAAAAAATTTTCTGTCGATTGTAAAATTCTTTCTCCTTCTGAAATTGCTAATTCAGATATTATGAACAAAATTTTTGATGAGTATAATACAAATTTTATTGTTCTTTCTGGTTATATTCGTCTTGTTCCAAAATTTATTGTTGATAAATTTGAGGGGAAAATTGTTAATATTCATCCTTCATTATTGCCAAAACATGGTGGTAAAGGTATGTATGGTCATCATGTTCATCAAAGTGTTTTAGATTCTGGCGATAATGAAAGTGGTATTACTATTCATTTTGTTGATAATTTTTATGATAATGGTTCTATTATTTTTCAAGCAAAATGTCCTGTTTTGGAAAATGACACTCCAGATACTCTTGCTGAGCGTGTTCATGCTTTAGAATATAAATTTTATCCTCAAATTATTGAAAAGACAATTTCTAAATTATTAAGCTAGTTTTTATATCTATGAAATACTTTACTCTTTTATTTTTTATTATAGTTTTTTTCAACAATATTTTTGCTCAAAATGCCAATATAGATTTAAATTATGTGGAAATTTATTTAAATATTAATCCAAATGTAAGATTTATAGATGGTAAAACCGTTCAATATTTCCATATAGATAATAATGATACTAAATTACCAATAGTTTTTGATTTTGATAAAGCTTTTAATATAAAAGAAATAAAATCTGGTGATAAAAATCTAGACTTTGAATTTAGTAATAATAAAATAAAAATATATCCTAAATCAAATTGGAATACATTTGATTCTGTATCAATAAAATATTCTGGAGAACCTCCCGTATCAGGATTTGGTTCTGTTGTTTTTACAAACCACAAAAATGTTCCAATATTTTGGACATTATCTGATCCATTCGGAGCAAAAGATTGGTTTCCATGCAAACAAGTTTTAACAGATAAATATGATTCATTAAAAACAATAATATCTTGTCCAAAAGAATATAAATCAGCATCTAATGGAATAATAATTAAAGAAAATATTAAAGATGATTATCGAACCACAGAATGGCTACATCATTACCCATGCGCATATTATTTAATTGCTGTTGCGATTTCTAATTATGAAGTTTTTAACAATTATGTAAAACTTTCAGACAATGATTCTATTTTAATTCAAAATTTTGCTTATCCAGAAAATATAAATTCAGCCAAACGAAATGTTCCAAAACTAATACCTGCATTTAAAATGTTTTGTGATACATTTGGTTTATATCCTTTTGATAATGAAAAATATGGGCAAGCACAATTTGGCTGGAGTGGCGGTATGGAACATCAAACTATTACTTTTTTAAATAGTTTTAGTATTGATTTAATGGTACATGAACTTGCGCATCAATGGTTTGGTAATACTGTAACACATAGCAATTGGCATGATATATGGATTTCGGAAGGATTTGCTGAATATTGTGAACTTCTTGCTTGTGAAAAAGGTTGTTATTCTTATAATTCTCCAAAACATTTTAGAGAAAATCTTTTAAAATATATTTGTACATCAACACATGGTTCTGTTTATGTTAGTGACACAACAGATGTAAATTCTATTTTTAATTTAACAACAACTTATTATAAAGGTGCTATGATTTTGCACGCTTTAAGAAAAGAATTAGGTGATGATATATTTTTCCCATGTTTACGAGAATATTACAACACATATAAATTTAAAAATGTATCAGTAAAAGATTTTATAAAATTTGTTTCTGATTTTTCTAAACAAGATTTTCAATGGTTTTTTGAGCAATGGTATTATGGAAAAGGTTTTCCTATATACAAAATAGATTGGAAAAATAAATCTTCTAAACAAATTGTCATAAAAATTAATCAAACACAAACAGATGAAAGTGTTAAATTTTTCCGTTCTAAACTTACTTTTAAATTGACTGATAAAGAAAATCATTTTCAATATATAACAGTTAATAATATTAAAAATAATCAAGAATTTAATATCAAAACCAATTTTTATGTAACTGATATTGAATTTGATCCAGAAAATGATTTAATAAAAATGGATAATAACTTATAATCATAACATTCATAATGTCATTATATTTTAACATAGGAGACAAATTTGAGATTTTTAATACAGAATTTTCTGTTATAGGAATTTCTGTATTGTTATATAAAGAATATGATGAAAAAAATTATTTTTGTGAATATAAACTAAAAAAGATTTTTGACAATTCAGTTTGGTATATCGAAGATAGATTGAATTTTAACGAATTCTATTTTTATAATAAAACAGATCATTTTTTTACAAATTTTGATAGTTTTAAAATTTGTAAAAGACAAGCTAAGATTGTTAAAGCTGTTGGTGATACTGATTTTAAACAAGATGAATTTGTTAAATACAAATTTTATCAAGAAATTAAAACGTTTAATTTACTAAAAAACAAAATTAAATACAAAGGTATTATTCTTAAAATTGATGATATTCAAAAAAAAGAAATATCATCTATTCAAAATCCATTATTATCTAGTTTGCCAGATATAAGTCAATTTCATAATGATAATAAAATAAAAAACACTACAAGTCCATTAGAAAATGGGTTCGATGTTGGAGATGGACTTTTAATTAATGATAACGAATATTTTGTTTTAACCAAATATTTAACTACAATAGATAAAATAAAATCTTTTGAATATAAATTATATAACCATAATACTAAAGAATATTGCTGGTTAAAATATTTTAATTCAGAATATTATATATTTAAGGAAACAGACAAAGAATATAATCAAAATTTAGTAACAAAAGGATTTAAATATCGACAAATAAGCACATTGGTAGATTGGGAAATACTCAACAACTCAACATGTGAATATGAGATTTATCAAAAGTCATTTTATACTAATGAATATTTTTTAAAAGAGTCTACAGAACATAAAACTCAATTACTAAATGGTTTTGTTATTGACGACTCTAATTTGATTGTAATTAAATATGATTATAAAATTAATTTTCCAAACGAAAAATTAAAGTTGAAAAACATTAAGTATTTAGACACTAAAGATATTAATCTATATTATATATCTTTTCGTACATTTTTAGCAATTTATTATTTTATATTAATATACTGTTGGATAACTGTTTTTGCTCCAAAAAATAAAATAGATAAAATTTTACTAAAACCATTAAAAGAGAAACTTGACAATAAATATTATAATAAAAAAGAGAAAAAAGATTTATTAAACTACGTACATTATATAAAAATCATTTTATAACAAAATCAGAATTATTTTATTTATTCAATTTCTGTAATTGTTTCATTCTAGCCGAAGCAAAAACAAAATCGTCTAATTCTTTTACACCAGTATCAAAAATTTCAGAACTATTTCCTTGCCAAAATTTACGACCTTTATAAATAAAAATAATTTTATCACCAATTTCCATTACAGAATTCATATCATGAGTATTCACAATTGTTGTGATATTATATTCAATAGTGATTTCTTTAATTAAATTATCAATAACAATAGAAGTTACAGGATCAAGACCCGAATTAGGTTCGTCACAATAAAGATATTTTGGATTTAACGCAATGGCACGAGCAATAGCAACACGTTTTTGCATACCACCACTTATTTCAGATGGAAATTTATTATTAGCATTTACAATATTTACACGTTTTAAACAAAAATTTGCACGTTCTCGACGTTCTTCATAAGTCATTTTTGTAAACATTTCAAGCGGAAACATTACATTTTCTTCTACAGTATTGCTATCAAACAATGCTCCTCCTTGAAATACCATTCCCATTTCTTTTCGTATTTCTTTACGTTGTTTTTCGTTCATTTTTTCAAACGAACGTCCATCATAAAATATATCTCCTCGTGAAACTGAATGTAATCCTGCAATACATTTTAGAAGTACAGTTTTTCCAGAACCACTTTGACCAATAGTGAGATTTGTTTTGCCTGGTTCAAATTCTGCACAAATATCATTTAAAACCAAATGTCCCGAAAATTCTTTAAATACATTTTTTACTTCTATCATAATTAAAGCATTAGTTTTGTTAGAATTACATTAAACAACAAGACTACAATACTACTGTAAACAACAGCATGTGTACTACTTTTACCAACATCTAAAGCTCCACCATTTGTAAAATATCCATGATATGAAGATATTGAAGAAATGATAAATGCAAATATTGAAGATTTAATTATAGAATATGTAACGTAATATGGTTGAAAATAAGAAGTGATACCAATTACAAATTCATGAGGTGTTACACCTGGTGTAAAAAATGCAGCCAAATATCCTCCTATAATTCCAACTGCCATTGAAATTATTGTTAGTAATGGAATAAAAAATATAGAAGCTGTAATTTTAGGTAAAATTAAATAACTTGCCGAATTAACACCCATCATTTCAAGTGCATCAACTTGTTCTGTTACTTTCATTGTACCTAATTCACTTGCAATATTTCCTCCAACTTTTCCAGATAATATTAAAGCTACAATTGTTGAAGAAAATTCTAACAACATTGTTTCTCTTGTTCCTAAACCAATTAAATATCGTGGAATTATTGGATTAGCAAGGTTTGCTGTCATTTGTATTGTACAAACAGCTCCCATAAATATAGAAATAATTATAACTATCAAAATAGAACTTAATCCAATTTTGTCGACTTCTCTAATTGTTTGACGAAAAAATACTTTACCACGTTCAGGACGTGAAAATACACGTTTGAGCATTACAAAGTATCTTCCTATATGAAATAAAAGTTTAAGCATAAAAAATTAATTTCGATTTCAAAGTTAAGAATTTTATTTGTTTTAAGCCTAATTTTGATAGTTAAATTAACTAAAATAGCATAAACCCAAAAATTTCTAAATTATTTAAATCAAAAATTGTTAAGCTAAAAACTAACCAATAGTTATAAAAATCTATTTATAAAAAATAAAATAAACTGCTCCAATCAATAGAATAAAAGCCACAAAATGGTTCCATTGTAGTTGCATATTTCCAAATACTAAAATAGAAAAAATTGTAAACACAGTTAAAGTAATTACTTCTTGAATAACTTTAAGTTGCATTAAAGTAAATGGCCCACCATTACCATCAAATCCTATGCGATTTGCAGGAACTTGAAAACAATATTCAACTAGGGCTATTCCCCAACTAATTAAGATAAATGCAAATAATCCAAGATTAGAAAATTTGGGCAATTGTGCCATTTTTAGATGTCCATACCAAGCAAAGGTCATAAATGTATTACTACATAATAATAGTAAAATTGTGTAAATAGCTTTTGAAGTCATTTTTTTAAATATTTTTTCTTAAATTATTGGCGAAAAAATAAATTATTTCTAAATTTCATATTACTTTTGTTACAAATAAAAATTAAAATTTTTAGGGTAATTTCTTATTTATGTGTTTAAGATTTGAAAACAGCAAAATAAATGAATTCATTTTTAAAAAAATACAATATCCTATCAAAGCATTTTTTGCTATTAATTTGTTCTGCAATAACTATTTTTATATCGAGTTGTAGTATGGACGACGAAGATATTACAGTTAAAGAAGATAATAATATTGGAAATATAATAAAATCACAAAAAATTATTGTAAATATTCCACAATGTGTAAAAGATTTAAATACAAAATCTAAAGAATATAATAATGACACACTATTTGTATATCCAACAGATACAATTATTTACACATCAATAGCAAAAGTGATAAACTATTCACAAAAAATTACAAATTTTGTTTGGGAAACACTTGATAAAACTGTTTCGTCAAAAAACAATCAAGAATGGATATCTTTTGAAAAACCTGTTTACGGTGCATATACAAGCGATGCTGATAGCAGACCTAAACAATGGCAACTTGATACTAATGTAATTTATAATGATTGTAATTGGGATTTTTGTTTAAAAATTTTTGATTTACCTGACACAAAACAAACTGATATGTTTCCTGCTCTTCAATTTTTTTATAACAAAGGGTTTGATAAAGGAAGCATGATTATTAGTCCTACTGACTTAGACAAAGTTTCTTTTCCTGAACAACAATTTGGCGAAAATATGAAATGCGAACTAGATTTTAATCGTAATTCTGAAAATAAACTAACTAATAATATTAAAATCATTAATCTTGCTTACAACTATAATAATATCAGCATTTATTATTTACATAATATTACAATTTCTTTAGAAGAAGATACAAAAAATGGATTTGTAACTTTTATGGGATTAGCTGATTTACCATATTTATGGTTTAGTGATATCAATAAAAAAGGATTTTCATTAAATTTTCTTGGATGTGGTGATATAAATCAAAATTATCTTGCAATTTATTCTGGTTTAACTTCTACTACAGAAGAGTCTTTGCGTGCTAAATATGATATTATCGAAAATTCTGTTGGTAATATTTTATTTAACAACTACAAATCTTGGTGTAAAATGATAAATCGTAAAGATACTACTGAATATAAAGCTTTTGAAAATCCTGGATTTTTTAATAATAAAGGTTATATCGGTTGTGGAAATTTATCTGACAACAACGCTTTAAATTGTATAACCAAAGCACAAGCGTTAATAGATAAAGAACTTCCCACTTCTCCATACCGTAATTCTATCTATCAAATAGAATGGTAATTTATGATTAGTATCATTATTATAAATTTTAACACTCCTGATTTAACAACTAATTGTATCAATTCATTAGTTGAACATACTAAAAATATTGATTATGAAATTATTGTTATAGACAATGGTTCAACATTAAAATTTGATATTTCTACAATCAAAAATTCTAAAAAAATTAAATATATTTATTCAGAACAAAATCTTGGTTTTACAGGAGGAAATAATCTTGGATTAAAATATGCCACAGGTGAATATATTTTATTATTGAATAGTGATACAATAATTAAAGAAAACGTAGTAAAATTATGTTTTGAAGAATATCAAAAATATCCAAAATGCGGAGCATTAACACCAAAACTAATATCTCCTAATGGAGAAATTCAACCCACAGCCAATCGACGTCCAAGTTTAAGATTAGAACTCCGTGATTTGTTTCGCATCAACAAAATTACATCTAAACAAAAACTTGCTAATTTATATCTTGGAACAAGACATAATTATAATATTTCTACAACATGCGATTGGATTTATGGTACTTTTTTCTTAATAAAAAAAGATATTATTGATAAAATCTTTAATGGAGAATTTCCAAACCATTTTTTTATGTATGGCGAAGATATGTTGTGGTGTTTATTATTAAAGAAAAAAGGTTATAAAATTATTTATACACCAATATCTTCTATAATTCATTTAGGTGGAGCATCTATGAAACCTATCGATGAAGAAGATAAATATTTTAAATATATGCTTCCAAATGTTTTTAAAACAATTTCTATAATAAAAACAAAATTTCATGCAACTTTAATAATATTAACTCGAATTCTTATATTATTATCTCATTTTAAACAAGATAGCAACAATAAAGCTAAAAGATATTGGAATTTTCTAAAACAAGAACTTTAAAATCAATAAAAACGTATATTGTATAAATAAAATATAATTCATATATTTGTTAATATAAATCTTAAAACATATAATCATGGCAAACAACATTGAAGAAATACAAGATCAGAAGATAATTTATCCAATAAGATATAATAAGCGTACTTTATTACGAATAGCTTCTGAAATATTTAGAACAAATCCTACAAAAGAATATACAATTGAACAATTAGAATATATTCTTGATATAAACAACGACAATTCAAAACAATTACTAAAAGATGTATTGCAAGAATTGATAGATACAACGCGTATTAGTTGTGAAAATAATCTTTATAAAACTGTAATTAAAACAGGTGTTATAATTGGAACAATAGAATTATGCAAAGGTGGAGGAATTGTTCATCCAGATGATAGCGATGTTAGTATCAATATCGAAGAACAAAATCTCAACAATGCACTCGACAACGACCGTGTAGAAGTAAGTTTATTTGCAAGCACAACAGATGGTAAACAAGAAGGCGAAGTTATCAGAATTATTGAACGTTATAAAACAACATTTGTTGGAACTATTGACAAACGTAAAAATTTCGCTTTTTTAGTTACTAATCATAAAGTTATTCCATACGATATATTTATTCCATTAAATAAATTATCCAAAGCTAAATCAGGCGAAAAAGCAGTTGCAAAAATTACAGAATGGCCAATTGGTGCAAAAAATCCAATAGGTGAAATTATTGAAATTTTAGGAGAAACAGGTGACAATGAAACCGAAATGCACGCAATTTTAGCAGAATTTGATTTACCATACGCATTTCCAAAAGAAGTTGAAAAATGTGCAAACGAAATTGATCCTGGAATTACACCAGAAGAAATAAAATCACGTCGCGATATGCGTGATGTTATAACATTCACCATCGACCCAGCAGACGCAAAAGACTTTGACGATGCTATTTCGTGCAGACAATTAAATAACGGAAATTGGGAAATTGGAGTTCATATAGCAGATGTTTCTCACTACATTGAAGAAGGTTCTACGATAGATAACGAAGCACTAGAACGTGGTACAAGTGTTTATTTAGTTGATAGAGTGGTTCCAATGTTACCAGAAGCATTATGTAACAATCTTTGTAGTTTGCGTCCCGACGAAGAAAAACTCACTTTTTCAGCTATTTTTGAATTAAATGATAAAGCTGAAATTCAAAAAGAATGGTTTGGAAAAACAATTATAAAGAGTAATCGCAGATTTTGTTACGAAGAAGCACAAGATGTGATAGAAACTGGCAAAGGTGATTACGCCAATGAAATTTTAAAATGTTGGGATTTAGCAAAACAATTGCGAGACGAACGTTTTAAAAATGGTTCTATTTCATTTGAACGTGCTGAAATTAAATTTGATATTGACGAAACAGGGAAACCAATTCGTGTATATTTTAAAGAAACCAAAGAAGCGAATTGGCTAGTAGAAGAGTTTATGTTGCTTGCAAATAAACGTGTTGCTACTTTAATTGGTTCTAAAAAAGATAAAAAACATCCAGCTAAAACATTTGTTTATCGTGTTCACGACGAACCAGATTTAGAAAAACTTACTTCATTCCAAAACTTTATTGGAAAATTTGGTTATTCTATCGACATGAAATCTGACGAACTGATTAGCAAAACTCTTAACGAACTTCTTTACAAACTTAAAGGGACAAATCAACAAGAAGTAATCAGTTCGTTGGCAATTCGTAGTATGGCAAAAGCTGTTTATAGTACAATTAATATTGGACACTATGGATTAGGTTTTGAATATTACACGCATTTTACATCACCAATTCGACGCTATCCTGACTTGATGGTTCATCGTTTGTTGTTTTCATATCTAAACGGCAAGCGAAGCGCAAATAAACAAAAATACCAAAAACTTTGTAAACATTGTAGCGAACGCGAATATCTAGCTGTACAAGCAGAACGTGCAAGCGACAAATATAAACAAGTAGAATTTATGCGCGACCATTTAGGTGAAATTTACACCGCAGTTATATCTGGTATAACAGAATGGGGTGTTTATGCAGAAATAGAAGAAAACAAAATTGAAGGTATGATACCGATGCGCGATTTGGATGATGATTTCTACATGTTTGATCAAGATAATTATTGTTTAGTTGGACATTACAACAAGAAAAAATATCAATTGGGAGATAAAATTGAAATTAAAGTTGCTCGTGCTAATCTTGAACATAAAATCCTAGATTTTGTTTTAGCTGATAGCAAACGAGAAATTGAAACCAATCCTGACAAAGCTGACGCTAACGATACAGGTAAACGTGTTAGAGTAAAAGACAAATTTGGTAAATCTTCTAAATTCAGTAAACCCAAAAAATCAAAATCTACAAAAAAAGATAAAAAGAAAAGAAAATAGATTTTAATTATCTTTTTTACTAATTATTATAACGACGTACATTTCATTAAATTTTACTGAAATGTACGTCGATTTTTATTAAGTTAAATTTATTACCAAAAAAAATTATTTAATAATCTACATATCAAAATTATTAGTTATCAACAATAAGCTAAGTTTCTTAAATTAGATATCAGGTTGACTGTTTTACCTATCAAATTTAATAATTGATTTAGTATTGTTTTTCATTATGTTTTATAAATTTATAACTACAAAAAGGGCTCAATCATTATACATTCCTAATAAATAAACAAATGTATAATGAAAGAGCCCACAAAAAGTTCACTCAGAAATAGAACTAAAAATATAATTTATATTATTCCTTTTTTAATTCTTTCTCTTGTTCCACCCCAGTAGGTTTCATAATGATTTTAACACTACCATTAGCTTTTTGAATATTCTTTAAATATTCTTGAATATCAGCAATAGTAATATTATTAACATATTCATCGTAATTAGTGTGTTTATCAAAACCATAGAATACTTTATCTCTCATAATACTTCTCCAATATGAATTTTCTTTCAGATTTTCTTTATGAGCTTTTATCATATATTCTTTAACTTTATCAAGTTTTTCTTGTTCAAAACCGTTTTCAGTAACACGTTTAAGAATGTCATCAAACATTTTTTGAGCAACATCACCATATTCAGGTTTGGTTATACATTGAAATTCAAAAATAGAACTAGTTTTACTATTATCAGCATGATTAACATTCCAATCAACTTGAGTTCCGTATGTAATACCAGCTTCTTCACGAATTTCTTTAAAAGTAATATCACTTAAAACTTGAGAAGCCATACTGCTAACTAATTCACGTCTTAAATCATAATCAAAACTATTTTCATAATAAGCATTATAAATCATAGATTGTGGAGTTTGCATTTCACGATTAAAATCACAAGAAGCGTTTCCTTGATGATAATTTACAACAAGAGGTTTATAAGTTTCGTTTCTTTTGATTTTTGGTAATGCACCTAAATATTTACAAAGCATATTTTCAAGAATAGTTTTATCATAATTTCCGATAATGAAGAATGTAAAATTATTTACATCATTATATCTTTCATGGAAAATTTCAACAATTCTTTTATAATCAATTTTATCAAAATCTTCATATTGATAATCTGCAGGACGTGGATTATTATCGTACAAAACTTTATTAATTGAGTCGTTGAAAGTATAATAAGGAATAGTATTACGATTTTTTAAAGAAGTTTTAGCCATTTCAACAAAAGCATCATAATCTTCCTTACAACTTCCTGGTTTAGTAAAATATAAATACAACATTTGAAATAAATACTCAATATCTTTAGGTGTAGAATTTCCATAAATAGCTTCTGTTCTATCTTGAATATCAAAACTTAAACTAGCATGAATACCAGTAAGTTTTTTACGAAGTTGTGTAGAATTAAAATCACCTAACCCTAATTGAGGTACAATTTCTTTAATATATTTAACATTATACACATCATTATCAGAATAAACAGAATTTCCACCCCAACTTAATGCTTCCATAGAAATTTCATCTTTTTTATAATCAGTTTGAAGTGCATAAACTTTTACACCATTACTCAATTCATAAATATCAGCATTTGTTAAAGGTTCTTTCTTTATTAATTTAAAAGAACCTGCTTTAGGTAATTGAGAAATAAGCGGATCTTCTTTAACATCATCAACAAAAGGTTCAATATTTTCTGCACGAACTTCTTCAACAGCTTTACGCATCATTTCAGGTGTTAAATAATTATATCCATCTTTTTCTGGAGCAATAGCTAAAACTGCTAGATTATGATCAGTAGCGGAAATATATTGAGAAGCCAACTGATTAATCATGTCTAAAGTAATCATTTTAATTAACTGTTTCGACAATTCATAATCTTGTTCTGTAGATATTAAATATTCATTGTTTAAAAAGTTGCTCAAACATTTATTAACAAACGACATTGTTTGCTGTTTATCACGATTAGAATAAGCAACTTCTTTATTATTTAAAAAAGCATCAACAGCACGATTAAATTCAGAAGCAACAAAACCATATTTTTGAATTCTCATAGCTTCACGATACATCGATTTAAAACTTTCATACTCTTGACCTTCTTTAGCAACAGAATATATTTCAAAAGCTTCTTTAGTTTTAGCAATAAAGAAACTAGAAGAATATCCACCTAATTCAACATAAGGAGCATCAGCTTTTTGAGTCAATTCTGCAAGACGATTATTTGTCATAGAAGAGAATAAACTCATAAGCATATTATTCAAATAATAAGAAATATTACCACGCATTTCAAATGGGAAAGCTTCGTTTTTAAAGAACAATTCAATTTGAGAATAAGCTTGTTCTTTATCTTTACCTGAAACATAAATAGCTTGTTCGTTGTTGTCTACTGAAGGATAAACAACGGGTGCAGCATTTTCAGGATTTGTAAATTGTGCAAAATTTTCTTTTATTTTATTTTCAATGTAATCAACATCAATATCACCAATAATAATTATACCTTGATTTGATGGATGATACCATTTACGATAATAATCACGCAACACATCGTATGGAAAATTTTCTATAATTTCAACTTTTCCAATAGGCAAACGATAAGCGTATTTGCTATTTGACATTAATTCTGGACCATGTTTTTCAATTAATCTAATTTGAGCAGATGAAGATTGAATAGCTTCACTTTTTATAACCCCACGTTCTTTATCAATTTCTTCATCAGTAAGAAGAATATTACCACTCCAATCAGATAAAATCAATAAACAAGAGTCAATTAATCCTTGAGATTTATTTGTAGGAACACCACTAAAATAATAAAAAGTTTGATCAAAAGAAGTATAGGCATTTAGTTCTGCACCAAATTTAATTCCATTAACCTCTAAATAATTAATCATTTTATCACCAGGAAAATGCTTTAATCCATTAAAAGCTAAATGTTCTAGGAAATGTGCTAACCCTTGTTGATTGTCTTCTTCTTGCACAGAACCAACTTTTTGTGCAATTGCAAAGAATGCTTGATCTTTTGGTAACTCATTATGTTTAATATAATAAGTTAATCCGTTTTCTAATTGACCAACTCGAAAAGAAGAATCAATTGGCAATTTTTGATCTTGAGCATTTAGATTAGTAGCTGATAGAGTAGCTAATAATGCAATAATTAGTTTTGAATGTTTCATAATAAAATTTTTAAAAATTAAGTTGCTAACTTAAAATAAATTTAAATTAAATTAAAATTAAAGATGTTAAATAGCATTAAAAATTAAATAACAAAAAAATTCAAATAAAAAAACATAAAAAAATAAATTTCGTATAAAACAATAACAAACAAATAATATTATCGATTTATTGTTTAACTTTTAAATCATTAACATTATGGAACAAATAACTAAAAATTCTGAAATCATTGAACTAACAGAAAAAGAACTAATCGAAACCAATGGAGGCTTAAGTATTTCAATTTTGGCTGGAATTGTTTGCGCAGTAACAAAAAATCAACCACCAAGAAAACCAATACCTAAAGACTAAACAATTTAATTTAATGTGATAATACTAATTTCTACCTCTTTTTTTTCTAAATTTCTTTTCTTTTTATTACAAAAATTAACCAATCTATTTTATTTTTACGGCTCAAAACTTTGAGCAATATGAAATTTATAAAACCTAAAAACATTTTAAAATATAGTCTTAAAAGTTTTAAAGAATTTAATGATGAAATTGTTATGATTTTAGATAATGATTCTTTAAATCCGTTTATGAGTTATATTGAACAATATGTGACTTCTTATACTGATTTTTGTACACCTCTATTGTTAGACAATAAAAAAGAAATTACTCAACAAGTTTATGAAAAAATTCAAATCATTGTTCGTAGTTTTAACATAATTCGTAAAATATTTAAATTTCACGAAAAATATAGTTATTTTCCCAAAATACATGACATAGCCTCTACCCTATCTCCAATTATAGATAAAGTTGGAAATTTACCACTTAAAGGGAATTTTATTGTGTTTTTAAACAAAATCAAAACATTTTTAGAAGAATACGAAAAAAATAAGTCTGATTTTGATTTGTTTAATTTTGAAATGTATATCGATTTGATAAAATCTAATTTTAATGAAATTTCGATCCTAAAACCTGAAAACGATATTAAAGAAAATGATATAAACCTTACAAATAAAAAAGAGGTTTATAAACGTTGGAGAATTCTTTACAATACAATCAATAATTATATTGAAACATACAAAATTGATAATCTCGATTCTATAATAGATTCAATAAACGTAGTTATTTCAAACGCTGAAATTTCTTATCGTGAAACAGTAAAAGAACGCAAAAATAAAGTTGAAACAATGCAAAATGTTTCTAGTAATAATGAAGAATTAGATATTATAGAAAGTAATAATTAAATATAATATTTTTATTTTATTTATAATTCTTTTAACCCATTTTGTTTTTCGTAGGAAAACAAGATGGGTTATTTTTTTTAAAAGAAAAATATTTTCAAACTGAACAATGGGGAATTAATATCGGATAATTAGAAATTAATAAACTATATCAATAATAGTATTAAATAATATAAAAATAATGAGATATTAGAGAAATGATACTAGATAAATAAGAAAACAAAATAAAAGCAATAAAAGAAATCGAA
>JAKSUC010000048.1 GCA_024413595.1 Bacteroidales bacterium
TGATAGATAAAACAAGTTATAAAGTTACATTGTAATATTTTGTTATATTAATTTTAAAGGCGAACAGAAACTGTTCGCCTTTTTTGTTATAGTATCTTTCTTTATTTTTTTTACGAAAGGCTAATACCGAATTTAACTATTTCACGTCCATCGTTTTTGAATTTAACCAAATTGATTATTAAATACAAAGAGAGCTTTACTTTATGGATTTTTTTTATGTTATATTCTTTTGATGTTTGCTATTTTTTTATTTTATTAACTATTATATAAAAAAATAAGTTCAAAATATTATGTGAAATTATGTATTTTTTTATTTATATTGTGAAATCATTTAAAATAAAAAAACTTATGAAAAAAAATATAAATATTTCTAGGATAATAACCGTATTATATTGCTTAATGTTAGCAAATAATGTGTGCAATGCGCAAAGTTTTGATAAAAATGGATTTAATATAAATCCTAATGCAAATGAAAATCTTTATCAAAAACCCAACTTAATTGATAATGTTTATCAAATCAAAAACACTGGAAATCTTTATTGGTTTAGTGATTTTGTTAATAAAGGAGGTAATAATGCCAAAGCAAATGCTATTTTAACTGATAATATTGTTGTAAATACAGATGTTTTAGTTGATGGAAAATTAAATACAAATTCAAATAATTTCCGTGAGTGGATTCCTATTGGATATTATGAAAACGGTATAAATTATCAAGGTACATTTGATGGTAATGGACATATAATCAGTGGTCTATATTTTAATAATAAAGATCAATCTTGTGTAGGTTTGTTTGGTATTATAGGCAACAATGCAACCATTAATAATGTTGGAATTGTGGATTCGTATTTTAATGGTAACACTGAAATTGGAGGTTTGTGTGGAATAAATGAAGGAAAAATCTCAAATTGTTATAGTATTTGTTTGGTTTGTGGAGATATACATATTGGTGGCTTGTGTGGATATAATAATGAAGCATCAATCTCAAACTGTTATAATCTTTTTGGAAGAGAAATAGGTTTTAACGAAGAAGGTTTTATTGAAAATGTAAATCAATTATCTTTAGAAAAATTCAAATCTGGTGCAGTTGCATATCTATTATCTCATGGCAAAGATGGTGATGTTTGGGGGCAAAAAATTGGTACTGATAAATATCCAACAAATTCTGATTTTAAAGTATATTCATCTACTTGTTGTAATGTTAATTATGAATATACTAACAATATAAATTCTATAAATAATTATAGTGAACATATTTTTGATGAAAATGGAATTTGTAAACGTTGCAACCAAGGTGATAAACCTGAATTTGATTCTGATAATAACACTTATTTAATCAAAAACGTTGGTAATCTTTATTGGTTTATGAACTATGTTAATTTGGGAGGCGACAATGTTAAAGCAAATGCTGTATTAACTGATAATATTATAGTAAACTCTGATGTATTATTAGATGGAAAATTAAATACTAATAAAACTTTTCTTAATTGGTTTCCTATTGGATATAATAATATAAACGATATTGAATATCAAGGTATATTTGAAGGAAATGGATATACAATAAGTGGACTTTATTTTAATAATCAATATCAATCTTGTGTAGGTTTGTTTGGACTAATTAATAAAAATGCCACCATTAAAAATTTAGGAATTATTGATTCTTATTTTAATGGGAATAATAATATAGGAGGTGTGTGTGGATTTAATAACGAAGGTACCATCTCAAATTGTTATAGTAATTGTGTTGTTAGTGGACATGTTGAAATAGGTGGTATAAGTGGATATAATAATGAAGGTATAATTAAAAATTGTTATAGTTGTAGCATAATTAGCGGTGATGATTATGTAAATGGTGTGTGTGGACTAAATTATAAAGGTTTCGTATCTAATTGCTATAACAATTCAGATTTTTATAACGACAACAATTTAACAACATTCGACTTCTGTAATGGAATTTTATTCGAAGGTTTTGACAATAAAATATGGAATGCAGGTAGCATTTCTTCTGTAAACAACAATGAAATCACTTTTACATTGCCTCACTTTATAAATGGATACAAACCAACAGTTAAGGGGATATTTACTTTAACTATTAAAAAAGGTGCACATTTTCAAGATAATAAATTCTCGGTAGATAACATTAATAATATATCTATCACTATAGGAAATAATACTTATAACGATAAAACAAAATTAAAATTAATAGATTTAGATTTATCTGATAAAACAATAAAAGGTACATTTTATGAAATTGATTTTGAACAAAAGGTAATATTTAATTAAAACATATTCTTCGTCTACCTCTTCTATACAAAATTACCATTGTTTGTTATCATAAAGATGTGCAAGCAATGGTAAGTTGTATTCAATTACAAGAAACTTTTATAGTTAAACACCTTTTGAACTTGGTATTTTTTAATAGATTTATTTATTAATAGTATAAAAAAAATATGCCCTACAACTTCACAGCGTAGGGCAGAAAAAAATATCCATTTACTTTACTCTAATACACAATTGAATGAAATAATTGGTCTTTAACGTAATTGATATTGTTATTTAAAACAACATCAGCATTACATATTTGATTATCAAAATTTAAGTCTACTAATGTAGCGTAAGCATAAAACGAAAGTTTATCTCCATCTTTAACAACTTTTTTATCAACAGATTCAATAGTAGCTAATTGAGAGATACCATTAACAATGATTTCAACAACATCATTTTCTGCTAGACTTTGCATATATTTATATGGTAATTCAATTTTACATTTACATTTCGAATTGGATGAAGATTCAACTGTTATATCACTTTCAATATTGTTGTTTGGTAAATTTTTTGAAACACCCCATACAACAAATACTAATAATGCAAATACTAAAGTTAATGTTGCTTTTGTACCTTTGTGATTTACGTTAAATGTTTTCATAACTGAAATGTTTTTTATTTGTTTATTATTAAATTATATTGAAAATCCTTTTTGATTTTCACAATGCAAAGATATTGTATGTAGAAATTCTGTGAAATGCGTAAAACGCGTATTAGACTATTTTTATGGTAGGGGAAATACGTAAAAAAATAACCAAATACATTTTAGTGAATGTTTACACTAAAATGTATTTGGTTATAAATTTAAACAATAAATCAGAACTATAATAAAAATTCTAGTTATTCATTTCAATTTTCATTGGAGGCATTAAACATTGAATTTTACCTTTATTAGTAAGTTTGTTGATTTGGTTTACGTTAGATTTTATATCGTCAATAATTTTATTATCATAACTAATATTACTATTTAATAAATTCATCAACAAATCATCCATTGGATCTACAATGATTTCAGGATAATTAACTATGCTCCAACTCTTAATATCTGCTAAGTTAGCAGCAGTATTTATAGCATCATCAAGATTTCCAAGTTTGTCAACAAGTCCAATGTTAATAGCTTCAACACCACTCCAAACACGACCTTGTCCAATGCTATCAACTTGTTCTAATGTCATATTACGCCCATCAGCAACGTGACTTATAAAAGTGTGATAAGTTTTTTCAACCATTCCTTGAATAGCAGCTAATTCATCATTATCTATATCTCTCGCTTCGTTTAATAAATCTGAGTGTTTATTGGTTTTTACAACTTCGACATTCAAATCAACCATATTGTATAGTTTAGCTAAATTTGGAATAAGAGAAAAAACGCCAATGCTACCAGTGATAGTTGTAGGCATAGCATATATACTATCAGCAGGACATGCAATATAATATCCTCCAGAAGCTGCGTAATCACCCATTGAAACAACTATTGGTTTTTTGGTATCTTTTAGTTTTAATAAAGATTGATATATTTCTTCAGCTTCGTCAGCATCACCACCAGGGGAATTGATACGCAAAACTACAGCTTTAATATCATCGTCTTTGATACATTTTTTGATGGCGTCACATGTTTTTTTAGCAGTAATAACTGTTTGTTCTTTGCTGTCTTTTGATTGTATTTCACCACAAGCATATATAACGGCAATTTTTGTAGGTAGTTCTTTTGAATTATCTAAAGATTTATAATAATCTGATAATGAAACCATTTTTAAATCATCGTCAATACTTTTATTTATCATCACTTTAATAGTGTCCATAGCATCATCTTTTGACATAAGCCCATTAATAAATCCTTTTTCAATACATAACGAATCATTAAACAATAAACTTAAATCGTCAACATTTTTGTTAATGTCTTCAACTGAAATACTTCTACTTTCAGAAATGTCAGAGATTAAACTACCCCAAAGATCATCTAAAAGTTTTTGAGTTTGAAGACGATTTTCATCACTCATTTTTTCTTGAGTGTATGGCTCAATTGCACTTTTAAATTTTCCATGACGACAAGCTACACATGTAATACCTAATTTGTCAAGGATTGGTTTATAATACATTGTAGCACTAGAAAGTCCCGTTATTTCAAACATTGCATTCGGACGCATATAAATACGATCTGCAACACTTGCAAAATAATAAGAGCCCAAACTATAACCATTACGAAAAGCAATAATTGGTTTTCCACATTCTTTAAAATCTACAAGCATTTGTCTAATAGCTTGAAATGTAGAAATATCTCCAGATAAACGATCTAAATCTAAATATAAGGCAGAAATTCTATCGTCGTTTTTAGCATTGTCTAAACTTCTTTTTATTTGGTCTAACCCTAAAGTACGACTAACATTAAACGACATGTCTAAAATATCAGAATTAGTAGAAGTTTCACTACGATCTGTAACACCTGCAGATATATCAAATTTTAAAACAGAATTTTTTTGTATATCAACAGAAGAATCTACACTACTACCTAAAGACATCATCATCGCAAACATCATAGCCGTGGATATAAACGAGATGATTCCATAAACAAAAGTTGCTGCCAATGCAGCTAAAAACATTTTAAAGAAATCTTTCATGATGTGTTATATTTTAATTAGTTATTTTTCTGATTTTGTGTAGAACTTAAAGCTCTTGGTTTTCCTATAATACTATGTAACAATTGGTCTAAATCTTCGGCTTGAACACCTATTTTTATAATTTTACCATTAGGATCAATCAAAACTCCATAAGGTAATTGAGCAACGCCATAGTCTTTAACTGGTTTAGAATCCCATAATTTTAAGTCACTAACATTTGTCCAAGAAAGCTTTTGCGTTTTAATAGCATCTTTCCATGAATCAAATTTGTTATCAAGAGAAACTTGAAAAATAGTGAAATTAGAATTATAGTATTTCCAATAACATTTAACTAAGTTGGAGTTGTTTTTTACTGATACAGGACTCCAAGATGCCCAAAAATCTATAAAAACATATTTGCCTTTAAACTTAGAAAGTGAAACAGAATCGCCATTAATATTTTTCAATCTTATGTCAGGAGCAATTTGTCCTTCTTCTAAAATATTATAAGGATTAGAAATTTTAGTATTAGATTTAATATTATCAACAAACTTGATAAGTTTTTGAACATGAAAATTATCAGGATAGATATTATTTAGTTCTATAGCCACCTTATTATAATAGTCAAAATCTTTTTGAGTATCAAAAACAGGATTTTTAGGAGCTATATATTGAGAAAGATAAATAATACAAGCTAAAGAAGATGTATTATTATCAATAAAATCTTTAGCAAATTGTTTAAGATTGTTTTCAGCACTAAAATAAACCGAATCAAGTTGAAGTTTAATTCCTTCTAAATTAGGAGCATTAATATTTTGACGAAAAATATAACCTAAAGAATCAGAAATATCTCTAGTATTTTTCACCATTTTAACAATATCACAAATAAATTTGCTATTAGGCGACCCATCAACAGCATAATTATTAGCAAAATCTTTTTTATCAATTGTAATAAAAATATTTTCGCTAGTATCAGTAATTAAAGTAATTTGATTTTTAAAATTATTAGTGTGTAATAAATAAAATTCAGGACCATTAGTATAGCCTTCTAGTAGAAAACTACCATCCGAAGCGGTTAAAGTAGAATCAACAAACAAAAAGTCTTTGTCAAGAATCTTTTTTAAAAAAATAGTGTCCCCTCCATTAGAATTTAAAATTTTACCCGTAATAGAAAATTTATTATTTTCAATTTTACGAGGAGGATTACAACCAAAAACCATCAATAAAGCTACAAAAAATAGTATAAGTTTGATATTTTTCATCATAATGATATTCTTTAAGTGCAAAGTTATTAAACAATAATGAAAAAAAAAATTTAAAGATTAAGATATAAATATAAATTTCGATAAGATTTATTACCTTTGGCGCAAAATTAAAAAATAAAAACGTATAAAAATGGAATTTTCAGAATTGATAAAATACATATTACCAGCATTAATAGTGTTGGCATGTGCATATTTAACCATACGACAATTTTTAACACGTGAAGAAAATAAACAACGCATGGATTTAGCCATGGCAAATCAAAAAGTGATAACACCATTAAGATTGGCAGCATTTGAACGAATCATATTGTTTTTAGAAAGAATCAATCCTCAAAATTTGTTGGTGCGTATCCAACAACCAGGTATGTCTGCTAAAGATTTACACAAAGCATTGATAATAACTATAAGAGCAGAATATGAACATAATATGTCGCAACAAATATATGTTAGTGACGAATCTTGGGACGCAGTAAAAGAAGCAAAAGAAAGTATTGTTGAATTAATAAATATAGCATCTCAACGTATGAGCCAAGAATCAAAAGCTATGGATCTTAGTAAATATATTCTTCAAATGTTGTCAGAAGCAGAAAATAATCCAATAACAGATTCGATAGCAAAAGTTAAAGAAGAAATTGTTGAAATATTAAAATAGTTAATATTAGAGAAGAAGTTAATTAAAATTAGATTTGATTTATTAACTTTGCAACTAAAAAATATAAACCCGTTAAATAAAATTATAAAACTATGAAAAAGATATTTTGTTTATTGTCTATAATGATAATAAGTGTATCAATGTTATCAGCACAAAAATATTTTGATAAAGTAAAAATCTCAACAAAACAAGATTCTCTAATCTATAGTTTAGGTTATTATTTTGCCAATACATTTAGTGAAGAACAATTGCCTATAGATGCAAATATAATAGGAAAAGCATTTAAAGATGTAAAAGAAGATAAAACAATAATGTCGTTTGAAGATGTACGCCGAATAATAAGCAATTATTTAGAAGAAAAAGAGGAACAACAAAAACAAGAACAATTATCATTAGCCAAAGATTTTTTTGACAAAAATGCAAAGGAAGAAGGTGTTGTAACATTAGAAAGTGGACTTCAATATAAAATAATAAAAGAAGGAGACGGCGTTATGCCAACCGATTCAGATGGAGTAAAGATTTTTTATGAAGGAAAATTAATAAACGGAGAAACATTTGAATCAAATTTTGACGAAGAAGAACCCGCAGAATTATATCTAACTGATATAATATCAGGATTGAGCGAAGGTATAAAATTAATGAAAGAAGGTTCAGAATTTATATTTTATATACCATACGATTTAGCATATGGCGAACAAGAAGCAGGCGAAATACCAGCATATTCTGCATTAATATTTGATATAGAACTTAAAACAGTAGAAATAGGTGCAAATAAAACAGACTCAGAATTTGATATAGAAGACATTAATTTAGACGATTAAATTTTATAAACAATATAATACAAAAATGAAAAAACGATTATTAATTTTTGCAACAATTATAACAATGTTGCCATCATTACTTTCTTGTCAAAACCAACAAGAAATTAATACAAATGTTAAACTAACAAATGATGTAGATACAGTAAGTTACTATATTGGTTTAAATATGGGTCAAAGCATCTATAGCGATTTTAAAGAAATGAACTTATCTGCATTTATGGCTGGTGTAAAAACAGCTATAAATCATGACACTGCTGTATTAAACAAAATGAATCCTGATGCTATTCAAATTTATGTACAAAAATATTTTATGAAAGCTCAGCAAATAATGGCAGAAGAAAATTTAGCAAAAGCAGAAGAATTTTTAGCAGCTAACAAAACAAAAGAAGGAGTTATCACAACAGAAAGTGGTTTACAATATAAAGTAATCAAAGAAGGTGATGGCAAACAATTCCCTACCAAAGAAGATCAAGTAGAATGTTTATACAGAGGAACATTAATTGATGGAACCGAATTTGACGGAACCGACCTTCGAGGAAATCAACCTGCAACATTCCCAATTGATGGTGTAATACCAGGTTGGACAGAAATGTTACAACTTATGTCTCTTGGCGAAAAAGTTGAAGTTTATATTCATCCTAACTTGGCTTACGGCGTAAGAGGTGGTGGAGCAATTCCTCCTAACAGCGCATTAATATTCGAAGTTGAATTACTTCAAATTATTAAATCTCAACCAAAAGAATAATAAATTTATAATTACTAATATAACAATTCCTTAAAACTATGGCACTTGAAATAGAAGGAAAACTTACCAAAATATTGCCAGAAAGATCTGGTGAAGGTAAAAACGGACATTGGTCTGTTATTGATTTTATTATTGAAATACCTGGACAATTTGTAAGAGAAGCAGCTTTCTCTGTTTGGAACAATAGAATAGACTTGTCATCATTACAAATAGGTGAAAATTTAAAAGTATCATTTGATATTTCATCACGTCAAGGTAGTACAGGCGCATATTTTACATCATTAACAGCATGGAAAATTGACAAAATTGGTGTTGGTGGTAATGCAGCTCCTGCTGGTGCAGCTCCTGCACCACAACCAGTTGGAACTGTTGAAGAACCAACAAAATCTGCTCAAGAAGATGATTTACCTTTCTAATTGGTAATTAACCTAGTATAAAAAGGCAGTTGAATTAATTTCAACTGCTTTTTTTATTCAGTATTATTTCGTATTTTTGTACTATTATGAAAACTTTGTTATTTACATTTTCAATTTTTATTATGCTTATATTTACAGGATGCTGTATGCCTATATCTCATATTGTTAACAATCCTGCTAAATACAGAGGGAAAACAGTGGCTGTTAAAGGTCGTGTAATTAATACTTTGAGACTTGAAGATTTAAGTTTTTTTACAATTAAAAACAATGGTTCAAAAATCAATGTTGTTACAACTAACTTTTTGCCTGTAAAGGATGATTTTGTTAGAGTAAAAGGAGCTGTAGATGATAAATTTTATTATCAAAGAGATACTATTTTAGTGATTAAAGAATATGTCGAAGTAAAAAAAGATTTAAAACCTGATTTTAATAGAATGGTAAATTAATTATGTCTATTAAAAAATATATATTATTTTTTGTTATTACATTAAATTCAGTGTTAGCTTATTCACAAGATTTTAATGTTTACAGAATTGACGAAAGTGCATTTCCTCAAATAACTATATACATAGAATTAAATACTGATTATGATAATACATCAGACAACATTGTATTAGAAGAACTTTCAAAAAACATAGATTATAATATAGAACCAACAAACAATCTTGTAGACCATAACGAAGGAAGAATATATATATTTCTAGTAGAAAATTCTTATTATATTTATAAAAAAAACATTTTCAATGATATAAAATCAACATTAAATCAAATATGTGAAACTCTAGAACCCGAAGACAAAATAAACATTCTATATTTTGGTTGCAATTCTAAAAACCCTCTAAAATATTTAAGTGCAGATCCATCATCAAATACCAATCTTATAAAAAAAATGTTGTTTGATAATTTTGCGCCACAAACAGATAGTACATACTTCGACAATAGATTATATGAAAGTATAGAAGAAGCAACAAAATATTCATTTGATTGTAAATCTTCAAACAAACCTAAGTTTTTAACAATTATATCAAGAGGTTTAAATTTAAGCAACAATCTAACATGGTCAAAAAATTTTGAAGAACAAATATCACATTCCGACACATATGTAAATGTATTAATGTATCAAACCGAATCTGTTAATGCAAAACATGAATTAATAAACTTAGCCAATAGTACAAATGGAATTTTCAAGACAATAAAAAGCGAAGATTTAGAACAGTCATTAATTCAACTAGTAGAAAAAATGGCAAAAACCAATACCAAAATACCTCATCATTGTTACAAAATAACATTTAAAACAAATCAAAACTCGAGCTACAATATTGTAAAAATAAAATACGGCAACAAACAACAATCTATCGACTTTTCTAATCCAAGCAAAGATAGTATTTTAGGAAAACATCCATCAACAACAGTGGCAGGAATAATATTTATTTTAATAATAGTAATATTTATAATTTATGCCATTGCACGTAACAAAGTTATCGAAAAAATTGATAACAATACAGTTATAAAATTTAAAGAAATTCAAACACAAAACAAACTATTAAAACGCGAACTAGAAAAATATCGCAAACACCCTGTAAGTTTAGTTCATTCGTTTGATAATTTTGAAAACGAAGATAATCTAATAGCAAGCGGTCAAAAAGCACCTAAAATATTTATCGACAATGAAGGAGAACATATTTCTATTGAATTAACAAAATTAGTGATGACAATTGGTCGTAGCGATGATAATGATATTGTAATAAAAAATAGAACTGTTTCTTCTCATCATGCTACACTTAGTTTTGAAGGAGGATTCTTTTATATCAATGATAATGAAAGCACTAATGGAGTATTCGTTAATGATATTAGAATATCAAAAAACAAAGTTCATTCTAACGATATAATTAGAATAGGAGCTGTTTTTGCTAAACTTAAATATTAACACTTATGTCTGAAACACGTGAACTTACTAATTTTCATTATATAAGTTTAACCAACAAAGGACCTAAACGAACAAATAATGAAGATTATCTTGGATATTTTGACACTATTAATGGTCATGTTTTTGTAGTTTGTGATGGTATTGGAGGTCTTCCTTGTGGCGAAAAAGCTTCTCAAACTGTTGTTAATTCTGTTAAATTTTTCTTTTCAAATTTTTATTATAATGATCCTTATCAAGCTATTATTGATTCTTTAAACTATGCCCAAGATCGTATGGCTGAAGAAGCAAGAAACGATCGTAATTGTCAAGGCATGGGAACCACTATGGTTTTAGCTTTAATTAGATACAACAAAGTTTATTATGCTCATCTTGGAGATTCAAGACTTTATTATCTACATGACAGAAAACTCCAACAACTCACAATTGATGATAGTTATGTTGAACAATTAGTTCAAAAAGGAGAAATTACTCATAAAGATGCAGAAAATCACCCTAGAAAAAACGAACTAGTAAAAGCAATGGGAATGCAACCTCCTTGCAAACCTAATATTTGCATCTCTCCTATTATTCCTAATGACAAAGATTTAGTAATGCTTTGTACTGATGGTTTGTATAATATGATTTCTGAAAAAGATATTCAATCAACACTTTGTCGTCGAGGTCATATTGAAGACAAGGGCTTAGACCTTATGAAAACGGCTATAAAAAATGGTGGTGATGATAATATTTCACTACAGATTATAAAATTTTTCAATGTAGATTCTAAATTAAATAATAATACTAAAACTACTAATAAACCTAAATTTGAAAATTCTAATCGTCGAAGAAATTATATATCTTTTGCTGGACTTGTTATATTGATTGTTTTATTTTTAGGTGTTATTTTATTAAGAAATAATAATGAAGAACGTTTTGATATTGAAAAAAACAAAACAGATTTCAAAAATAATTTTATTTCTTCTATAGAAATATTTAATCAAGAAGACATTGATTCTATTGTTCAATTATATAATTTAGACACAAATAAATTATCAATTGTTGATAATAATGGAAGAACATTTGTAGCATTTAACGTAAAAAAGATTGTGAAAACAAGATTTTACGATAATGTTATTACATTAGAAAAACAATTTAATATTGATAGAAAAAGATTAATGACTATCAATAAATTAAATACATATAATATTAATCCAGGAACAGAAATAGTTATTCCAAATAATTAAATAAAACAATGAGGAATAATACAATGATAGGACGCCGACTTGGCAATTATAAAGTTGAAAATTTAATCGACGAAGGTGGCATGGGAAGTGTTTATGAAGCTGTTCACATGCTTTTAGGTCGACGTGTAGCTATTAAACAATTAAGTCCACTTTTAGAACAAAAAGATATTGTTAAACAACGTTTAAAAAACGAAGCTATTATCCTTTCTAAACTAAAACATCCTCATATTGTTAGTCTTTACGATTATATTGAATGTGATGAAGGTACTTTTATAATTATGGAATTAATAAAAGGAACCCCTCTTGATGAATATCTCAAAAATGAATCTGGTCCAATTCCTGAACAACGAGCCATTAAATATATATCACAAATGCTTGATGCTATTGGATATATGCACTCTAAAAATATTATTCATCGTGATATTAAACCTAGCAACTTTATTATCACACCTAATGACGAAATCAAAATTCTAGATTTTGGTATTGCTCACTTAATGGAAGGAACTCCTCTTAATTTAACTCAGCCTGGAACAAAAGTAGGTACAGCCCTTTATATGAGTCCTCAACAAGTAAAAGGTCAAGCTTTAGATAGAAGAACGGATATTTATTCTTTGGGAATTACTTTTTTTCAAATGTTAACTGGACAACATCCATACGATACTAAATTATCAGAATATGATATTTATAATAAAATTATCAACGAACCATTAACTCCTCCTTCTTCTATTTATGCTGGAGTTTCTCCTCAAATGGAAGAAATTATATATAAAGCAACAGCCAAAAAGCCACTTGATCGTTATCAAGATTGTAATGCTTTTTTAAACGACATCAAAATTATTGACAAACAAAACCAAAACCAAGAACGAAATCTTAATACTCAATTGTTTGAATTGTCGCCAGTAGATGCTAATAAAAACCAAACAATGTGGAAAAATATTTTTGCAATGTTTGTAGTTTCTATGTTTTTATTAGCTATTGCAGTTACTGTATTTACCTTTGGACGCCACGAACAAATGCATGTTATTGACAATAAAGCTTGTTTATATAAAGCTGATAGTTTATCTGCTGATATTGCAGACCATATAAACTATGGAGAAACTGTAAAAATAACTCCAGACCGTCCTGATCTTGTTAATAATGGTATTACTTGGGTTGAAGCCACGTCTCTTAGAGGTTCTAAAGGTTATATTCCTAAAAAATATTTAGTCTCGTCTAAGGTTTATCAACAAATAAACTCTATGTTTATTTCTAAAGATGCTATTGATTATACGCCTGCTGATTATAAAATAATTCTTTGGAAATTTTTTATTGAAAATAAATACTTTAGAAATTCATCAACTTTATGGAAAATTTCTGCCGAAACGAAAAACGATTTTGACTATAATGGCATTTCTATTGGATATTTTAATAATAATAATATTGAAGATTATGCTTGTGTTTTGCATAGTGTTGGTGATAAACGTACTAAAATTATCATATTTTTAGATAAAACTGCCGAAAATATCACTCTAAATTTTAATAATGAGGTTAAAATTAGAACTGTGGTGGCTGGTGAAAGTGGTGGTGGCTGGTTTTTGGGTAACACTTATACTAGAACTGGGGCTAATGGGAAACAATATGAAGTTGATAAATACGAATTTTTACCTTCTGATGGTATTTTAGTTTTTGATGTTGAAAAAGAAACTAACACTATTTATATCTACAATACTGAAGAAAACAAATTACACGATTATATTCAAGGAAAATGGCAAGAAAATAATAATTAAGTTTTCTATGCTGATAATGATGCACAACTTCGTGAAAAACTTGTTGAGGTTACATAATCTGCTATCAAAGAAGTGATATTTAAAACATCATAATCTTGTGTTGTAGATATATAATTTACATTATTAAATGAAAGTGACTCTTTTTCTATTGAATCAACAAATTCAACTTGTGGAAATTTAGTTTTGATATTGCTTTGTAGTAATTTTGTAAACTCTTTACATTGATTTTCTATATCATTGTTAAAATCCTTTTTTACTTGTAGTTTCTGTTCTTCACAATACTTCGTTTTGATTTTGTCGCAAATTGAATCATTTACAATTTCTAATTTTCCTTTATTATTATTTAAAGTTTCACAAAATTCTACATCTAACTTATCTTTTTCAATTTCGGAACTTAAATCTTTATGAATAACATAAAAATTAACATTATACAAGGCTATTTTATCTCCATTTTTACAAAATCTCACCTTACGTAAATCAATTCCTATACTTGCTTTATGATAATATTTAAATAAAACCATTACTTCACGAGTATCTTTACGATCTTTATGTATCAAATCTTTTAACAAACCTTTGTTAGTTTTGTATTCATCACCATATCTATTTTCTAAATCTGATATCAATGCTTTTTTAACAAGATAACCTTGTTGACTTGTTACATATAGTTCTAGATTACTAACTGCTTCTATCCTATTGTCAGCTAATAGATTTTGATTTCGAGTATTAATCTTATCTTCAAGTTCTTTAATTATAGAATCTTTTTCTGAAATTATATTATTGGCTTTTTCTATTTGTGTATCTTTATCAGCTTGAATTTTTTGTTGTTCAGCCAACTCTTTTTCAAATATTTTCCTAAATGGTTTAAATGCTAATGCTGTAAAAACTATAGACATTAATGATGAAATAATAACAGCACCTGATGGCAATAAATAACTAAAATAAGATCCAGCTACTATTACTAAAGCAATAGCAACTACACATCCTATAATTCCCATATAAGATGAAAAATTGTTATCTTTTATCTTTTGCAACATTTTATTCATTATACAAAGATACAAATTATTATAAAAAATGTTAACTTTTAATTTCACACACACTCTTTTTTCCACTATATAGAGTTATTTGTTGTGGTTTAAAAGTGTATATTTTATTAGTGTTAGGATCTATAAAATCGTCGATGTTGATTATATAATTTAAACCAGTGCTTGTGGCAGGCATTGTTGTAGAAAATTGTTTGTTTGTTAAATTTACTACTTTACGTGTAATGTTTTCGTAATAAACAGATGAGATAACTCCTTTACCATTATGACTTATTAAATTAGAAACTGTATCTAGTGGTGTAATTATCACATTAATGTTTTGCGGAATTTCACATTCAGTAGATACAACCCCAGTTAAAGTGGCAGAATATTCACCAGAGGAAGGTATCATTGTTATAGTAGAATTTTGCGATTCGTCTTGAATAAGTTCAACAACATATTTAACTTCTGAAAAGCCATTATAATTAATAGTTACAGTAGCAGTGCCAGGTTTTATATCTTTAAAATTTGCAGTTAATAACGAGTCGGTGTATTTTTCATAAATAGTATTGTTAACGTTTATTGAAACCAAAGCACTATCAGTTACCGGGAAAAGTTCATTGCCCGTATAACATTCATGAGTAAGTTTTACATAATAACATGTTGTTAAATCAGGAATGTTTTCTTCGGTACAAGATGTTATTATTAATAATAATGATGCTAATATATAAAGTGTATTTTTCATTTTATTTGTTACTTAAAAAGTTAAACTGAGGATTAAATATCATACTAAACATATAAAAGTATTCTAAATCACCATTATATAAATTATAAAAAGTATTTACACCAATTTTAAGTGAAAATATTTTATTAAAATGTTTACTATAATATAATTCGTTGAACAAAACAGCGCGTTCGTTTTTGTTGTTTTCTTTATAAATTGCTTGACAAGTAAACAAAGGATCACCTCTAAAATTCATAAACATATTTCCGTACCAATGCCCACAAACAAAACCGAAATCTTTATAATTCATTAATAATTTGTTGTAGATACCAAATCCATCAAGATAAGGTAAATCAGCAGTTTCGTCAATGGCATGATATTGAACAAAAAGGTTTTTCATAACAAATTTCCAATTGTTATTAATTGTATTATGATGAAATTCAAAACCTAAAGCACCATTTTCGAGAGTTTGTACTTGCCCGTCAGAGTCATCAATTTGTCCGCCACGATGGCATATAAGAAATTGTCCAGTGATATATCCATTAAAATTGTTAAAATTAAAGAAACGAACCTTAGATATGTGTCCAACAGCAAGACGTTCTTGCCATGGATCGTTCCAAAGAATAAATTTTTCCCAATTTAGCCATAAATCACCATAATATTTAGGACTGTTATATTTAACTTGTAAACCATTTTCAACATTATTAGTTATGTATCTTTCAGGATTGTAGATTGGTTCTATTAATTGATGACTAACATTAGCATCTAAATATCCAAGAGAAACATTAAATTTGTTGTTAGGGTTAAATCTTATTCTAAAGTAAGGTTTATATTCTGAGAAATTATCATAACCATGATATTTTATAACATTCCATATTACAGAAGTTTCCCATTTGTTAAAAGGTCGATAGGTTAATTCTGGTTGAAAATTAAAACCAATTAAAGTATAACCTTTAACAAAGTCACCAAAATATTCATTGTTTTTAAAAAAATTGTGTTCGTATAAGTTAAGCGAAAGTTTTTGAGAAGTATCTTTGTTGAAATATAAAAAAGAGTATTCGTCAAAATATGTAGAGTCTTGAGCTTTAATATTATCGAACAAAACAAAGAATAATAATATAGATAAAAAATATTTCTGCATTTTATTTATTGTTCATATCTAACAATTGTTCAATCATATCTCTATTATTTTCGAGACGCGGAATTTTGTTTTGACCACCAATTCTTCCACGAGAACGTAACCAATCGTCAAAAAGATTTTCACGAGCAATAGTAATTTTAGGCCCAGTTAAAGATAAATCTTTATAACGTTTAGCATCATAATCAGAGTTTAAACGTTTTAGTTCTTGATCTAATATACTAGAAAAAGTATCAATATCAGAAGGCATAACATTAAATTCTATTAACCATTGATGACAACCACGCTTTTCTGTAGACATGTAAACAGGAGCAACAGTATAATCTTTTATGTCGGCACCTGTAGTGTTACAAGCTAAACGAATAGCACGCGCGGCATTATCTTCAATTAATTCTTCACCAAAAGCATTTATAAAATGTTTTGTTCGTCCAGTGATATGTATTTTGTATGGTCGTACAGATGTAAATTCAACAGTATCACCTATAATATATCTCCACAAACCACCATTAGTAGAAATAACCATTGCATAGTTTTCTCCCACTTTAACATCACAAAGAGGAATAGCTTTACGATCAGGTTTATTAAAATCACTCATTGGAATAAATTCGTAATAAATACCGTAATCTAACATTAAAAGCATATCATCTTTATCTTGTTCGTTTTGAAAGCCAAAAAAACCTTCGCTTGCATTATATGTTTCAAGATATGTGATATTATTATTAGGTATAAGTTTTTCGTATTGAGCTCTATAAGGTTTAAAACTAACACCTCCGTGCATAAATAGGTTAAGATTAGGCCAAACTTCTGAAATATTATTTTTCCCAGTAATTTCTAATATTTTACGAAACAATACCAAAGTCCAAGAAGGAACTCCAGAAATACTAGTAACGTTTTCTTTAGAAACAACTTCAGCCATCTTTTCTATTTTTTGGTCCCAGTTTTCCATTAAAGCAATGTCAAGACCAGGTGTTCGACGTTTACGAACCCAATGTGGTAAATTACTGATTAAAACAGCACTTAAATCTCCACAAAATGCACAATCTCCTAATTTATTTATCTGACGACTACCACCTATTGCAAGAGTTTTTCCTGTAAAAAGAGTAGTTTCTGGACATGAATTAAGATAATATGCCAAAACATCTGTGCCACCATTAAAGTGACATTTTTTTAAACTATCAGTAGTGATAGGAATATATTTACTGCGATCGTCGGTTGTACCCGAACTCATAGCAAACCATTTTGTTTTTGACGGCCATAAAATATTATTTTCACCAGAAGCTACACGTTCAATGTCAGATTTTAAACCTTCGTAAACATTAACAGGTACTCTGTTAGCAAATTCTTGAGGACCAAGTGTTAATAATTCTTTAAAATTATATTTTTTCCCTATTTCGGTATTTTGCGCCTTTTTAATTAAATAGTTAAACACTTTAAATTGAGTTTCGTCAGGATACTTAATATAAAGGGTTACTCTATTAAGATTTTTCCTCATCCCTATTGAGGTGATTTTATTTATTAATGACATAATAAATTATAATTCAAGTTTTGAACAAATTTACTTAAAAAACAAATATGCAACAAATATTGCAGCAATAATACCAGCAAATTCGGCAATTAATCCAGTTGTAATTGCATATCGAGTGTTTTTTATACCAGCAGAACCAAAATATAATGCAATTATATAAAAAGTAGTATCAGCTGCCCCTTGCATAGTACAACTTAAACGCCCTGCAAAAGAGTCAGCACCGTATGTTTTCATACAATCTATCATCATGCCACGAGCACCACTACCACTTAATGGTTTCATAAATGCTGTTGGCAATGATGGAATAAAATCAGTGGCAACTCCAATTTGTTGCAGCAATGAAGCTAGTCCATCAGTTATTAATGTTAAAGTTCCTGATGTACGAAATACTCCTATAGCAACTAACATTGCAACTAAATATGGAATTATTTTTATAGCAGTTGTAAAACCATCTTTAGCACCTTCAACAAAAGCTTCGTAAACATTCACTTTCTTGAAAAATGCCATTAAAATAAATGATATTATCACTGTAAAGATTATTGTGTTAGCAGCAGTACTACTTACTTTTGCTACTGTATCTTTGTCCATTGAAGAAAACATCCATACTAATAAAGATTCTAAAACTAAAAAAGAACCGCAATATGCAAGAATGATAGGATCCCAAAGTTTTATTCTTTGTTTGATACAAACCGCCAAAAGTCCAGCAAAAGTACTAGCACTTGTAGCCAACAATATTGGAATAAATATATCAGAAGGATCAGCCGCCCCCATTTGTATACGATAAACCATAATTGTCATAGGCAAAATGGTTAATCCACTTGCATTTAATGTTAAAAACATTATTTGTGCATTAGATGCAGTATCTTTATTAGGATTAATTTCTTGCATTTGGTTCATGGCTTTTAGTCCAAGTGGAGTGGCAGCGTTATCAAGCCCCAACATGTTAGCACTAAAATTCATAATTATGCTTCCCATTGCAGGATGTCCAGCAGGAATTTCGGGAAATAAACGACGAAAAAATGGACCAAATGCTTTGGCTATAACGTTTGTCATTCCTCCTTTTTCACCAACTCGCATTAATCCTGTCCATAGTGTTAAAACTCCTGTTAGTCCAAGTGAAATTTCAAAACCACTTTTACTCATATCAAAAACATTTGTCACCATTGCAGGAAATATTTCAGTATCACCAAAAAAAATCAACTTAACTGCTGCAACTACAAATGCTATTACAAAAAATGCTATCCAAATATAATTTAATACCATAATAGCGCAAATGTAGAAAAAAGAATTTAAAATTAATAATTAAGAAATCGCAATTAATTTATTACTATATAAATCTAAATTTTTATTATTATTTTAAGTTTAGTTCTCTTTTATTTCTTAATTATTAATTATTAACTTTTAATTATGTATTATTAATTAGAATTACATATATTTGCAAAGTTATTAGTCAATAACATAGCGCAACAACTGATATATACTCAAAAAAAGGAAAAATGAAATTATCTTCGATTAAAACCTTCTTCAAAAAACTACCTTGGTATTTTAAAATACTATCTATACTATTTAGTTTTATTATTCTATTTTTTATTTTGTTAATTTTAGTAGATTTCAATTTTTTATGGTTATTTGGAACTGGACCAACTATTGATGATATTGAAAATATAACACAAGCAGAAGCTTCTATTATTTATACTTCTGATAATAAAGTGATGGGAAAATTCTTTAATGAAAATCGCACTCCCGTTAAATATAACGAAATTTCTCCTTTATTAATAGAAACTCTTGTTGCAACCGAAGATGAACGTTTTTACAATCATCATGGAATAGACATTCAAGGTATTATATCTGCTTCTGCTGATGTTTTAATGGGAAAAAGAGCTCGTGGGGCTAGTACTATTACTCAACAACTTGTCAAAAATCTATATAAAGCTCGTAGTAATAAATATTCAAAAGGTCTACTAGGCAGAATTCCTGGTATTAAACTTATTATTATGAAAATGAAAGAGTGGATTGCTGCCTTTAAAATTGAACGTAGATTTTCTAAACAAGAAATCATTACTATGTATCTTAATACAGTGGATTTTGGTAGCAATGCTTTTGGCATTAATACTGCCGCTCGTACATATTTTAATACCAAACCTAGTTGCTTAACTTATGAACAATCTGCCGTATTGATTGGTTTACTTAAAGCTACCACAACTTATAATCCTAGAATTAATCCCAAAAATAGTCTAAAACGTAGAAATATTGTTTTGCAACACATGATGCAATTAAAATTTATTTCTTCAGACATGTGCGATAGTTTAATTCAAATTCCTATCAAATTAGACTATTATGTTGAAAACAATTATGATGGAATGGCTTTATATTTTCGTGACGCTGTTGCTCAAAGTCTTCAAAATTGGTGTTCCGAAAACAATATAAACTTATATACTGCTGGTTTAAAAATCCATGTTACTATTGATAGTGTAATGCAATCTTATGCAGAACAAGCTGTTATGGAACAAATGGAAATAGTTCAAAAAAATTTTAATCAACATTGGGCTTATCATAATCCTTGGTGTGACGAACGTGGTAGAGAAATTCCTAATTTTATTGAAAACATTGTGAAACGTAGTGTGCAATATAAAAGAATTGTAGAAAAATTCGGGGAAAATGACTCTATTAATATTAATGCTGAACTTAATCGTCCAAGAAAAATAACCGTTTTTGACTATAAACTTGGCTCTCGAGACACAACTTTAAGCATTATAGATTCAGTAAAATATATGGTTAAATTTATGCACGCTTCGCTTGTAGCTATCGAACCGCAATCTGGGCATATTAAAGCGTGGGTAGGTGATTTAAATTTTAAATTTTGGAAATACGATAAAGTTACTTCTATGCGTCAACCTGGTTCCACTTTTAAACTTTTTGATTATACTGAAGCTATGAATCAAGGTTTAAGTCCATGCGATGAACGTATAGACGACTATATTTCTTGGAAAGTTTGGGACAATGGTAAACAAAAATATTGGATGCCTCACAATGCTGATGGCATTTGTCATAAAATTCCATTCTCTTTAAAAAATGCTTTTGCTCGTAGTATCAACACTATTGCTGTTCAAATTTCTAAAGAAGTTGGTATCGAAAATATTAACAAAACTGCACATTTAATGGGTATACATTCACCTCTTAACGACACAATTCCTGCCACATGTCTAGGAGGTAGCGATGTCTCTTTATTAGAACTTACCAACTCATATTGCACAATTATGAACGATGGTATTTATCACGATCCTATTCTTGTTACATATATCGAAGATCGCAATGGAAATGTTATTTACACAGCTCCAAACACTGACTCTAAAGCTGTTGAATACGAACCTGCTTTTTTAATGCAACAATTATTAAAAGGTGGTATGACAGAAATGGGTACTACTTCTGGATTCCTTTGGAATTGGGTACGCCCTTTCTACAAAGATACTGAATTTGGTGGTAAAACTGGTACTTCTAGTAATCACTCCGATGCTTGGTTTATGGGAATATCTCCAAATCTTGTGGGGGGAGTTTGGGTTGGTGGAGAATATCGCTGCATTCACTTTAGAACTGGAGAACTTGGTCAAGGTAACGCTACAGCTTTGCCTATTTTTGGAATTTTTGCTAAAAAAGTTTTTTCTGATTCTTTATTCAATAATTATCATCAAAAATTTCCTTTACCTAAAGAAAAAATTTCTAGATGTTACCGTTGCAAAGCTTATTCTTTACCAGATACTGCTTTGATTGATACTCTAAATATTATTGAATAATTCATAATACTAATTAAACATTTTTGACTATGAATTATTTATTTTTTTTATATTTGCATCAGAATAAATTCTAATATATACGCAATGAACATACTTCTAATAGGTTCTGGCGGTAGAGAAAGTGCTTTAGCATGGAAAATTTCTCAAAGTCCGCTTTTAAATAAACTTTATGTAGCGCCAGGAAATCCAGGTACTGCCGAAATTGCTGAAAATATTAACATCAGTGTTTCTGATTTTAATGGCATTGAAAAAATTGTTATTGACAAAGAAATCGATTTAGTTGTTGTTGGTCCTGAAAATCCTCTTATCGATGGCATTTCTGACCATCTACTTAATGCTAAAGGTCACAAAATTCCACTTGTATTAGGTCCTAAAGCCGATGGTGCTCGTCTTGAAGGTAGCAAAGATTTTGCTAAACAATTTATGGAACGCTACAACATTCCTACTGCTAAATACAAAACTTTCACTGGTGATACTTATAATCAAGCTGTTGAGTTCTTAAAAACTCTAAAAGCTCCATACGTATTAAAAGCTGACGGTCCAGCTGCTGGTAAAGGTGTTATTATTGAACAAGACTTTGATAAAGCTTGCGCTGAACTAAAAGAAATGTTTGATGGCAAATTTGGTAAATCTTCTGCGAGCGTTGTTATTGAAGAATTTTTATCTGGTATTGAACTTTCTGTGTTTGTTTTAACTGATGGTCGTGGTGGATATGTTATTTTACCTGAAGCTAAAGACTATAAACGTATCGGGGAAAACGATCAAGGATTAAATACTGGTGGTATGGGTAGCGTTTCTCCGGTGCCTTTTGCCGACAATATTTTCATGGACAAGGTTGAAAATCAAATTATTCGTCCTACTATTAACGGTTTTCTTCGAGAAAACATTGACTATAAAGGGTTTATTTTCTTTGGTCTTATTAATGTCAACAACAATCCTTTTGTTATAGAATATAACGTCCGTATGGGTGATCCTGAAACTGAATCTGTTATGATGAGAATTAATTCTGATTTAGTTGAATTAATGCGTTCTGCTGCAGCTGGTAGTTTAAGTGGTAAAAAATGTCTTATCGATTCTAGAACTGCTGCTACTGTTATGTTAGTTGCGGGAGGATATCCTGAAAAATACGAAAAAGGTAAAATTATTTCTGGTATTGAAAACGTAAAAAACTCTCAAGTTTTCCATGCTGGTACTGCTTCAAAAAACAATAACATTGTTTCTGATGGTGGTCGTGTTATTTGTGTCACTGCTTTAGGTTCTGACATAAATTCTGCTCTAAATACAGCCCTTGACGATGCTAACAAAATTAATTTTGACGGTGCTTATCATAGAAGAGATATTGGTAAAGATTTATTAAAATTCACTATTAAGTAGTTTATTCTATTTTTTTATCTGATATTTTTATTGTAAAATAATAAAAAAGCGGACGAAAATTTTTTCGTCCGCTTTTTTTATCGTATATTTGAATATTCTTATTCAACCAATTATGAAGAACTATAAACTTTTATTATTGATATTTTTGTTTTGTGTTGCTTGTAATACTAAACAAAAACAATTTGAAGAACAAAAACGTATCAAAGATTCTATTACGAAAGATAGCATTTATAAAGAATATCTTAAAGTTAAAATTGACACCGTTAATGCTTACTTTAAAAGAATTGTGTTTGCTGATAAAAAAAACATGCTTACTTTCGACCCTATTAATTTATTAGAGGGTGAAGATACTAAAATTTTTTCTCATAACAATAATGAAAACTTTATCGTTGTTAATCCTGAAACTACTACTTCTACTTTAGAAGTAATTCCTAATGCTGACATTTATATTTTTAATGACGATAATATTATTAATAAAGCTGACATTGATGATATTAGTGATATTCCTACTAATTCGTTAATTCAGATTTTTATTCAAAACAAAAAAGTTTTATTCCTTAAACAATTAAAAATTGACTAATTTTTATGAAAAAATATTGTCTTATATTATTAACTTTAATTTATAGTTTCGTTTTTCAATCTTGTTGGCAAATTTCTAACAATTACCAAACTAATAATTATAACTACAACGAGGGCGAACTAAAAAACTATGATAATGATGATTCTATAAATTACAATTTTGATTTAAACAATAATGATATTCCACAACTTAATAATCTTGACGATAATGATTTAAATATTATAAATAACAACGCGGATAATAATAATATTGACATAAACGGTGAATACACCGATAAAGAATCCGTAGCTTTATATATTCACACTTTTAATAAACTACCTAAAAATTATATTACTAAAAAAGAAGCTCAAAAATTAGGTTGGGATAGCAAAAAGGGTAATCTAGAGTCTGTTGCTCCAGGTAAAAGTATAGGTGGATCTTCTTTCGGAAACTACGAAGGAAACCTGCCTAAAAAAAGTGGTAGAAAATATTTTGAATGTGATATTGATTACAACGGTGGACATCGTAATGCTAAACGTATTGTATATAGCAACGATGGACTTGTTTTTTATACACAAGATCATTACAACTCTTTTGAAAAAATTTATTAATATGAAAAAATATATTCTTGATTTTTATAATATTAATTCTAAAGAAGATATTCATAATTATTTAGCAAAAAATCTTCAACTGCCTGATTATTACGGCAAAAATTTAGATGCGTTATTTGAAATTTTATCTGAAATTTCTGAACCTACTGCTTTTAAACTCGATAATATTAATTCTGAATATCTTGAATCGATAAAACAAGTTTTTATCGATGCCGAAAATGATAACGATAACATTGCTGTTTTTTGATATTTCGAAGTTTTTTTTATTATTGAACAAATATTTTATAATTTTGTAATTATACTTCTTTTTTTTTAAAGTGATACTAAAATCATTAAAAGACAATAGCATACAAGCAATGATTATTACCCTGATTATTTCAGTTGTAATGATTATTTCTTTGTTTTGGAATAATTTTAGTGTTGTAAGAATGCCTATTGAATCAGGGTCGCTACTTTTTAATGCTATTAATTCTTATCTTAGTAATAGTGGTATTTATTATTTACCTGCTATTGTTGCTGCTGTTTTATTAGCTTTTGAAATTATTTTTGTTATCAATCTTAATTCTAAATTTGAAATTACTAGAGCCAAAGCTAATTTCTTTATTATTGTATATATCATTATTTCTTTAATGTATATACCTTATAATATTTTATTACCAGAACAATTCGCTAATATATTTTTAATATTAGGTATGTTTTACATTCTTGAAAGCAATGGTATGGACGATGCTTCTTATAATGTTTTTAACGCTGGTTTATTATGTGGATGCGCCACTTTGTTTTGCATAAACGCTTTCCTATTAATTTTTGTGGGTATAATTTCTTTGTTGATTTTTCGTCCTTATCGAACTCGTGAATGGTGTATGATAATTTTAGGTACTATTACTCCTATTCTTATTTACGCAACTTTATACTTTTTAATCTTTGATAGTATTAATCCTATTTTAGATAGTATAAAAAACCAAATTTTAGTAGATAAAAACTACAACTTTTCTCAAAATGGGATTATTTTCTTTGCTATTATGGCATTTTGGATATTTATTGGTAGTACTTTTATGATTAACCTCTACCCTACTTTCAATATTTTTACTGCACGTACTTTCAAGCTTTTGTTTTGTATGTTTGTGCTTATTATTGGAGCTACAATATCTCCATTTTTTGGTTCTGAAACTTTGCGTCTTGCAGTTTTTCCTCTTTCATTTATGTTAGTCAAATTTTTCTTTAATCTAAAAAAAGGATTATGGAGTGAAATTTTAATTTCTCTTTTTATTATTTCTGCAATTGCTTACCATGTATTATGGTATAGAATGGTGAATTAAATATTTTTTGTAATTATTTATTGTTTTAAGCGTAAACGTTAGTTCGCAAAATAAATCAATCTTATATTAATTATCAACAACTTTTCCATCCATTAATATTTCTCTCTTTTGAACTTATATTCACTCCGCATTTTACAACCTTTCTTCCATTAATTCTATCTTGATAAGCAATAGAATATCCTTTATCATCAATTTGTTGTAATGCTTCTTCGGGGGTAGAATTTATTTTTATTTCTAATTATTGTTGTCCGAGAAAACATTTTTTTCGACCCAAAAATAAAAAAAATTAA
>JAKSUC010000049.1 GCA_024413595.1 Bacteroidales bacterium
TGAACAAAACTCTCCTGCAATTGATTTGGAAGTCATGTTTCTGAACAAAACTCTCTTTGCAGGTGATTTGGACGCAATGTTTCTGGACAAAACTCTCCTGCAATTGATTTGGAAGTCATGTTTCTAAACAAAACTCTCATTGCAGGTGATTTGGATACAATGTTTCTGAACAAAACTCTCCTGCAATTGATTTGGAAGTCATGTTTCTGAACAAAACACTCTTTGTTGGTTATTTGGATGTCAAGTTTCTAAACAAAACGCTCTTTGCAAGTGTGACGAACGAATTGTTTTCTAAACAAAATACTCTTTTAAGGTGTGACGAAAGAATTGTTTCTGAACAAAACGCTCTTTGCAGGTGTGATTAAAGCTATATTCTTGAAAATATAAGTATTTTTTATTTCGAGCCACTATTATATTTAGTTTGTTTTTTCTTATAATAGAAGTCTAAATAGTTTCTTTTAAAATATTAACTTGCTTAATAATTTTACTAAAGTTATGTTGTTTTAAGAAACATTCAAGTTGTTTTACATGTTTATAATTTCTCGATTTTTGTATTCTTCAAACTCGTACACTACCTTATCAATTTTTGATTTTTGAATTCACGCATCTAAAGCGAACACTACCTTTCCACCTACCTTATCAATTTTTGATTTTTGAATTAGCTCTTCTAACTCGAATTACTACTAATTTTTAATTACATTTAATGACTCCATGTTAATTTGTGAGACACTGTCTCACAAATTGGGAATGCATGATAAAACTTTCGCATATAGTTTAAATTAGAACCGACTAAAATATACTCGTTATTATTATCAACTTGTAAATTATTAGTTGTTTCGATCATAATTCTTTTAAATTCACTTAATTTTTTTTATTCATATCAAAATGTTTATATTCGCAAATATAACTAAATATGGTTAGAAGCAAGTATTACAAATTAAAAAACTCGAATTATTAATTTGTAATTTTTTTGATTTTTGAATTTTGATTGGAACCAGCTCTTCAAACTCGTACATTACCTTAACACCTACATTATCAATTAAGGAATAAAGGAAATCGAGTTAATTACGAGTTACGAATTACTAATTACGAGCACGCATCTAACGCGAGCTCTTAATTCTTAATTATTTTCCCCGCTCTTAATTCTTAATTCTTAATTATAATAAGTTTCCCATGAATTGTGTATATTTGTTATTTCTATAATTAATTAATAATTTTCCAATCAAAAATCCGAAACATTCTGAACTTGGTGGAAATCGTGTTTTTTTTGATAGATTTCCACCGAGTTCAGCACTTTTTTGTAAAAAATAATTATACTAATTTGAGAAAATTTATTACTTTTGCTTGTTATTTATAAAACTAAAATCAATGTTAATAGGTAGAGAAAAAGAAAAGGAAACACTTCTCAACGCAATGAATTCTGACCAATCAGAATTTATTGCTGTTTATGGACGTCGTCGTGTAGGAAAAACGTTTTTAATTCGAGAAGTTTTTAATTATAAATTTACTTTTCAACATACAGGTATTCTTGATGCTCCACTAAAAGAACAATTGAGTGAATTTCGTCAATCGCTCTACAATTCAGGTATGAAACCTCAACCTCTACCTAAAACTTGGAACGAAGCTTTTCATTTATTAGAAAATTGGTTATCTTCTTGTCCTGATGGAAAAAAAGTAGTTTTTATTGATGAATTACCATGGATGGATACAGTTCGTTCAAATTTTATTCGTGCTCTTGATCATTTTTGGAATAGTTGGGCTACTAATCGTAAAGATATTGTGTTGATAGTTTGTGGTAGTGCTACTTCGTGGATTATTGATAACATTGTTATGAATTATGGAGGTCTTCATAATCGTATTACAAAAAAAATTCACCTACACCCTTTTTCGCTTTACGAATGTGAATTATTCTGTAAAAGTCAAAACTTAGGCTACAAACGAAATCTTATTATGGAAGCATACATGGCTTTAGGTGAAATTCCTTATTATTGGAGTTTCTTAAAAAAAGGTTTTAGTGTTGCTCAAAATTTTGACAGAATGTTTTTTGATGAAGATGGCGAACTTGCTCAAGAATATGATGCTCTTTATGCGTCTTTATTTAAAAATCCAAAAATCCATATTTCTATTATTGAAACTTTATCTACAAAAAAATCAGGTTTTTCAAGAATTGAATTAATATCTAAATCTAAATTAATTGACAATGATAAATTTTCTAAATCTTTAAAAGAATTAGAACAATGTGGTTTTATTAGAAAATTTACTTGTTTTGGTAAAAATAATAAAGAAGCAACATATCAATTGATGGATAATTATACTCTATTTTATTTTCAATTTATTTTAAAAAACGAAAATGGAGATAAAACATTTTGGACAAGTATGTATAATTCTCCATTACATAATAATTGGGCAGGATTAGCATTTGAACATGTTTGTCTTCAGCATCTTGCACAAATAAAAAAGAGTCTTGGATTTGATGCTGTTATATCCTCAGCTCATTCGTGGACTACTCAAGGTACTCAAATTGATTTACTTATTGATCGTAACGATAATATTATTAATATTTGTGAAATGAAATATTGCAAAAGTAAGTTTGCTTTAGATGATGAAGAAATTGAAACAATGCAAAATCGTGTTGATACTTTTCAACGCGAAACAGAAACTTCTAAATCGATAAATCTTACTTTAATTACCTCAAATGGTATTACAGAAAACTCTGATACTCATAATATTCAAAATATGCTTACTATGAACGATTTATTTTGTTGTTAATTGATTTTTTTATTAAGAAATAAAGAAACAATTTTTGTATAACAAACAAATCGGCGAAGCCGCATTTGTAGATTTTTTTTGTTATCTAGAATAGTTCCCAGGTATATCCTACAAAATAAATAATCTCCACCAGATCCAACTTTATGCCGTATTTGACTATTTTGCCGAACTCAACGTCAAATTTTACTGGACCTAGGCACACGCCCACGCTTGGTACAAATTTACTGTAGTTGTTCATCCTGTTGTTCTCGTTCTTGTCGCTACATATGGCAGCTCCACCTCCAGCGGTAAACCATAATGGAAAATTTCCGAATGGATTTCCATAAAACTCGTACCTCACCGTGGTCTGACGGTGGTCGAAATACGAGTCGCTCTCCTTGGAGCGGGCGCGACCTTTCTCCCAGTTGACGCCAATTTGATGCAGAAAAGCCAAATCTTCTGGCACTATCGCCAGCGATGCTCCGCCACCAAAGCCTCTGTAAGAGTAGCGCTGCTCGGTGCCGGCGCTACCGAATTTCTGCTTTGTGGTGCCAAACCTGTAGCCCATATCGCCGTCAGGTAGCACGCACACAATCTGACCATGCGATGCCAATGCAATCAAGATGCCTGCTATAAATAGAAAATATCGTTTCATGATGCGTATGTCATTTTTTTTGTGATTGAATGATCCTGCCTATGTATTGATGCGCCGACCCTGCATGTTTGAAGAGAAAAGTAAAGTAATTAAATTCCCCAGAGCTACGGCGAGATCATTGATGGCTTGCCTTTAAAAAACCGGTTTTTCCTAATTCCTTCTAATCTAGTTCTCGATATTTATGTCCCTGATATTCAGGAAATCTTCTGTATGTTTGTAACAATTACCATGCCATTAATTTCTGACAGCTGATGACGGGTCTTCTCTTTTGCGAAATAGTCTATCGCATTAGAAATGTCTATAACATTGGTCACGTTTAGGAAATTTTAACTCTTCTTTAATTTGTCGAAAGAATTTTGTTCTCAAATAATTCTTCCTTCACACTTGCAAAAAGTGTTTGTTAAACAATAATTCTATCGTCACACTTACAAAAAGTGTTTTGGTCTCAAACAATATATTCAAATCAATTGCAGTAAGAGTATTGTTCATAAAAAGTACATTTTTGATTTTTGAATATTTTTTGATATTTTTAAAATTTAAATATTGTCAATACTTGAAATATATAATACAATATAAACATGTATCAATTATATTTTAATGTACAAACATGAATTACTTAACTGATTTAAATCAATAGTAATAATTGAAAATTAATAATGGCAAATGACATCATAAAAAATAGTCACTTAGTTACAGATTTACGACAAATTATAAGTTAAGGACGCCAACAATCGTACATCAGTATCAATACAGCTATGATACAAACCTATTGGAAAGTAGGAAAACGTATTGTCGAAGAAAAACAACATGGAGATATACGCGCAAAATCTTAACGTCTCACAACAATGTTGTTCTAGTATTTGGGTGGCGTTAGATATTTTTAATTTTCATTTTTGAATTCATCAAACTCGACTTACTACTTACTACTTGCTACATACTACTTACTACTTACTACTTACTACTATCTACTAATTTTTAATTCTTTCTCATTCTCTGTAAAAATCCTTTACGTCAATTGTAAAATTTTTTTACATATTATATCAAACGAATATTTAATATACAATTGAATAATAGTTAATTAGTCACTATGGCATATTAAATGTTTTTTCTATTTTTGAAAATTATTAAAAGAATAAAAAAATGAAAAATTTTAATTTTAAAAGTTTGACAAGTCTATCTGGAATATTAAATATTATAGGAATAGCTGTTGCAATTTCTGCGTTTTACATTTTAATGGTTAGTGTAGATTTTGACTATAATTTTAATAATCAAATTAAAGATTACGAAAATATTTATTGTTTAGTATCTAATAATGAGTCATCTAATTGGATAAATAGACCTATTGGAGAAGCATTTATTAATGATATTCCATCAGTAGAAAATGGAGGTTGCCTTCAACCTGCATTGGGTATAGAAACATTTTATGTTAAAAGAAGTGATGAATGGAACAAAATTAAAGGTAATTTTACAATGTGTTCTGTTTCTTTACTTGAAACATTTGATGCAAAATTTATAGAAGGTTCTTATGATGTTTTAAACAATCCTACTTCAATAATAATTACAAAGTCTGCATCACAAAAAAAAGGTCTTCATGTTGGAGATATATTAAAAATAAATCTTGATATAGATTTTCAATTAGTTGTTGGAGGTATCATCGAAGATTTTCCTAAAAATTCTGAAATAGGAAATTTTGATGGTTTCTTAAATATTCTTAATCGAAATATTGATGATTATAGTGAATGGAGTTTTATTTATTATTTAAAACTAAAAGACGGTATTCAAAATGATAAAAAATCAATGGATGAAATTTTAAGGAATGTAACTAAAAAAATATTAGAACAAAACGATGATTATAAAACACCAGAAGAGATTGAAAGTTTTTTAGATAATAAAAATTTTAGTTTGGTTTCGTTAAAAGATATGCACTTTCATAAAGAAATAAGTGGTTTTCATATAAAAGCAGACTCTAAAACTATTTATACTTTAACAATTATTGCTATATTAATTCTTGTAATTGCATATATCAATTATATAAATTTCTTTTTTGCACAAGTTCCAATAAGAATAAAATCAATAAATACACGTAAGGTATTAGGTTGTAGTAGATTAGAATTGATTAAAGGATTAATATTTGAGTCATTTATATTTACAGTTATTTCAATGTTAATCGCATTTGTAATTATAAAATTGTTTGGATTAACAAATTTGGCAGAAATAATGAATAGAGATTTAAATTTTCTTTCTAATACAAAAATTACAATATTAACAATTTCAGTCGGAATTTTAACTGCTGTTATTTCAAGTATTTATCCTGCATTTTATATCACTTCAATATCACCTGCATTAGCTTTAAGAGGAAGTGCTGTAGAATTTAATAATAAAGGTTTATTGAGATATTTATTAATAGGATTTCAATTTGTAGCCTCTATTTGTTTAATAATTTGTTCTTTTTTTATCCATAAAAACAATGACTATTTTCAAAATAAAGACTTAGGTTTTAATCGAGAAAATATACTTACACTAAATGTAGGACAAAAATTGTATAGTAATCCAGAAACTGTGAGAGAAAAATTATTGCAAAATTCTGATATTGTAGATCTTAGTTTTGCAAGTGGAAACATTGTAGAAAAACTAAGAATGGGCTGGGGGCGTGATTATAATGATAAAGAAATTTGGTTTCAGTGTTATATTGTTGATTGGCATTTTGTAGATTTTCTTGGAGTTGAAATAAAAGAAGGAAGAAATTTTAGAGAAAGCGACTCACAATCAGAAAATTCACATTATATTTTTAATGAATTAGCCAAAAAAAGTTATGATTTAGTTTTAAATACCGAAATTGACAGCTCAGAAATAATAGGTTTTTGTAATGATTTTAGTTATAAACCATTACAATATAAAAATGAACCATTTTGTTTTTTTGTTCAAGGAAAAAATGGAATTTCTGAAGGTTGGAAAAGAGATCTTCCTCAATTATATATTCGAACAGCTAAAAAAGCTAATATCAACGAAGTTGTTGACTATATTCAAACTAAATTATTAGAAATTGATCCTACATATAGTGTTTCAGATAATGAGATTATAACCTTTAATACCGAAATAGCAAAAAATTATACAACAGAAAGAAACCTTGCAAAAATAATTTCATTATTTACTTTTACAGCAATAATAATTGCAATAATAGGATTATTAGGCATTGTATTATTTGAAACTCAACACCGTAAAAAAGAAATAGGAGTACGCAAAGTAAATGGCGCAACAATTTTTGACATACTAAAATTGTTCAACAAAAAATTCTTTATTATAATTACAGTTAGTTTTGTATTATCAATTCCAATATCATATTTTATAGTAACAAAATATTTTAGTGGATTTGCTGACCATTGTCCTATATATTGGTGGATTTTTGCAATGGGCTATATAGTTGCATTAGGTTTAGCATCAATAGTTGTTTCTATAACAAGCATAAAATCAGCAACGGAAAATCCTGTTCAAACTTTGAGAAAAGAATAGGAAAAATTTTTGAAAGAATTTTAATTGATAATTAATAATTAAGTAAATTGATGGTTGGAGAATTAAAAATCGCATAATCTCGATTTCCTTAATTCCTTAATTAAAAAACATGTATATTTGTAATAAAAAAACAAAAACGCGCCGAACTAATTCTCAAAAACTTATTTTTTTATCTTATCAATTTTCTTTATTTTTGCATAAATAATTAAAATATGTCAAGTGTCGTATATCATGGTAGCGGAGAAATAGTTCAATTTCCGGAAGTAAGAAAATCTAAATATGCTAAAGATTTTTCTTGGGGATTTTATTGTACTAACGATTATCAGCAAGCATATCGTTGGGCTAATAGAAATCAATTTCAAGGAGTTGTTAATCATTTTTCATATGTGGAAAAATCAAATTTAAATATTTTAAAATTTCCTGAAATGAATGATGATTGGCTTGATTTTATTGCAAAATGTCGAAATGGATATATTCATGATTATGATATTGTTGAAGGTCCAATGGCTGACGATACTATTTGGAATTTTGTTAATGATTTTTTAGCTGGCAATATTTCACGACAAGTGTTTTGGGAATATGCTAAATTTAAATATCCTACACATCAAATTAGTTTTCATACTTTAAAAGCATTAGATTGTTTAACCTATTTAAAATCAGAAAAAACATGTTAACGCCTAAAGAAAAAGATGATTTATTTTATGTATGTTCATTAATAGAATATATTGCTCGTGAAACTTGTAACTATCGTAAAGATATTATAAAATATTTTACTCCTGAAGTTTTAAAATGGCAATTACGTGTTGCAGACGTTAATCATTGTTTATCGTTTGAGCAAGTGAGTGACGAATTGATTGATACTTTGAATATTAAATACGGCAATTTTGATAGCGTAAAAAATTGTAAATATACTGTACCTTCTTATATTTCTATTGGTAGAGTGTTTCAAATGCTTATTCTTAATGTTGATAATGGTGATATTATTCAAACTACAATCAACGTTTTTTCTTCTTTTATAAGTGATTTAATTGCTAATTTTAATTCATCTTTATACTATTCTAATCCAGATTATTTACGTTGTTCTTATTTAGAAGGTAAACTTTGTGCATAAAAACTGAAATTATTGAAAGAATTTTAATTGATAATTAAAGAATTTGATAGTAGGAAAATTAAAAAATCGCATAATCTCGATTTCCTTAATTCCTTAATTCCTTCATTCCTTAATTAAAAAAATTTGTATATTTGTAAAATAATAAAAGAAAAACACGCCGAACTATGAAGAAAGGTAGAATTTTAGTTGTTGACGATAATGCTGGAATACGTTCCACTCTAAAAATATTATTACCATCTCATTTTGAGAAGGTAGAAGCAATTCCTTCACCTGCAACTCTTGTGGCTTCTATCGAAAAAATGAAACCTCACGTTGTTTTGCTCGATATGAATTTTAACACAAATATCAATACAGGCAACGAAGGTTTATTTTGGGCTGGTGAAATCAAAAAAATTGCTCCTAAGGTTGAAGTGGTACTTTTTACTGCTTACGCTGACATTCAATTAGCTGTAGAAGGTATGAAAAAAGGTGCTTTCGACTTTGTTGTTAAACCATGGGACAACGAAAAATTTATTGCAACTCTTCTTGCGGCTCGTGACAAAGCTATGGAATCTGAATCTGGTAATTCTAAATCAGTTTCTAAAGCTAAAAAAGATAATATGTTTTGGGGTAATTCGCCTCAAATGGAAAATATCAAAAAGAATATCGAAAAAATTGCTCCTACTGATGCTACTATACTTATCACTGGTGAAAATGGTACTGGTAAAGACGTTATGGCTAACGAAATTCATAAACTTTCGTCACGTTCTAATCGTCAAATGATTGCTGTTGATGCTGGTGCTTTAACCGAAACTCTTTTTGAAAGTGAATTATTTGGACACGTAAAAGGGGCTTTTACGGATGCTCATTCTGATCATGTCGGTAAATTTGAACTTGCTAATAATTCTACTTTATTTCTCGATGAAATTGGAAATATTCCTCTGCATCTTCAAGCTAAACTTTTGAGAGCTTTACAAAATAGAGCTATCACTAAAGTGGGAGATACTAAAGAAATTCCTGTTGATATTCGTTTGATTTGCGCTACTAACATGAATCTTGAAAAACTTGTTAGCGAAGGTCGTTTTCGTGAAGATTTATATTACAGAATCAACACAATGCACATAACTTTACCTTCGTTGCGAGAACGTCCTGATGATATTGTTCCTTTGGCTGAACGTTTTATTGATACTTTTAATCAAAAATATCATCGTAATGTTAAAGGTGTCAGTCCTGAAGGTGTTGTTACTTTAAGAAATTATTCATGGCAAGGTAATATTCGTGAACTTCAAAACGTGATTGAAAAAGCAGTTATTTTGGCTGATAATGAATATCTAAAATCTACGGATTTTCAACTAAATCGTCAAATCAATCAAGAATCTGCACAAAACAAACCTGCTGAAACTTTTGAAATGGCTGAAGAACAAATTATTCGTAATGCTATGACTAAATGCAATGGTAATCTTTCAATGGTGGCTAAACAATTAAATATTAGTCGTCCTACTTTGTATAGTAAACTCAAAAAATATAACATTTGAATACTTTAATTTATATAGTAATAGGACTTGGATGTGCTATTGTAGGTTTTTTTATTGGTATTTGGGTAACTTACAGAAATAATGTTCGCAAAATAACCTACATGATGGACTCTATTGAAGACGGTGAAATGAATTTCCGTTTTGCCGAAAATAGCAAAATTAATAGTTCGCTTAATCGTTTACGCATTATCCTTGAAAAATTTAGACAAGAAAACGAAGCTGAATCTTGGTCAAAACTTATTCGTGTATTAACCCACGAAATTATGAACACTGTTACTCCAATTTCTGCTTTAAGTGAATCTTTGGCTAACGATCCTAATCTCGATACAAAAGCTGGTTTAGAAACTATTGCGTCTTCGTCTAAGGATTTAATAAATTTTATAAATTCTTATCGTAGTTTATCTAAAATTGCTAAACCTGTTAAACGTCCTATAATGGTGGCTGAAATGGTTTGCAAAGTTATTGACCTTACTGAAAAATATATTGAAGAATTAGGTGCTAAATGTTATTTTCGTGAAATTTCGTCTGATGTTTTGTTGTACGCTGACGAAGGGCAAATTTCTCAAATTTTAATTAATCTTATAAAAAACGCTGCTCAAGCTGAATCTTCTATTATTGAAGTAACTTCTGAAATAAATAGTAAAGAAGAAGTGGTAATCAAAGTGATAGACAATGGACAACCAATAAGTCACGAAAGTAAAGAACAAATTTTTATACCATTCTACACAACAAAATCTGGTGGTTCGGGTATTGGTTTAAGTCTTTCTCGTCAAATTATGCGACTTCACAACGGTACTTTAGAATTAGAACAATCTGACTATGGACAAACTGTTTTTACTTTAACGTTTAATTAACGATATTATTTTTGATTGTTTTATTTAATATTTCTACTTTGTTTTTATGACTTTTCTTTATATGAGTAATAATTGGAATAAGTAAAATTGGTGATAATAAAATTAGTATAAATAAAATGACTCCTAATCCGTTGTTAGCATCATACAAATTAATTATAATTGCTAATAATAATATATACCAACAACAACCTACATAATAATCTTCTTTAATTTCTATTTTGTTATATTCTTTTGTATCTTCAATTTTTATTTCTTCTGTGATTTTTGGTATTTTATAATTATATTTTAATACATCTATATTTAATAATTTAATTTCTTCTCCTATAAAATATAGAGTATTTTTTTCCCATTTTTCTCTTAAATAATATACATTGTTTTTTATAAATATGTCATAAGTGCAGTGTGTTTCATTTGTTGTTTGCCAATCTGCATTTATACTAATTCGAATTTTATTTTCTTGTTTCTGATATAGTATATTATTATATTTTTGTTGATATAATAATATTTGTTTCCCTTTGATTTTTTTTAACCAATAATATTGTTTATTATTATTGTTATATAGTTTATATTCTAATGTTTTAAAATTATTAATGTAAACATCAGATTTTGACAAAACAAAATATTATTCATCATTAATCAATAATCCATTACCAACTTCTATTTTGGTAGCATTTTGAACTATTTCATTTTTTATTTTATTATCCTCATGAAATTTACTTATTACAGGTAAGCTTGATTCAAATGGATCTTTATAATTACGTTTTTCAACTGAGATATTATCTACAAATATTCCATAAAAAATAAGATTATTTATAAATAATATTGAAACTTGATTTTTCTCTTTGTACTTACACTTTACATTTTCATATTTATGATAGCCTGTTTCTCCAACTGTATCTAATACACAATAATTTCTTTTTATTATTGTATATTCATAAAGATTATAACCTTTTTCAGATTTGTAATATTAACAATAAGAATCAATAGTTAATCTATCTTCTAAATAAAATATTGAATTATCTTTAGTTCTTTTTAATGTATATACACAAACCATATCATCATTACCATTCCTTTTGAATAGTAATTTAGCTATTCCAATTACTAAAAATTTAGTATTAAGAATTGTAATTTTATCTTCTATGTTTGCGGCTAATGACATTTGTTTATTATTTAGTAATTTGATTTTTGATAAAATCTCTTATTGTTTCAAGTTTATTATTACTTCTTTCTTCAAATTTATTAGATAATTTACGAATCAAAAAATAAATTAATACAGGTCCAATAATAGGTAATAAAAATGCAATTAATTGTACATAACTTTGCAATGTAGAATTAGTAATCTGTTCGCTAAAACAAATAACTATTATCATTAAAGGGAAAAATACTATTGGCATCGATAAACCAGCAAAAACTTTTGAAAATTTCGACAATTTAAACGTACGACGCTTTTTGTTAATAATAGATATATTTTTTGAATTTTTTAATTTAATAGTATCATATTTATTATTTATTTTGTAATTGTATTTTAAACAAGAAAATTTTTTTAATTCATCACCTTCAAAATATAGAGTTTCATTTTGCCAAGTTTCTTTTAAATATATTTTATAATTAATAAAACTTGTCTGATAATAACAATTAGTATTATTAGTTGTTGACCAATCAGCATTTAAACTAATACGAGTTTTATATCCTGATTTATTATATTTAATATAATTGCGTTTTTTATCATTATGAAATAATACACGTTTATCATTAATCCATTTTATCCAATAATATTGTTTATCATTATTATTAAAGAGTTTATATTCATCAGTTTGTATATTAAAGCTATAAACATCAGATTTAGACAAAACAAAATATTCGTTGTCATTAATCAATAAACCATCACCAACAGAAAAAGTAGTAGCATCATAATTAATTTCATTTTTAATTTTGTTATCATCATGGAATTTACTGATTTCTGGTAGACTTGATTCAAATGGATCGTTATAATTTCGTTTTTCAACTGAGATTGTTTCTATAAATAAGCCATTATATTTACAATTATTTTTATATAATATTGAATCTTGATTTGACTCTTTATATTTACAATTTATGATTTCATCTTTTTTATAGACTGAATCTCCAACTGTATCTAACACATAATATTCTCTAATAATTATTTTATTGTCATTATATTTATATTTTGTATCTGTTTTATAATATATACAATAAGTCTTATCCGTTAATCTATCTTCTAAATAAAAGATTGAATTATCTTTTTGCTTTTTTAATGTATATAGACAACGGATATCATCTTTATCATCGTTTTTAAATAGTAATTTAGCAATTCCTATTACTAAAAATTCTGTATCAAGAATTGTAAGTTTATCTTCTATGTTAGCGGCTAATGACATTAGATAGAATTTTTAAGTTAAATCTTATAACAAATATATATATAATAATTTCTAAATAAAAATTGCCACAACAAAAATAATACCTCCCCAAAAATATAAATTTTAAATATTGATATTATTAATTAAATTTGCACATCAAAAAAATATTATAAAATAATGGAAATAGTAGTAAGCGGAATAAGGCCGACGGGCGATTTACACTTGGGTAATTATTTTGGTGCATTAAGCAACTTTGTAAAAATGCAAGACGACTACAAATGTAATTTCTTTGTTGCAGATTATCATTCACTAACCACTCACCCTCACCCCGACGACTTACGTATAAATGTTAAAAAAATACTTAGTCAGTATATTGCAAGTGGACTTGATCCTGAAAAAAGTACAATCTATGTACAAAGCGACGTTCCTGAAGTTTGCGAATTATATATGCTTATGAATATGAACGCATATATTGGTGAACTTGAACGTACTGCATCTTTTAAAGAAAAAGCGCGTCAAAATCCTGACAATGTAAACGCTGGTTTATTAACATACGCTGTGTTAATGGCTTGTGATATTCTTATTCAAAAAGCTGATAAAGTACCTGTTGGTAAAGACCAAGAACAACACTTAGAAATGACTTGTAAATTTGCTCGTCGTTTTAATAATATTTATGGTGTTGAATATTTTAAAGAACCAAAAGCGTTTAGTTTTTCTGACAAATTAATTAAAGTTCCAGGTCTTGATGGTACTGGTAAAATGGGTAAAAGTACTAACAATGGTATTTATCTTATTGATGAGGATAAAGAAATTCGCAAAAAGGTGATGAAAGCTGTTACTGATAGTGGACCTACTCAACCAAATAGCGAAAAACCAGAAGTTATTCAAAATTTGTTTACTCTTTTAGGTTTAGTTTCTGAAAAATCTACTATTGAACATTTTGAAGAAGCATGGAACAATTGTTCTATTCGTTATGGCGATCTTAAAAAACAATTAGCTGAAGATATTATTAAAGCCGTTTCGCCTGTAAGAGCTCGCATCAAAGATATTTATAATGATGATGCTTATCTCGATAAAGTGGCTAAAATGGGAGCTGAAAAAGCTCGCGAACAAGCTCAAAAAACTGTGAGCGAAGTTCGTCATATTTTTGGTTTTAAATAATCGATATTAAAATTCTGATTTTAATTTTTTTCCAATATTTTAACCCTATGCTTCTTTTGGTTGCATAGGGTTAATTTTTTTGGGGCTTAATATGTTTCCCAAATTTTTAAATCTTCTTTGATTAATGTTTCGATTTTTTTATTTTTAGTTTCTAATTTATTTATTAGTTTGAGACTGAAATTTGATTTTTTATATATATAAGATATAAATTCAACTAGAAATTCATCTAGAAATATAACACTTATTGGAAATATAAACAAAAAAGCAATACCTAAAATTATAGATATTTTAAAAGAAACCATTAATAATATAAACCAAACCCCTAATAATAACAAATTGATTATTTCTTCGTGATATTTAGATAATAAATTTAATATTTTATGTTCTTTTTTTTCTTTTGTTGCGTTAACTAATTTTACATTTTCCCAATGTTGTTTTATTTTATAATTATAGTTTATCGTATAAATATTTGCTAATTTTATTTCATTTCCTACCAATTTATTTGTTTCAAATTGCCATTCCTCTTTTAAATAATATATCATTTGGTCACAATGTAATGTATAATCACATTGTGAATTGTTTATTGTTGCCCAATCTGAAAATATACTTACACGCTGTTTGGTTCCTATTTTATATTCTTTGCTTCTTTTATTTGGTTGTAATTGTTCTTTAACTAATTCAATATGTGAGTTAAATGTTTTTATATCTTCAGCTTCGTGAAATAATATATGCTTTCTATTTATATATTTTATCCAATAATACTTTTTGTTATTATTGTTAAATAATTTATATTCATTTGTTTTTACTATATCATTATAAACTTCTGATTTTGATAAAACAAAATATTCTTCATCGTTTATCAATAGACCTTCACCTACTGAAATCTCTGTGGCTTTATGTGATATTTCGTTTTTTATTTTGTTATCATCGTGAAATTTATTGATATCTGGCAAACTTAATGAAAATGGTTCTGAATAAATATTTCTATTTACTTTTATATATTCTGACGTTATTTTTAATCCATGATATATTCTATAATCACCCTTTTCTAAAACTAATATATTATCTTTTAAATAATACTTATAAATTATTTTGTTATATTTGTTAAAATCAGTATCTCCAATAGCGTCAATAAAATAATATTGCGTTTTAACTTTAGTATAATTATGTAATTTATGTTCTGTATCTGTTTTATTATAAATATAGCAAGTGTTATTCTGTAAATTATCTTCGATATACAAAATTGATTTATCGCTATTTTTCATTAATTTATATTCGCAAACTACATAATGGTTATTATTTTCTTTATACATCATTATGTTAATACCAATCACTGTACATCCAATGTTGTTTATTTTTATTTGGTCTTCGATGTTTGCGTATATTGACATGTTTTTTTATTAGAGTTTTTATTTATTACAACAAATATAAAGAGATTTTATTATAATTAATTGAAATTAAATATAAATTCTTCATTGAAGATAAAAAAAGAAATTAAGAACTATAAGTATAGTCTTAATTTCTTAATTTTCTTCAAATATTTTTATAACATTTAAAAATGAATATATAAAATATTTTCCTCAGGATCACTGCCTTCACCAATCATACCTTCTTCGTCTCTATCAATTCCTTGAAATGTATGAGTAAGTGTTAATATTTTATCTTTGTCGTTATATTTATAATCTGTATGGTCGTCTGATGGATAACTTGCAGAATTATCGCGATATGTTATTCTTCCTTGATCATCTAGATAGATTATATCCATAAATGAATAACTTATTTTTATTTTGTTTAAATTATCATCATTTGAATATTCGTATGTAAAAAAATCTCCAATATTTGTAACTCTACCTTGTTCATCATAGTTAACTTTTGCATCGTTAACTGAAATAAGTTTGGTGAAAGTGTTGTCTGAATATTCGTCAACAACTTCGTCGCCATATTCTCCCCAAGTACAATGGTAAATATCCCAATCTTCAAAAACTACATCAAAATTTTCTCTTGAATATATTTTTTTGTTTCCTTCGTATTTGTAGTTTATAATATATTTATCATCAAATTTTTTATCTACATAAATTTTTTGAGTAACAAGTCCTTTGTCGTTGTAAATCCATTTGATAATAGTATCGTTGTCTAGGTCGATAGCAAATAGAGGTTTTGACCAATCATTTGCTTTTGCCGATGGGGTAGGAGAGTCCTCTTTTTCAACTTGTGATAATGTTTCAGAATTTTCTGTTTTTTGTTGTGTGTTATTTCCTCCACAACTTGCCAATAATGCAATTATTGAAATTGCTAAAATGCTTTTTTTCATAATCAGTAAAAATTAGAATTAATAATATTTTTTCGCAAAAGTATTAAATAATAAGAAATCTCATTTTTTTTTATACACAATTTTTGATTAAAATTTTTAATAAGAGTTCAAAAGCATTTGACCTTTTATTGTTAATAAATATTTTTGACGTGGATGTCGTGGTGAATTTGGATATAGTTTTGTAATATATCCTTCTAATATTGCTGGATTAAGATACACTTTCAAAAAATTGGGACGATCTTTAATTTTCATCAATTCCATTATTTGTTTTATAGAATATTTTTCGACACCTAATATTTTTACAAGTTTCACAATATTAGTATTTTCTGTTAAAATTTGAGTAGTACTTGTTGGGTACTTGTTGGGTACTTGTTGGGTACTTGTTGGGTTGTCGAGTCTAGGTTGGTGTAAATATTCTTTAGGAGGATTGATTACTAAATATCTATTTTTTAATACCCATTTTTCACCTAGAAGAAGATTACGGAAAAAACGTTCTAGAAATTTAGGTTCAGGTTGAATTCCATTCTGATTTTTATAAATATAACGAACTAAAGCATTTCTAAAATACCAAGAATGTTTTGCAAAAACATCGTTATTAACATTAAATCCAAGTGAACGTAGGTATTGAATTGTAAAAACAGCAGTAGTTCTTGTATTTCCTTCTGGAAATGCGTGTATTTGCCAAAGATTTGCTACAAATTTACTTATATGAGCTATTTTTTCGTCATTAGAGAGTTTTCCGTAATTAAATATTCTTTCTTGTTCTAAATCGTATTCTAATGCTAATTTTAAATCAAGAATAAACTGCTTTTCGTTTATTTGGTTCTCCTTGACGTATATATTCGTCAAAATCTATGTATGTTTGTTTGTCTGTCATATTTATATTCGTTATGGCATAAAATGCACATAAATAACAAATTTTAAAAAAATATTAATTTAAATTCATTACAAATATCATATTTAATGAAGAATTTTCCAAGCAAATTAACACAATTTATGTATATTATTGTGTTGAAATGATTTTTTGAATAGATTTTCATTATTTAATTATCTTTATTAACATCACAACCTACTACTTGCTACTAACCAACAAATTTTACGTTAAATTCTTAAAAAATAGCTTTTTTTTATATACTTTTGTGCCCAAATATCGAAACTTATTTATCATGGAAGAAGATTTACGATACGGGCAACGTGGGGTTTCTGCCTCTAAAACCGACGTTCACAATGCCATAAAAAACATTGACAAGGGGCTTTATCCGCGTGCTTTCTGTAAAGTTGTACCCGATATTCTTTCGGGTGATCCTAATTATTGTGTTATTATGCATGCTGATGGCGCAGGTACTAAATCATCTTTAGCTTATGCTTATTGGAAAGAAACTGGTGATTTATCTGTTTGGAAAGGCATTGCACAAGACGCTTTGATTATGAATGTTGACGATTTAATTTGCGTTGGTGCAACTGATAATATTCTTGTTTCTTCTACCATTGGTAGAAACGCTACTGTTATTCCTGGAAGCGTTATTTCTGAAATTATTAATGGTACTGACCAATTGTTTAAGGAATTACAACAAGCTGGTATTGGTATTATTGGAACTGGTGGTGAAACTGCTGACGTTGGCGATCTTGTTCGTACTATCATTGTGGATAGCACTGTGGTTTGCCGTATGAAACGTAGTGATGTTATCAGTTGTAATATTAAACCTGGTAACGTTATTGTTGGTTTAGCTTCGTTTGGTAAAGCTAATTACGAAAATTATTATAATGGTGGTACTGGAAGTAATGGTTTAACATCTGCTCGTCACGACGTTTTTAATCAAAAAGTTGCTCAAAAATATCCTGAAACTTACGACCATGCTATAAATAAAGAACTTGTTTATTCTGGTTCTTATTTTTTAACTGATAAAATTAAAGGTTTAGATATTGACGCTGGAAAATTAGTTTTATCTCCTACTAGAACATACGCACCAATTGTTAAAAAAGTGTTAGATCAATATCGTTCTAAAATTAATGGTATGATCCATTGTTCAGGTGGTGCTCAAACTAAGGTTATCAATTTTATTGATAATGTTAATGTTATAAAAGATAATCTTTTCCCAGTTCCTCCGTTGTTTGATATTATTCATACCGAAAGTCAAACTTCTTGGCGTGAAATGTACAAAGTATTCAATATGGGTCATCGTTTTGAAATTTATACTGATAACGATACTGCTAAAGGTATAATTGAAATTTCAAAATCTTTTGGCGTTGATGCTCAAATTGTGGGTCATGTTGAAGAATGTGATCATAAAAAAGTGACTATAAAGAGTCAATTTGGAGAATTTATTTACGAATAATAGAATATTGAAAATATAAAATGGCCGAAAACTTAATACTCGCTAAACTCGAAGGAGTTAAACAGCGTTTTGACGAAGTTCAAAAAATGGTTAACGACCCTGACGCCATGTCTGACATGAAGCGTTATGTGGAATTAAACAAAGAATTTAAAGAACTTGAACCTTTAATTCAAGCTTACGAAGAATATAAAAACATTCTTGCTAATATCGAAAGCGCAAGAGAAATGCTTCGCGACGAAAAAGACGAAGATATGCGCGAAATGGCAAAAGAAGAACTTGATAATCTTACTCAATCTCTTCCTCAACGTGAAGAAGAGATTAAAATTATGCTTTTGCCTAAAGATCCTGAGGATGATAAAAATGCTATTCTTGAAATTCGTGGTGGTACAGGTGGTGACGAAGCTGCTATTTTTGCTGGCGACCTTTATCGTATGTATATGAAATATTTCGAAAAACGTCGTTGGAAAGTTGAAGTTTCGCGTTTTACTGAAGGTACTATGGGTGGATACAAAGAAATTGTATTAAATGTTAGTAGTAGTTCTGAAGGTGTTTATGGTATTATGAAATATGAGTCGGGGGTTCATCGTGTTCAACGTGTTCCTCAAACAGAAACTCAAGGTCGTATTCATACATCTGCTGCTTCTGTTGTGGTTTTGCCAGAAGCTGGTGAATTTGATATTGAATTAAACCCTGCTGACATTCGTAAAGATACTTATTGTTCTTCTGGTCCTGGTGGTCAATCGGTTAATACTACTTATTCTGCTATTCGTTTAACTCACATTCCAACAGGATTAATTGTTACATGTCAAGACGAAAAATCTCAAATCAAAAACCTTGAAAAGGCTATGAGAGAATTACGTTCAAGACTTTATGCTATTGAATATCAAAAATATCTTGACAAAGTAGGTTCTCAACGTAAAACTATGGTTTCTACTGGTGACCGTAGTGCTAAAATTCGTACTTATAATTATCCTCAAAGTCGTGTTACTGATCATCGTATAAATCTAACTCTTTACAATCTTCCGATTGTTATGGATGGCGAAATTGATGAGATTATCGAAAAACTGCAAATTGCTGAAAACGCTGAACGTTTAAAAGCTAGTGGTTTTGACTCTGAGAACTAATAATTTTGGTAACATTTTTGTATTTTTACCGTTAATTACTTTGTTTTAAAGACTTTTAAATCAATTTTAAATGACATACCACGACATTTACAATAAGATACAGAAAAAAGGGTCTTTCCTTTGTGTTGGACTTGATACTGATATCAATAAAATTCCGGATTTTTTATTAAAAGAAAAAGATCCTATTTTTGAATTTAACAAACAAATTATTGACGCCACACAACAATATGCTGTTGCGTATAAACCTAACACTGCTTTTTACGAAGCTTTAGGTCAAGATGGATGGCGTGCTCTTCAAAAAACTGCTGAATATATCAAGAAAAACTATCCTGGTATTTTTTTAATTGCAGATTGCAAACGTGGAGACATCGGTAATACTTGTAAAATGTATGCGCGTACGTTTTTTGAATTGATGCCTTTTGATGCTGTTACTTTATCTCCTTATATGGGGCGTGACTCTGTGGCTCCTTTCCTTGAATATGAAGGTAAATGGGCTATTATTCTTGCGTTAACTTCTAATCCTAGTGCTTCGGATTTTCAAGTTATTCAAGAAAAAGAGTCTAACGAATATTTGTTTGAAAAAACTCTTAAATACGGTCAACTTTGGGGCAACGAAGATCAAATTATGTTTGTGGCTGGTGCTACTCAAGCATATAAATTTCAACAAATTAGAAAAATTGCTAAAAACAATTTCTTATTAGTTCCTGGAATTGGTGCTCAAGGTGGTAGTCTTGAAGATGTGGCTTTTTACGGTATGAATTCTACTTGTGGCTTACTTGTTAATTCTTCTCGTCAAATTATTTATGCAAGTAATGGTACTGATTTTGCTGATAAAGCTTCTGAACAATGCAAATCTTTACAAATCACTATGAAAAAAATGTTGGAAGAAAATAAATCTTCTTCTAGACGATAATATAATTCATTTACTTTCGAAAAGGAATATGAATTTTTTTTTAATCCGAACAGTTAATGTTCGGATTTTTTATTTTTGCATTTAAATTAATAAGAAAAAAATATTTAACGCATCGTGATTTCTTAATTTTTATAACTAATTATTATATATTTTTTTTCAATTAACACTTTATTTAACAACTATTATTACAAAGTAATTGAAACTATAATGTCACTCTACGCCAACATAGGAGATAAAATTACCATTTTTAATACTGAATGTACTGTTGTTGGAATTTCAGTATTAACATACATACATTCTTATACTACTAAAAATCTTGATTATAATCCTTGGGTTAATTATCCTGGAAATACTGAATATGTAACTGCCTATACTGATTATGTTGTTTGTGAATATCGAATTAAGAACAATAATGATAATTCTATTTGGTATTTAGAAGAAAATTTAAGCAATAATATTTCTCTTTGTTTATATAAACATAAAACAATTACTAAAAAATATTTTAAATCTAACGAACAACTTCGTAATAGTAGAATTATTCAAACTATTGGTGAAACTGATTATGTTGAAAATAGTAAAATTTTATATCGATATTATTCTGATTTAAAAAACAATTTGGTATGTCTTGTTAGAACTAATGTTGATTATGTTGGTTTTTATGTTAATATCGAAGATGTTAAAGTACAAAAAATTAATTCTTTTAAAGAAGACATATTAAAATATCATTTGCCAATAATATCTCAATTTCATAATGATAATGTTATAAAAAATACAGCTTATCCTATTAAAAATGGTTTTAAAGTTGGTGATGGTTTATTGATTAACGATCAAGAATATTTCGTTTTAACTTTTTCTATTTCCACCAATAAATCTAACATTTCAAGAAGAACTATTAAATCTAACGAATATAAATTATATAACAATAATACTAAAGAATATGCGTGGTTAAAATATTTTAATAATCAATTTTTTGTTTTTACTGAAACTGATGAAAATATGCCACAAAATATTTTGTGTGAAGGTAACAATGTAATAAAACCTAAAAGTTTAGTTGATTGGGAAAGTTATAATAATCAAGAATGTGATTATATAATGTATCATAATTCTTTTTCTAACGATTATTTTTTAGAAGAAAAATATCAACACTTAACCAAATATTATAAAGGTTTTTCTATTAATGACTCGCAGATTAAGGTGATTAAATATCAATATAATTATAAAACTATTGTTGGTAAAAATTATAATTATGAGAGTATCAATAGAGGAATTCTTCCTATTATAATATTTTTATGTATAATTCCTTCTTTTATTTTATTATTTATTTTATTTAATTATTGTTGTTATTTAGTATATAGTTATCCTTATTTAATATTAGGTATAGTTGTTTTATTAATAGTAAGTCTTGTTTTATTTTTTAAACATCGAAAAAAGGAAAAAGTTCAGTTTGCTAAGGATATTAAAGATGAGTTTTTTAATATCTAAACTAATCCAATTTTATTCCACATAAATTGTATCAGTATAAACAGTACAAGTAGCAAAATATCCTGTTCCGTTAGTAATATTAGAGTGAAGATTTCCGTGGGCTTCATCAAAATAACCTCCACTCCAACGTGTTTCGGCTAATAGCGAACGTATAAACAATTCGTAATTAGCGTCTAATGAATATTTCTTTTCTATTATTTGAGTTCCTTTTGGAAAATATATATCATCGCGTTTTGGGGCAAATAATTGGCTTACGTCTACTGTTGTGAGTGAATAGTAATATAATTTTGCTGTAACGTCTTTTTCTGGTAAATTTTCGTAGCCTGATACTTTTTGCCAATTTAAATCTAAGATATACATTGCTGGATTTTCTTTAACAAAACTTTCTGCAACGTGACTTATGTAATATTCTCCACTTTCGTTGGTTAAAAATGTTATTTTTTCTGGTGGTGTTACTGGTAACATTGTACTTTCTGCACTATATACTGTTTTATTTATTTCTATATGCAGATAATAAACACTTCCTGCAACTCCTACAAATTTATGTTTTGATAAATATGTTCCTGGATTTAATGTGTCTTCTTCAAAATAAAATGTACTATCTTGGGTGGTTACTGCAACAAATGCTTTAGATATAGGTTGTGGGGTTTCTTGTGTAAGCCCCGTCATGTGAGATATTTTTATAAAATGCTGGCTATTTTCGTTTGTAATTAATCCTTCTACTACTATTGTGGTATCTTCGCTTTTGTCCATATAAAAATCATATTTATGAACACAACCACATAAATAAAACATTAATATAGTTAATATGAATATTGGGTATTTTTTCATATTTTGTTTTAGTATTTCGTAGAAATTAGTAAGTAAACTCTCTTTACTTACTACTTCCTACTTACTACTTATACTAATATTCTTCTAGCGAATCAGAATACGAATCGTTAATGTCTACATTAAATGTATCGTTGTTTCCAACATCTTCGCCGCATGCTGTATTTGAATTGTAACCAGCTGGAGCTTCAAATTTTGCATCTTTAGAATATATTTTTGACAATTCAGGATCGTCATATACTTTTTTCATATAAAGTCCCCACGCTGGAAGAGCCATTCTTGAGCCTTGACCCAATTCACCATTTGTAAATTGAACACTACGTTCTTCTCCTCCTGCCCAAACGCCTGTTACTAATTGTGGGGTTATTCCCATAAACCAACCATCTGCACAGTTATTTGTTGTTCCGGTTTTTCCGCCTATATCGTTGGTTAATCCAAATGAACGTCTTAATCTTCCTGCTGTTCCTCCTTGAACTACTCCTCGTAACATTTCTACCATTTTATAAGCGGTTATTTCGTCTAATGCTTCTCTATGACGTGGTTTAAATTCTGAGATTTGATTGCCATTTTTATCTTCTATACGGGTTACAAATATTGGTGATGTATACATACCTTTATTTGCAAATCCACAATAAGCTGCTACCATTTCTTTTACTTTAATTTCTGCAGCTCCTACGCATATTGAATATACAGGATCTATTGGTGCTGTTATTCCCAAATTTCTTACTAGATTGATTACTTCTTCTGGTGAAGTTTGTTTTAATGCCCATGCTGATATTTGATTTAGAGATAGTGCCAAACCTGTTTTCAAGGTTATCATTTCGCCATCTTTTGATGATTGTGAAAATCTTGGTGTATAGGTTGGTGGATTTACTCCTGCTGGCATATCAAATGTATAAGGTACATTGGCAACCTTGTGACATGGTGATATTCCGTGCATTATAGCCATTGTATAAACAAATGGTTTAAACGTTGAACCAACTTGTCTACGTCCCAATGATACTTGGTCGTATTTAAAATATTGATAATTTATTCCGCCTACGTATGCTTTTACATAACCTGTATTTGGTTCCATACTCATCATTCCACAGCGAATAAATGATTGAAAATATTTTATTGAATCTAATGGACTCATTGTGGTATCTTTGATACCTGCCCATGAAAATACTTTCATTTTGGTTGGCGTGTTAAATTGTTTCATAATTTCAGCAGAATCTAAACCTGCTTTAATTCCTTCGCGCCAACGTTCTGTTCGTTTTACTGAGGTATTGATTATTTGTTTTACTTGATTATTATTTAATCGCCAACTATATGGTGGATTTTTTAAACGTGGCAATTCATATTTGTTAAAATTGGTTTGAACTGCATCGTTTTTAGTTCCATTTATATCTTTATAACCTAAACCCATATGTTCTGCAACCGATTGTTCTGCATATTTTTGCATACGCGAATCTATTGTTACAAATATTTTTAATCCATCATTATATATATTGTATGGTGTTCCATCTGGTTTTTGATTTTTGTTACACCAACCATATAGTGGATTATCTGCCCAATTGGTAGAATCTTCCTTAAATGTTTCGAGTTGCCATTTTGAATAATTTTCGCGTTTAGGCTCTTTTGCGGTCATCATTGTACGAAGTGTTTCGCGAAAATATGTTGCTATTCCTTCAATATGGGTTTGTTGTGAATAATTTATTACTAGTTCTGTATTTCTTAATGAGTCAAATTGTTCATGAGTTTTCATTTCAAACCCATTCAATTTATTTAAATCTTTTTGATATTTTTCTATTTGATACAATACTGTATTTCTTCTTCGTAACGAATTTTTAGGATTGCTTTTTGGACTATATTTAGTTGGAGCTTTTAATAATCCAACCAATACAGATGCTTCTTCTAGTTTTAAATCATTAGGATTTTTTCCAAAAAATATTTTTGAAGCTGATTGAATACCAAAGGCATTATGTCCAAAGCCTACTGTATTTAAATACATTACCATTATTTCGTCTTTAGTATAACGGCGTTCTAGTCTTATAGCGGTTACCCATTCTTGAAGTTTCATAGTAATTTTTCCTATCAAACCTTTGGGACGATCATGGTCTCGCATATTATATAAGTTTTTGGCTAATTGTTGTGAAATTGTACTACCTCCTCCTGATGCTGAGTTCGAGGTTACTAATCCTTTAAACACACGCATTAATGCTTGAAGGTCGATACCTACGTGATCATAAAATCTTACATCTTCGGTTGCTAATAAGGCATTTACTACATTGGGTGATACATCTTGAAATTCTATTACGGTTCGGTTTTCTTTATAGTATTTTCCCAAAAGAACGCCATCTGAGGAGATTATTTCTGATGCTAGATTACTACTAGGATTTTCTAGTTCTTCAAACGAAGGTATATAACCTATTTTTTCTGTGGCAATTAATGTAAACATTACTACTGCAAAGATTACTGGTATTAGAAATCCTGCCCACAATACTCTAAAAATGTTTTTTTGTAATTTTTCGCTTAGTACCATAATTTTTGAGCCTACTTGTTTATTGTTTAAAACACGCAAAGATATAAAAATTATTTTTATTATAACATTTATATTTCAAAATTCTGATTTACAAAAAATTATTCTTTAATCAATTTTAATAATGTTTTATCTAATTTTGATATTTCATCAAAAATACAATTTTTGTTTTACTTTTATTTGTATTTTGTTCTATATTAATTAAATTTCAATTGTTTCAACTTTCCATCCATCAATATTTCTAGCTTTAGAACTTATATTTACACCACATTT
>JAKSUC010000005.1 GCA_024413595.1 Bacteroidales bacterium
CTCAAAAGTTCAAAAATATTACTATATTTATTTTTATTGTTAAAAATAATATTGTTAAAATTTATATTTTCTGTATTTTTAGATAAATCGTTATTGTATAATCCATTAACAAAAACTAAAATAATAGAATTATTGTCGTTATTAATAATATTATCTATTAATTTTTTATCAACAGAAAAATCATTAGCCTTAACAAATTCGCCATCAGCAAAATCGGCTGTATTTTTTAGATATTCGTCTTTTTCGGTAGGAAATTGACATTTTTCTAAAATACTTAAAGCCTTATTTTGTGAACCTGTAAGAGTTTCTATTAGCTGTATATAATTGTGTTTTTGCATAATATTCAGCTTAATTGATTAGTTGTATAACGCGTCAGCTTCTTTTTTAAGTTGATCATATCCGCTTTTTTCTAGTTCTAAAGCAAGATTTTTATCACCTGTTTTAATAATTCGTCCATTATACAAAACATGAACAATATCAGGAGTTATATAATCTAAAAGACGTTGATAGTGAGTAATAACAACAAAAGCATTGTCTTTAGTTCTAAGTTTATTAACACCCGAAGCAACTATTCTTAAAGCGTCGATATCTAATCCAGAGTCGGTTTCGTCTAAAATACCAAGTTTTGGATTTAACATAGCCATTTGATAAACTTCAAGTTTCTTTTTTTCACCGCCCGAAAATCCTTGATTTACTGAACGATTATCTAATTTACTATCAAGTTCAACAAATTTTTTCTTTTCAGCACTAAGTTTTAAAAATTCAGTTGCACTCATTGGTTGTTCACCACGATATTTTCTTTGTTCGTTTATAGCTGTTCGCATAAAACTATTAATGCCCACTCCAGGAATTTCTACGGGATATTGAAAAGCAAGAAATACGCCTTCGGCAGCGCGTTCTTCAGGTTTTAAACTCAATAAATCTTTGCCATTGAGAGTTACACTTCCTTCGGTTACTTTAAATAGTTCATTTCCTGTTAAAACCGAAGCTAATGTACTTTTGCCAGAACCATTGGGTCCCATAATTGCGTGAACCTCACCAGCATTTATTGTTAGGTTTATACCTTTTAATATTTCTTTGTCGTTGATCGACGCATGTAAATTCTTTATTTCGAGCATCATATATTGTTAATTATGAATTCTGTATTTTTTATACGAAATTCTAATTTTAAATTTTCATAAATTATTGAGCGCAACCTTCTAATGTTATTGATAGCAATTTGCGTGCTTCAACTGCAAATTCCATAGGCAGTTTGTTTAATACATCTTTAGCAAAGCCATTTACTATTAAACTTATTGCATTTTCAGTTGAAATTCCACGTTGACGACAATAAAATAATTGTTCGTCTGATATTTTAGAAGTTGTGGCTTCATGTTCAAGTGTTGCTGTATTGTTAGAACATTCTACGTATGGAAATGTATGTGCACCACAATTACTTCCAATCAATAAACTATCACATTGTGAATAATTTCTTGCATTGTCGGCGCCTTTGGTCACTTTTACAAGACCACGATACGAATTACTACTTTTTCCTAGTGAAATTCCTTTTGAAATTATAGTACTTTTGGTGTTTTTGCCAATGTGAACCATTTTTGTTCCTGTGTCGGCTTGTTGATAATTGTTGGTTACCGCCACTGAATAAAATTCTGATGTGGAATTATCGCCAACCAAAACTGTTGAAGGATATTTCCAAGTGATTGCAGAACCTGTTTCTACTTGTGTCCACGAAATTTTTGAATTAACACCGCGACACATTCCACGTTTGGTTACAAAATTATAAATTCCACCTTTTCCCTCTTTATCTCCAGGATACCAGTTTTGAACGGTTGAATATTTTATTTCAGCATTGTTTCCTGCAATTAATTCTACAACAGCTGCATGCAATTGACTTTCGTCGCGCATTGGTGCTGTACAGCCTTCAAGATAAGATACATAACTATCATCATCGGCTATAATTAATGTTCGTTCAAATTGTCCTGATTTTGCTGCATTTATTCTAAAATATGTTGACAATTCCATTGGACAACGAACTCCTTTGGGAATATAAACAAATGATCCATCGGTAAATACAGCAGAATTTAAAGCTGCATAAAAATTATCAGCAGGTGGAACAACTGAGCCTAAATATTTTTTTATTAGTTCTGGATAATTTATAATTGCTTCACTTATTGGACAAAAAATTACACCTACTTCTGCCAATTTTTCTTTCATGGTAGTATGAACCGACATACTATCAAAAACTGCATCTACAGCAACTCCTGCTAATACCTTTTGCTCTTCTAATTTGATACCTAGTTTTTCGTAAGTCTTTAATAATTCAGGATCTACTTCGCTGATATCATTATATTTGGGTTTATTTTTAGGAACTGAATAATATATTAAATCTTGATAATTAGGTTCTTCAAAATTTAATTTTGCCCAATGAGGCATTTTCATATTTTTCCAAATATCAAAAGCCTTGAGTCTAAAATTGAGCATTTCTTCAGGTTCGTTTCTTAGTGAAGACAAACGTCGAATAATATCTTCGTTTAAACCTTTTGGAAACTCTTCCATTTCAATGTCGGTAACAAATCCGGCATTATATTCGCTATCTTCCAGCTCCTTAATTATTTTATTATCGTTGTTTTCCGCCATTATTTAAGGGAAAAATTTGTGTTCTTTATTTTAAACCGCAAAATTATAAATAACTTTTTAACTTTTAAACTTAATAATGTTTTTTTTCGTAATAGATAATATAGACGAAATCTAAAGGATAAAAACGCATTTTTGACATTTTTGAGCGTGTGTTTATATACTTTACACAATAAAAAATATTGATAAAATTATAATTTTATTCAAAAAATATTATAAATATAAAATATTGAAAATTAATAATTTAATCTAAATTCCAAATGATAAATAACTCCATTCACAAAATGCACAAAATGAATGAGAGGAATTTTTTTACAAAATCAGTATATTAGCATTGAAATTAGTAATGAAAGCTAATAACAGGTAATTGGAATACAAAAATAAAAAATTGAGGGATTATGCGACAGTTGAAAATTACCAAACAGGTTACAAATCGTGAGTCAGCATCGCTTGACAAATATTTGCAAGAAATAGCACGAATTAGTTTATTAGAAGGCGACGAAGAAGTAGATTTAGCCATCAAAATTAAAAAAGGTGACAGACGAGCTTTGGAACGCTTAATTAAAACAAATCTTAGATTTGTAGTTTCAGTGGCAAAACAATATCAAAATCAAGGATTAAGTTTGCCAGACCTTATTAACGAAGGTAACGTTGGACTTATTAAAGCTGCACAACGTTTTGATGAAACTAAAGGTTTTAAATTTATTTCATACGCTGTTTGGTGGATTAGACAGTCAATTTTACAAGCCCTTGCTGAACAATCAAGAATGGTTCGATTACCTTTAAACAAAATTGGGGCTTTGTCTAAAATTAATCAAACTTATAGCAAACTTCTTTACGAATTTCAACGTGAACCTAGTGCTGAAGAAATTGCTAAAGAACTTGATTTATTACCAGATGAAGTTAGAAGCGCATTATTAAATTCAAGTCATCATGCTAGTATTGATGCTCCTATTGGTGACGACGAAGACTCTTGTGTTGTAGATTTTATGCAAAATAGTGAGTCTACAATACCTGACAAAACACTTATGAACGACTCTTTGAAAATCGAAATTAAACGTATGCTTAGCACTCTTGGCGAACGTGAAGCTGACATTGTTAGACTTTATTTCGGAATTGACGAGCCACATTCTTTTACACTTGAAGAAATTGGAGAACGTTTTGGACTTACACGTGAACGTGTTCGCCAAATCAAGAGTAAAACTATCAAAGCTCTTAAACAAAGAAGTTGTTTAATTAAACAGTATTTGTAGCAAGTAGTAATATATTTTTTTAATTGTCTCTGCGAGTAATATATTAGATTTTTCTTTTTCATTTTTTTATTTTTCTCCTCTATATTTCCCTTTATATAGTGCAAACAAAAATTAGAACGCAGAGACAATTTTTTTTTATGTTTTATTTCTTTTTTTCAAAATTTTTAATGTGTCGTAAACTATCTTCGTAATTCAATTTATTAGATTTTTATTTGTTAAAACATAACACTTTTTTAGATTTTTGAGACTATTTCTCACGGTTATTTCATTTAAAAACTTTTGCAAAAGCCAAAATAAATTACTATCTTTATATTTTTTTAGCCTTTGTTGGCATTTTTTTAATTCTTATTCATATTAAAAAAAATATAGGCGGAAGACAAAGAATATTAGTTGGCTTTTGCCTTTTGTTTTATGATGTAAATTTAATAACTAAATCTCAGTCTACTAAATATTTAACGATATGTTTTTTGAAAAAATCATTTCTTTTAACATAATACTCCTTTTTACTATCAGAAAAGCCACTAGGCAAAATCTTGCCATTGGTTCAAAATTGAGAGTGACTATAAATTCAGTAGTCGATTTTAGAAGATTTTCTAAAGGAATTATTATCTGTAATTTATTTAATATTTAGATTACCAATATTCAATAGTTCTAGTTTGGCTTTCATTTCCAAATTTACGTGAAATCCAATTACCATGACTATCTTTTTTAATATCAGAAATTTTGATTTTTTCGTCAGGATCTTCCGAAAAATCAGGTTCAGAACCTTCGCCCATATCGTCCCAAGAATAAACACTTATTTCATTTGAATAAGTATCCAAAATTTCTAAAGTACAAACAGCACCTTCATGCCAATATTGTTTTTTGATTGGTAATCCATCATACCAATAAATTTCTTCAAAAAGATATGGCGTTTCAATTTTAGCAATTTTACCAATAGAGTCTCGTGTAAAATATATTCTGTCAATATTTTCGTCCCAAACTTCAGGTGTTTTTTCAAAAGGATTATAGCCATTTAATTTTGTTAAATTACCTAATTTGTCAAATTCATAAACTTCATCATCTTGTGTAATTTTTTTGATATTTCCACAAACTTCAAAAAATGCAAGATCATACGATGCACAACTATCTGGTAAATATTCATCTTCATCGTAATATACAATAAATCTGTTGTTTAAAATAAAATTACCATGTTTATCTTTAGGAGTTTTTGAATAATCAACTTTTGTAGTTTGCCATCCATCTTTAGGAACGTCGTCCCAAGGTTCAAATTCAACATAATCGGTCGACTCTAAAATTCCATCATTATTGTAATGATATGCAGTTTGACAGCAATAACCTTCGCTTCCATTTAATGTTGAGTCTATTTGTCCATTTTTCCAAACGTATTCTGTTACCCAAGAAACAGTACCTTCACTTTCAATATAACCCTGATCGTTTCTTTTCATATAGTAATTTTCTAACCAAATAGAACCATAAATTTCTCTATTACAATCAACAAAAGGATTATTACCATTAACACTAACAAGATTTCCATTTTTATCAAAATCCACACGCGAATAACTTCCAAAATAGATAGTTTTTACAGGACCTTTAACACTATAAAATTGTAAATCAGGTGTATTCTTTTCAAAAACTACAGATTTTTTTTCTGTTGAAATTTGTGTTTTTGTTGTGTCAGAATTGTTATTCTGATTATTTGAATTACTTGTACAAGATGCTAAAATAGCAATAGGCATAATTAATAATAAGCTACGTTTCATTTTTATTTTACTTTTATATTTAATGATTTCCAATAATTCGCTTTTTGATATTTTTCTAAATAAGTTTTTTTGACAAATATAGTAGTTTTTGTCCCAGTATTAAAAGCATTAGAATTATTAAGAGTTGGAGGAGCACCTTCCATATAAACTTTTGAAAGATCTCTACAATCTGTAAAGGCATTATCTCCTATTTTTGATATTGACGATGGTATTGTAATTTCATCTAAATCAGAACATTCATAAAATGCTTTTTCTCCAATTTCTCTTAAATTACTTGGTAATTTTACATATTCCAAAGATTTTAAACCAGCAAAAGCTTCTTTCCCTATATTTGATCCTGTATTTATCTCTACTGAAACTATTGAATTATTATTATTATATCCTGAACCAAAAGCATTATTAGGAATTTTGTTAAAATTACCATTCAATATCAATTTTATTTTTATGTTAGACAATTCATTCAAAAAGTTTTTGATTGAATCAAAACTATTATTAGAAGCATCAAGAATAGATATTGTTCTTTCATAAAAATAATCACTATTTTTTATTTCTTCCAAATAATCAGACAATTCTGACATATAAATTCCATAATCAAAATATCCTCTCATTTCAATATCTTGATTAAATGTGTAATAGTTACCAACTTTATAATAACTCCAAAATCCATTTTGTTTAAATCCTTGCCAATATAATTTCATACCCAATTTATGCAAGCCAAAATCTGTAATTAAAACAGTATCTTCTATGTTATATTTTTGTGAGTCAATAAGTTCTCCATTAATCCAAAAATTTATTTGATAAGGATTAGAAAAATATGTTGTATCATTATATAAATTCTTTAAACTATCAATATAACGATCTAAATAATCGTCTTCGCTATCGTTATCAACATTCTGATTATTATAAACATTTGAAAAATCATCAGTTTTTACATAAAGTTGAAAAGCCTTTTTAATACTATCTATATAATTATTGTAATATTCATTATTATACTTATTAGAATCATATATTAAAAAGTCGTTTTTTACAGTCACTTTAAAAGTGTCGATATTTGATATTATTAATGTGTCATAATTGTTTATTTTACAAGTGTCAACAACTCTAAATATAATTGTATCATGATTGTTGGTTATAAGATAATCAGAAACATTTACGGTTAAAGTATCATTATTTACAACAACATTATAAGAGTTATTATTGATAATTGTAGTATCTTTATTATTGTTGTTATTATTGTTTTGATTTTGAGAATGGTTATAATATGTTAGATAATTATTTCTAATCCAATCATCTTCTTCGTAATAATCACACGAATTGAAAAATAAAATCATTAATAATGAGATAAATAGCTTGTTCATAATATAAATTTTAGTTTTTAATAGTAAAGCTACAAAAATTATGCTAATTTTATATACTACAATCAATTACAATAATATTATTTAGAATACCAACCAAAACTAACAAAAAATACGAGATTTGGTTGGAGATAATGTTATTATTACAATTAATTTAATAACATTTTTTTTGTAAAATATAATATAATATAATTTTATTAGCTTCCGTCAGAAATTCTTTGAAAAATTTTGAACACTGACCTACGAGATATAGTTGTTGGAGACATAAATTCGAACCTTATCCACCGCTGAGGATTTTTTCAGACCTCACAAGTGGAGAGTGATAATAAGGACGGGAGGATATTTTGATGTCGCTAAATGACCACGAACAGATCCTCCAATGTTACTTGAAACATAATCTGTTTTGAGTACATATTATCCTCCAGTCCTTGCGTTGTTATGAATACAGGCCAAATGGCAAAGCCTTGCGCTGACGACTCCTGGAAACGGCTGATGCGGTTTGTGAGTTTATCGTGCTCGGCTTTGGAGATGGCGTACTTAGTGTTGGAGTATTTTATCTCGCAGAGTTCTATTATGCGATCCTTGCGCTCAAGTATCAAGTCTATCTGTACGTCGGAGCCACGCCACGAATAATATTCCACCGACATATAGTCGATATGCAGTTTCCTCTTTATTTGAGAAATGTGTGTCATAGCCACCTTCTCGAAACTCAGTCCATACCAAGTGTTGAGTTCGGGATTGTTGATGTTGTTGGTCCAAAAACTTGAGTCAACCGAATTTTTGTTTATGAATGTTAGGTAAAAGATGGAATAGAAGTCCGTAAGTTGGTAAATGCCGTTCTTGGCGGTGATTTTCTTGTCTTTTGTGTTGTAGAACCTTACAAAATCGCAGTTAATCAGGTCTTCCAGTTTCTCTGAGAGATGTCCGTTGTTGGCCTTGCCCAACTTGGCTGATAGTTCGGTTTTTGTCAGTCCTGATTTCTTGCTTGCAAGAGCCTTTACAATCTCCATATACGAGTCTGCTGAACTGAAAAGAGTCTTGAACAACCTTGAAAACTCACGCCTCAGTTCACCGTTTTGGCAGAAAAACAGGTCGTCGATATTTTGAGAAAGGTTTTTCCTATTGTTTATCAAACTTAGGTAATAAGGTATGCCACCAAGTATCATATACGCCTGAAGATATTGCATATCGTCCCATCCAACGTTTTGGCTTTTAAGGTATTCTCTGGTTTCTCCCAGACAGAATGGCCTTAGGTGTATCTCGTGGGTTATTCTGTTGTGCAGACCGCCCCTTGAGTCTATGATATTGCTTATCATCCAAGATGTTGCTGAACCGCACACTATTAGTTTTATATTATCTTGCTTGGAAGCCCAACTGTTCCAAAAATAACCTAATGCCTCCACCAATCCCGAGCCCTTGTAGTCGAGACAGGGAAGTTCGTCGATAAATATGATGCAAGGCTTTCCTTCTGATATTTTGTTGGAAAGGAATTTCCTGAGCAGCGAAAAAGCGTCGAGCCAATCAGCAGGAGTTTTCTCTATTTCCAGTCCGTATTGCTCAAAGGCGTCTGACATTGCCTTAAACTGCATTTTCTTGTTGCCGTCGATAATTCCAGTGAAAGAGAAAGCATACTGGCTCTTGAAAAGTTGGTCTATAAGATAAGTCTTGCCGATGCGTCGTCTGCCATAAACCGCTATGAATTCGGCTTTCGACGAGTTGATGTATTGGTTGAGCAATTCAATTTCCTCGGTTCTTCCTATAAGGTTTTCCATATCTTGTCGGTAAAAAAACTGATGCAAATATAATATATAAAAACGATAATTCGGGCGAAATCGATGAAAATTTTGTCGATTTCGCCCAGATTGTTAATAATTCGGGCGAAATCAAAGGAAAAAACAAGCGATTTCGCCCGTTTTCTCAGGTTGCCTTTCCATTTCTTCCGACGTTAACCTTCTAATAAACATTGCTCCAATTTCGCGAATTTTACTATTTTTGCAATCGTAAAACCCAAATCGAAAATGATATGAGCGATGAAAACAAAGTGTCTCAGGGAGATATAGTAATATATCAATTGGACGATGGCAAGATGCAGATTGATGTCAGGTTCTCTGACGATACTGTCTGGCTTACCCAACAGCAAATGGCAGACTTGTTTCAGTCGAGTAGGACGAATGTGGTAGAGCATATAAAGAATATCTATGAAGAGGAAGAACTTGATGAGAATTCAACTTGTCGGAAATTCCGACAAGTTCGATTAGAGGGAGGACGTCAAGTGGAAAGGAATATGCCTTTCTATAATCTAGATATGATAATCTCTCTTGGATATAGAATTAAAAGTGCTATTGCCACAAAGTTTCGCCGTTGGGCCACTGAAAAACTCAAGGAGTATCTTATAAAAGGTTTCGCAATCGACGACCAGAGGCTTAAGGGACTTGGCGGTGGCAATTACTGGCGCGAACTCCTGGATCGTATCCGCGACATTCGTTCCAGCGAGAAGGTTATGTATCGTCAGGTGCTGGATTTGTATGCCACAAGTGCCGACTATGATCCTAAGAGCCGTGAGTCCATAGCGTTCTTCAAGATGGTGCAGAATAAATTCCATTTTGCGGTGCACGGCAATACCGCCGCCGAGTTGATTTACAACCGCGCCGACTCCGATAAGGAGTTTATGGGACTCACCACTTTTAGTGGCGATTTCCCGACAAAGAAAGACGTAGTGATTGCCAAAAACTATCTTGAGGAGAATGAACTTAAGGTCTTGAACAATCTTGTGTCGGCATATTTCGATTTGGCCGAGATTAACGCCATAGAGCATAATACTATGTATATGAGTGATTATGTTGCAGAGTTGGACCGTATTTTGTCCAGCACGGGCAAGCAGGTTCTCGATAATGTAGGCTCTGTAAGCCATAAGCAGGCTGTAGAGAAGGCGGAAGCAGAATATCAGAAATTCATTCAGAAAAACCTTTCGCCAGTAGAGCGTGACTATCTGAATGCAATTAAGGAATTGGAACAAACCGCCAAAGAGCAATCAAAAATCAAAAATCGAAAATGATATGAGCGACCTCGACTACATAAATTTTATCCGCAAGGGTGACAACACCGTCATCGCTAGGCTTTATCAGAGGCTGAGGGCGTCGGTGCTCAGGTTTATGTCCAAGAGCGGGAGCCTCAGCAACGACAATCTCCAGGATATTTTCCAGGAGTCGATAGTGTGCCTTGTCACCAACGCAAGGAAAGACGGTTTCAGCCTCAACTGCAAACTGGAGACCTCCGTGATATCCATTTACAAGAATTTGGTCAGCAGATATTTGCGTAAGTAGTTGCGTCTCACTTATGCTAACCTTGTCTTTAACACAGACCTTGATGTCAAGGCGTAAGAATTCTACTTGTTGAATATGAACTATTTCGAGGCTCTTGCTCATCTTAGTGATAACTATTTTGATAAGGTCGAGTCATTGCAGAGAAAGGTGTCTGAAAGCAATTGCAAATACGCCGAGAAGACTATGAGGTATTGGAGATGTAGTATTTAATTATCAAACTAAAATAGAATGAAAAATAATAATATTATTTACAGTGATAATCATAACTAGTTAATTTATAAAAACATTTTTTGTAATTTCAAAATCTTGATTTTTAAATAATTTAGCAAGAGGTAAACTTACGGATGTTAATAAAATTATATTATAATTATTCAACTTTCGCAAGTTGATTAAATAATTGACAATCAATAAAAAAAAGTAATATTTATTTCGCTAATATACTAGAAAATAGTATATTTGAGTACCAAATAAATACATTAAATCTCAAAGAAACAGCAACTTTTTTTGATAAAAAATCATCAAAAGCACTTAATTTAATTATTGATATTGTTAAATACTTACATATTGATAATAGAAAAATCATAATATCAAATAAATGCAATGCAAAATATTCCAATATTGATAAATTGGTAGCATTATTATTATTTTCATTTTTTTTGACATTAATAATGTAGTTAATTATTGTAAGTCAATATTATATAAATATTCATCATTTGGTAAAGATGCTTTTTATCGTTTAAAAAAGACACGAAGCTCAACTTTAGACATATTAATTATTTGATTACCCAAAAACTATATAATATTTTAAAACAATATAACTCTAAAAATGAGGCATCTAAATGTTTTATCTTAGATGATACAGATATAAAAAAAGAGGTATTTGTATTGAAACAAGTAAGTCAAATATTTTACATATAACACATAAATTTATATTTGTTTATAAGATATTAACTCTTGGTTTTCATGATGGGAAAAATTTTTTTAGGGGGGCGATTATTCTCTTCACGGCGAAAAAGGTAAAAATACTATGGGGTAAATAAAACATAGCAAAGACAATAATTTAAGAAAAGTCGTAACGAAAATAGTCAACATATTGATGAGTACTGTAATGATTAGATTATTAAAATAGATACGATAAAAAGAGCCATAAAATGCGGATTTAAATTTGATTACTTTTTAGTTGATAGTTGGTTTATTTGTGAAACATTAATAAAATTTATATTAAGTCGACGTTTTGGATGTCATTATTTAGGTATGGTAAAAAAATGGGAAAATAGATATGATTATAATGGTAAATTATTGACATGATTATTGATAATCAATACTTAAAAAAAAATCTTAATATTATTTCTTGTATATTATCAGATAATTAGAGAACTTGCGAAACTTGAAAAATATACTATTTTAGATTTTCAGTAGTAAAGCCACAAAAATTATGCTAATTTTATATACTACAATCAATTACAATAAAATTATTTATAACATCAACCAAAACTAACAAAAAAAACGAGATTTGGTTGTAGTTATTTTATGATTATCAACCAAAACTAATAAAAATATTGAGTTTTGGTTGCTGATTGAATTAACTATTTATTAATCAAACAGATTATCCATGTTAATTTCTGATTGACAAATAGAGTAGTTTTTATTTTGATGTATACCGTAAGTTGTTATAAATGTGTTTACTAAAGTTTTTTTGACCTTAATTTTTTCACGAAATTGCGCCATACGAGTTCTTAATTTTTCTGCATAATCATTTGTAATTGTATATTTATCAGTAGAAAATTTAATTTCGCAAAGATTTATTATTCTATCAGCTCTATCAATTATTAAATCAATTTGAAAATCTTTTGTACGGCAAGTTGTTGAATTTGTTGAAATTACAGAAAGACCAAGAGCTTTTTTTATTTGATCTAAATGTTTTAGGCATATCAATTCAAAAGAAAATCCTTGCCAAGTATTTATCGAAGGTTGATTTATGTTTTTAGACCAAAAGTTTTTTTCTTTACTATTATTTTGTATAAAATTAAAATAAAAAAGAGTATAAAAATCAGATAATCTGTAAATTGAATCTTTTATAGATTTTTCATATTGAGTATAATTGATAATAAAATCGCATTTTTCAAGATTAGACAACATTCTTGTAAGAGTACTACCTTGAATCTTAGTTTTTTTGATAATTTCATTTCTTGTTAATCCCTTATCTTTAACACTCAGAGCTTTAACAATAGATATATATTTATCAGCATTACTAAAAAGTGCATTATATAATTCATCAAACTCGTTTTTTAGCAATCCATTTTTCGAAAAACACAATTCATCAATATTTTGAGCAAGACTTAATTGATTATTTAATAAAGTTAAATAAAAAGGAACGCCTCCAAGTATCATATAAGTTTGTAAAATCATGTAGCGATCCCATTTAAAATTATTTTTCTCTAAAAACTCTTCAGTTTCTTTAAGATTAAAAGGTTCAAGAAAAATTTGACATGTAATTCTGTTATGTAATCCTCCTTGATTATCAATAAGTTTGTCGTTAATCCAAGAAGTTGCCGAACCGCTTGCTATTAGCATTATATCATTCCTAAGCGAAGCCCATGCGTTCCAAAAATATTCTAATGCTTTTACAAATTTAGAATTATGAGAATCAATCCATGGCATTTCGTCAAAAAAAATAATTTTTCTACTTTTTGAAGGAAGTGAATCTATATAGTTTCTTAATTGTTCAAAAGCATCAAACCAATCTTTTAGTTTAATATTAAAAATTGATTTTGAATAATGTTTTAAACAATCAGAAAACCTTGCAAGTTGTTCTGTATTAGTTAAATTATGTCCACCAGTATAATAAAAAGCATATTTATCAGAATATAATTGATTTATAAGAAAAGTTTTTCCCACGCGTCGTCTACCTGAAATAATAACAAATTCAGACCTTGACGATTTTAAACATTTATTTAGTTTATTAATTTCTTCTTTTCTGCCAATTAATTTATTCATAGAATTTTACTTTTTATATTTACACCACAAAGATATGAATTATAAATTATAACTGCAACCAAATCTTAAAAAAAAAATGAGATTTGGTTACAGTTGTTTTATTAATACCAACCAAATCTAATAAAACAATTGAGATTTGGTTGGTGATAATTAAATTAAATAATAACAATTAAACATTAAAAAATAAGAGTAAAAAAATTTTTGTATTATCGAAAATTGATATAAATTTGCAACGAAAAAATAAGAAACAATGGTATTATACAACAAAGCATATTATTATTATTACTTTTACTTCAGCAATAAGGTGAGGTAATAGTTTTTTTGTTGTATATAAAAAATAAAAAGATAAAGCCTCACCAAATATTTCGGTGAGGCTTTTTTATTACAAAAAAATGAGAATAGCAATTCAAGGCGTAAAAGGAGCATTTCACGAAGTGGCTGCTCGAGAATATTTTGCAAATAGAGAAATTGAAATAATAGAAAAAATCTCTTTTGACGATGTTATGCAATCAGTAATAGGTTTTGAAAGTGATTTTGGAATTATTGCAATTGAAAATACTATTAGCGGAACAATTCATGCCAATTTAAAGCTATTAAAACAATATGACGTAAAAATTTGTGGTGAAATATTTATTCGTATACAACAAAATTTAGCAGTATTACCAGGCGTAAACATAGAAAATCTTACAGAAGTTAGAAGCCATTATATGGCAATAAATCAAACAAGACAATTTTTTAAACATTATCCTAAAATACGTCTTGTAGAAAGCGAAAGTACAGCTGTAAGTTTTCGTCAAATATCAGAAGAAAAATTAACAACAGTAGGTGCAATAGGAAGCAAACTTGCAGCTCAAATGTACAATCTTGAAATAATATCTTCAGGAATAGAAACCAACAAAAAAAATTATACTCGATTTTTAATAGTAGAGCCAAGTACAGGCAATGGTTCAAATATTTGCAATAAATCTTCGTTGAGTATTATTTTACAAAATCATCAGGGAAGTTTATCACAAATATTAAGCATAATATCATTTTATGGAGTAGATTTAACAAAAATAGAATCCATTCCAATAATAGGCCAACCACTTCATTATATGTTTTATATCGATATAAAATATCAAGATTATCAACGATATAAAGAAATGTTAAATGCCATTCGACCCTTACTCAAAGAATTAACAGTTTTGGGCGAATATAGGGCAGGAGAGGAGTCTTGGAATGCAGTAATAATGTAAATAATGAAATAATTAAAAAATAAAAAAAAATGAAACTATCGGTTATTGGATTAGGTTTGCTAGGCGGATCTTTAGCATTAGATTTAAGAAAAAGAAAATTTGCAGATCGAATATTAGGTTATGATAAAAGTTTAGTACATTCATCATACGCCAAAGAAGTAGGATTAATAGATGAAGCAGTAACATTTGACGAAGCAATTTCGCAAGGCGACATAATAATTGTTGCAGTTCCAGTAAGCGCAGTAATAAAATTAATGCCAAAAATATTAGATAAAATTACAGAAAATCAAATAGTTGTAGATGTAGCAAGTACAAAAGGAACAATTTGTGAACGAGTAAAATATCATACAAATCGCAAAAGATATGTTGCTTGTCACCCAATGGCAGGAACCGAAAAATCAGGACCTTGGTCTGCAATTTCTGGAATGTTTGATGGTAAAGCAATAATAATGTGCGATACAGAAGATAGCGACGAAAAAGCTGTTCAAACAGTAAAACAAATGTTTGAAGTATTAAACATGAATACCATGTTTTTTAATTCATTTAATCATGATGTTCACGTAGCATACGTATCACACATGCCACACGTTTGTTCATTTGCATTGGCATTAACAGTTTTAGAAAAAGAAAAAAACGAAAAAAATATTTTTAATTTAGCATCAGGAGGTTTTGGTAGTACAGTTCGTTTAGCAAAAAGTGGTGCTGATATGTGGGTGCCAATTTTTGATGACAATAAAGATAATGTAATGACTGTATTAAACACATATATCGAAAAACTACAAGATTTTAAACGTCTTTTAGAAAATGACGATATTGCAGGTATGGAAGATTATATAAATCAGGCAAATAGAGTTAAAAAAGTATTAAATAAATAGATATTAAAAGTAAGTAGTAATAAATATAAATCAATAATTTTAATATTTATACTTATAGTCTGATTTAAGATAAATAATTAATTTAATAAATTGAAAGTCAAAAATATACAATAATAAATAGGTAAAAATTAAAAATCATGATAGATTTTAAACAACTTTTTGGATCACGACCATGGATTATAGCAGGTCCATGTAGCGCAGAAACACAAGAACAAACATTAAAAACAGCTAAAGAATTAGCAGCAAATGGAATAAAAGTATTTAGAGCTGGAATTTGGAAACCAAGAACACGACCTGGAAATTTTGAAGGAGTAGGAAGCGAAGGTTTAGATTGGCTAAGAACCGTAAAAAATGAAACAGGTATGTTGGTTTCAACAGAAGTAGCAAATGTAAAACACGTTTACGAATCATTAAAAGCAGGAATTGATATAATTTGGATTGGCGCAAGAACATCAGCCAATCCATTTGCAATGCAAGAATTAGCAGATAGTTTAAAAGGAGTTGATATACCTGTATTTGTAAAAAATCCAGTAAATCCAGATGTAGATTTATGGGTTGGCGCAATAGAACGTCTTGAAGATGCAGGAATTAAACAATTAGGACTTATTCATAGAGGATTTTCAAGTTATGAAAAAATTTTATATCGCAATGCACCAATATGGCAAATGCCAATTGAAATAAAACGTCGTCGTCCTGATTTACCATTAATTTGTGATCCAAGTCACATTGCTGGCAAACGTGAATATTTATTAGAAATATCACAAAAAGCACTTGATTTAAATGTTGATGGATTAATGATAGAATCACATTGTGATCCAGAAAATGCTTGGAGTGATGCCAAACAACAATTAACACCTCAAGCATTAAAAGAAATGTTAGAACAACTTGTTGTTCGTGAAATATCACCAGAAGGAATTTCTCCAAAATTACTTGATGAATTACGTGCCAAAATCGACGTTTTAGATGATATGTTGATTGATTTATTGAAAAAACGTATGAATATTTCTGAAAAAATTGGTTTATACAAAAAAGAAAATCAAATGGCAGTTTTGCAACCACATCGTTGGGATACTATAATAAACAAATATATGATGATGGCTGGTGAAAATAATCTTAGTCGTGAATTAATAACCAAAATATTTCAAGCAATTCACCAAGAATCAATCAATATTCAAGATAAAATCATAAACCCTAAAAAGTGATAAAATGTTATATTTATGTTTATCAGCCCAAGGTGTAGAAAATGCTTTATTACAATTAGGTGATTATAAATATGCAGAATGGCGTTCTGATTTGATAGGCTCTGATATACCACAACTTACAGAAGTATTAAAAAACAAGAATCATAATTTTATAGTAACATGTCGTCCTGGAGTATTTACTGAAGATTATGATATTAAGATGTTGTATACAGCAGCATTATCGGGAGCAGAATATGTTGATCTTGAAATAGAACGTGCAGAAAATAATGCTCATTTTATTAAAGATGCTTGCATTAAAAGTAAAAAATGCAAACTGATAATTTCTTATCACAATTATGACGAAACACCAGATGTTGAAACTTTAAACAATATAATTTTAAAATGTAGATTATATGGTGCTGATATAGTAAAAATTGCATGTAAAGCAAATAATAAGAATGATTGCTCAAGAATATTATCACTTTATCAAGAAAATAAAGATATTGTAGCCTTTTGTATGGGAGAATTTGGAAAAATAACACGTGTAGCATCTTTATATTTGGGAGCAAAATTTACATACGTGGCTAGTTCTCAAGAAGGAAATACAGCACCTGGACAATTAACATTAAATCAGACTTCTCAAATTTTAGATATTTTAAAATAATAATTTGAAAAATAAAAACGGAAGTGTGTTTTCACTTCCGTTTTTTATTTAAATATTTATAACTTATTTAATAACAATCTCGGTTTTTAAATCTTGTAGAGCAGCTTTGGGAATATTTACATTTAAAATTCCATTAGTATATTCAGCCGAAATAGCATTAGCATCAACACCTTGAGGAAGAGTAAACGATCTACGGAAATTGCCATAAGAAAATTCTCTTCTATAAACATTAGTTTTGTTTTCAGAATCGTTTTGTAATTCTTTTTCAACCTTGATTGTTAGTTCGTTGTGAATAATACTAATTTTAAAATCATTTTTTTCGTATCCTGGAGCAGCCATACTGATAACAAAATTGTTGTCTGTTTCGCTTATATTAACAGCAGGAATGCAAAACATTTTTTTTCTTAAAAAATTAGGATAGAAATCATTATTAAAAATAACGTCGTTGTTAAATAAATTTTGTAACATATTAGCCTCCTTATTAAAAATATTATTTGTTCTCATTTTTTTATTTATTTTAAAAGTTAATAATTATTAGAACTTGCATTATCATTAGCGCATCAGATAAATACTGTTCTGAAACCATATTTTCAAACCGAATGCCAATACCAAAAAAAGGAAAAAATAACGACAAAATGTCATGTTGGTGTCAAAATATGCTGTCAAAATTACACTAAATATATTTAAGTATTAGATATTGATAAAATATAATAAAAAAATACAATAATTTAGAATCGAAAATTGACAAAACACAAAAAAATAATCTAAAAAAACAAAAAAAGGCACAAAAATAGTTGAAATAAATAAAAAAAAATTGTATTTTTATGATTTATAAATATAATATCCTGAATGAAAATTATATCAAAAATATTAACTCTTTTGCTCATATTTCTAAATACAATAGAAATACAAGCACAATCGTCGATGAGAATTTATAGTTTAGACGAGTCTGATGGATTGTGCAGTAATATAATTAACGTAGTAGAAGAAGATGGTTATGGTTTTATTTGGGTTGGTACATCTTCAGGATTATCAAAATACGATGGACAAAAATTTTATAAATTTATCGACAAATCAGATTCTGTAAGTTTAAAAGGAAGTAATATATTAGATTTAAAATCCGATAGAGACGGAAATATTTGGATTTCAACAGAAGTAGGAGTATCAGAATACGATATAAAATCAGAAATATTTACATATTATTATGTAGAAACAGGAGAAGGGTGTATTTCAAATTACCAAGCAGATAAATTAATCTATTTAAATAAAAGTGATGAATTATTGGCATTTTCGTCAAGTGGAGTATTATATAAATTTAATAACGAAGACAAAGTATTTAATCGAGTTGCCAATAAATTTTTTAATAAATATTCAATTATAAATTGTTTTAGCGATATAGACGAAACATTATGGTGTGTATTAAACGATTCAAGAACAATATATCAAATAAATCTATCAGGAGAAATATTAAATAAATATGAGTGTGAATCAGTAAATACAGCACCATTATTATCAACAACTTCGTTTTTAAATAATCAAGACGGTACATATTGGCTAGGTTCTTCAGTAGGAATTTTTGAAATAAATGTTCAAAACGAAACATTTTCAGAGATAACAAATTTGGGTAAAAATAAATTACCAACACAAATAAAATCATTTTATCAACGAGCCAATGGCGACATTTGGATAGGAACCAATGCAGAAGAACTTCATATCGTGAATCGTAATCTTAAAACAGTAGAAATAATAGAATCAAATAAAAATAATGTATCATCACGACAATTAAATAGTTTAACAATAAATTCTATTAAAGAAGATCATAATGGATTGTTATGGTTATCAACATGGCGAGGACTTAGTTATGTAGATCTAAATCCATCGGTATCGTTTGGAGCTATAAATTATCCAGAAAATAGTGAAATTTTACCACAAAATTTAATATCATCATTGGCTATAGCACCAGATGGAACGTTGGTTTTAGGAACTGATGGAAGTGGAATAGTTTTTTGGGACGGAGTAAGTTCAAAACGTAAAGGAATTTATAGTAAAAATACAATTACAAACACCCAAATGACAAATTCTTCAATATTAACATTAGTGTATGATAAAGAAGGAAATATATGGAATGGAGGCTACCATCATCCATTAAATAAAATATCAAAAGATTTAACATCAGATGAATCGTTTAGTTATCAAAAAATAAAAAAAGGTGGTACAGCAACAGATTTTGTTGTAGATATTTTAATCGATAAAAAAGATAGATTATGGGTATTGACCAATGGATCAGGATTGTTTCAATTTGATCCAAAAACTCAAAAATATACGCATATAGAAAAAGATTCTCGTGATATTTCACCATGTTGTGAAAGTGGAACATGTTTATGTGAAGGTTATAATGGCGAAATATTAGTAGGAACTTATCAAGGAATGTATGTTTATTTTCCTGACGAAAATATTATAGAAAACTATATGTATAGCAGAGATATAGAATATAGTATTTCTCATAATTGGATAAATGATATTTATAGAGATAGTCATCAAAAAATTTGGGTTGCTACACCAGCAGGATTAAATAAATTTGAAGTTTCAACAGGTAAATTTTCAAAATATGGAGAAGCAAATGGTTTTACCAATTTGGTATGTACTAATATAATTGCAGATAATACCAATGTTTTGTGGATAACAACCGACAATGGAATAGTAAAATATAATTCAGAATCAAATGTTGTAGTAAGAACTTATGGAATAGATGATGGAGTATTGTCGACAAATTTTGAAAAAAATTCGTCGATGATGGATAAAAATGGAGTAATATACTTTGGATCAAACGATGGGTTAGTATATTTTCATCCTAATAATATAAAAACTATAATTTCTAATCCAAAACCTATAATAACCAATTTATTAATAAGATTCCAAAATATATATCCATATTCAGAAAAATCTCCATTAAAACAATCAATTTCTTGTACAGATAAAATAGATATATTGTATGAAGATGCTACATTTTCACTTCAATTTGCATCTTTAGATTATATAAATGCCAAAAATAATAAATTTTTATATAAATTAGAAGGTTACGATAAACAATGGAATGACATAGGTTCAAGAAATGAAGTAGGATTTACAAACCTTTCACCAGGAAAATATAAATTTAGATTAGTTTCAGAAAATACTGATAGAATTAGAAGTGAAGAAAGAATATTAGAAATAAATATATTACCACCATGGTATAAAACAAAAACGTTTATAATAGTATTAATTCTTTTTTCAATATTATTCTTTTTAGGACTTCATAGATTAAGAGTAAAAAAGTTACGTCAAGAGAGTCAAGAATTAGAGAAAAAAGTTTTACAACGAACATCTGAATTATTAGATTTAAATTCAGTATTAGAATCACGTAATGAAGAGATGAAACAGCAAAGTGAAGAAATTCAAGCACAACGAGATGAATTGTTTGAAAAAAATAATCAATTATTACAAAGTAGACAAGCAATACAAAAATCATACGAAAATTTACAAGTGCTAAGTTCGTTAGGAAAACAAATTTCATCATCATTTGATGTTGATGCAATGGCAAACAAAATCTATAAAAATAAAGTAGTAGAATTAGATAATTGTGGTTTTGGTATATGCAAAAGAAGTAAAAAATTTGAGATGGTTGAATATTCACCGTATTATGAAAAAACAAGTATCACAAAAATACCAGAAGAAGAAATTAAAGATATCCAAGATATATTAACAGTACAGTGTATAAAAAAAAGACAGGAAATAATAGTAGATGATTCATCAGGACAGCCAATTCCTCCCGAATTACAGGCAAAAGGAATAAAAACATGTGTTAGATTACCATTGTTTAATGGTAATTATGTTTGTGGAGTGATGATTATCAATAGTTTTGATAGTAATGCTTTTACCAAAAATGATATAGCAAGTTTAAAAGTAATAGCTTCATACTCCGAGGCAGTTATTGAAAAATCTGATGCATATTCAATATTGAAATCAAAAAATATAGCAATAAATGGAAGTATCAATTATGCACAAACAATACAACACGCATTATTAGCACAAAAAGAAGATTTTGAACAATATTTTGATACATTAGTGATATATAAACCGAAAGATATTGTATCTGGCGACTTTTTGTGGCAATATGTTGTTGAAGATAAAAAAATGTTGTTTGCATCAGTAATTGATTGTACAGGACATGGCGTACCTGGAGCATTTATGAGTTTAATAGCAAATACCGTTTTGAATGAGATTGTAGGAACATCACAGATCTATAATCCCTCAGAAATATTATCAGAATTATCATCGCGAATATCAAGATTATTAAAACAAGATACTAGTGATAATAAAGATGGAATGGATATGTCTTTGTGTCGTTTTGATGTTGATCAAAATGGTTTTATAAATAAGTTGATATTCTCAGGAGCTAAAAATTCGGTATTTTATAAATCGATAAATATGCCCAAATATCAGATGCTGGTAGCCGATAGAATATCAATAGCAGGAGGTGTAAGAAGAGCAGGATTAAAATATACATTGCAATTTACCCAAACAGAAATAAATATAAATCCTGGAGACATTATTTATCTTTTTTCAGATGGTGTTATAGATCAAAATAATTTTGACCGAAAACGATTTGGTCGTCAGCGTTTCGAACTATTGCTTAATGAAATTTCGTCTTATTCTTTAGATAATCAAAAGACAGAAATAGAACGAAGTATATCAGAATTTTCACAAGAAGGTGAACAAAGAGATGATATTTCAATATTGGCATTAAAAATTAGGAATAAAGCTATAGATTTTACTAATAATTATAGTCACGAAAACGAATAAATTTTGTTTAAATATTAAATAATTATTGAAAAATATAAGCTTATAAATCATTATAACCACTTTTTTTATGAATTTTATATTTTTTTCGAAAAAAATTATTAAAATATAAGCAATATTCAAAAAATAGTATTATCTTTGTTCAGAAAAAATATAATTCATTTAATAAGTAAAATCATGGATAATACAATTAGAGTAGAAAGAGCCAAAAAAAGAATTACACAAGGTGATTTGGCTGAAAAAATTGGAGTTTCAAGACAAACAATTCATGCAATTGAAACAAATAAATTTACTCCATCAACATTGTTAGCGTTAAAAATAGCACGCTATTTTTCAGTAACAGTTGAAGATATTTTTATTTTAGAAGATTCTGATTTGGCATAAGTTTAGAATTTTATTGAATTAAAAAGGGTAAGATAGACTTACTCTTTTTTTTTTATAATTGTTCGTCTCTAGAAGCGTCTAATCTTATAAAAATAAATAGTAGTGTTGTAAACGACCATAACGAACTTCCTCCATAGCTAAAAAAAGGCAGAGGAATGCCAATAACAGGAACCATTCCAATAGTCATACCTACATTTATGGCAAGGTGTAAAAATAGAATTGATGCAACGCAATATCCATAAATTCGAGAAAAAGCCGAACGTTGTTGTTCTGCTAGATACATAATTCTGATTATTAAACCCAAGAATAATAAAATAATAGTTGTACAACCAACAAATCCCCATTCTTCTCCAACAGTGCAAAATATAAAGTCTGTAGCTTGTTCTGGCACAAAATTAAATTTAGTTTGAGTTCCATCTAAAAATCCTTTTCCTGTTAATCCGCCAGAACCAATGGCAATTTTACTTTGATTAACGTTATATTCTGTTCCTTGAGGATCGTTTTCTACTCCTAAAAACACATTAATTAATGTTTGTTGATGTGCTGTCATTACATTATGGAAAATGAAATCAACAGAAAAAACTAATAGAAGTGATCCTATTAATATTATTAATGAGTATTTTAATGGATTATGTCTTTTAACGAATGAATATCCTAATAAAACAAAAGAAACTAACATAATAGACGCTAACATAATATAATGAAGCTGATATTTATCTTGAAGTCCCCAATGATTTATTATAAAAAATATAGCAAATGTAAATAAATATAGACCTAGTCCAATAAGAGAACTTACAATTTTTTGTTTATAAAGAGTATACCCAATAAAAGTTAATATAAATAATCCTCCAATAACAAAATTTAGTGAAAATATTAAAGTAGAAACAAAAATTAATACCGCTAAAACAATTAACCAAAGCCAAAATCCAGGGAGACCTTCACGATAAAAAACAAAAATTAAACTTGTATATACTAAAACCGACCCCATATCAGGTTGACACAGAATAAGTCCTGCAGGAATAGCAAGAATTAAAATAGCTTTAAATAAATTGTTGACACATTGAGAATTAAACGATGATATGTCAAAATCAAAATTACTCATAAATTTAGATAGAGCCAAAGCTGTAGCAAATTTTGCAAATTCTGCGGGTTGAAATTTAAAATTGCTTGTTATTTCAAACCATGATCTAGCACCGTTTGTTTTTGTTCCTAAAAACAATACTAGGAATAATGCAAGTATGGCTATTCCATAAACAATATAAGCAAATATTGAATATACTCTAGCTTGAATAACCATCACTAAGGTTATAATAATAAACGAAATACCAATCCAAATTAGTTGTTTTCCATAACGTTGCGACATTGACAAAATACTACTATGGCTTTCGTCATAAACTGCTGAATAAATATTTAGCCAACCTAAAAAGACTAAAAGTAAATATAAAAAAACTGTTAGCCAATCTATTGATAAAAATATGTTTCCTCCTCTATGTTTCATTTTTAAGTGATTAATTTTGAGGTGTTAAAAGATTTGCATTAAACATTCTTGCTTCAACATCTTTTCGTGATATTGTGTCGTTAAGATATTTTTCAATCATTAACCCTGCTATAGGAGCTGCGTATTGAGATCCAAATCCTCCATTTTCTACATAAACTGCAATTGCTATTTTAGGATTATCCATTGGTGCAAATGCTTCAAAAATTGAGTGATCTTTTCCATGTGGATTTTGTGCTGTTCCAGTTTTTCCACAAACAATTACTCCTGGTACTTGAGCTGCGCGTCCTGTTCCTAATTCACAAACTTCGCGCATTCCTTGAATTACAGGAGCAAAATATTTTTGTTCAATACCTGTTTCTTGATGTTCAATAAATCTTGAGTCAATTTGTTGCTGTCCTTCTATTTTTTTTACAATATGCGGTATTACATAATATCCTCGATTTGCGATTGTTGCGCAAGCGTTACAAATTTGAAGTGGGGTAAAACTTAATTCACCTTGACCTATTGATAGTGAAATAATTGTGAAAGCACTCCAACGACCTTCTCCATAAAATTTATTGTAATAATCTTTAGAGTATATAATACCTTGTTTTTCTTGTGGTAAATCACTGTTAAGTTTTATACCTAATCCAAAAGCTTGAACTCTTCTTCTCCAATTTGAATATGCACTATCGGCACGATGATATTTTTTATCGCTAATTAGTTTTGAAAATTCGTAACAAAAATAAGCATTACAAGAATGCTGAATTGCAGTAGTTAAATCTAAACTTCCTGCATGGTGACATTTAACAACATGACTACCAATACTAAATCCTCCATTACATGGAAATGCTGTATTTGCTGATATTATTCCTTCTTGTAATCCTATTAAAGCATTTATTGGTTTAAATGTAGACCCTGGGGGATAATATGCCATAATTGCACGATTATACATTGGTTTATATTTGTCGGCAAGTAAAGCTGGATAATTTATTGATATATCACTGCCAACTAATAAATTAGGATCATAACCAGGCGAACTGATTAATGCAAGAATTTCTCCTGTTGAAGGTTCTATTGCAACAATACTACCAATTTTATTTTGCATTAGTTTTTCGCCATACATTTGAAGATCTATATCGAGTGTGGACATTATATTTTTTCCTACAATTGCAGCTGTGTCAAAACTTCCATTCATATAACTTCCTTGAATTCTGTTTTTTACGTCAACAACATAAATTTTTTGTCCTTTTTTACCTCTTAAAACTTCTTCGTAAGATTGTTCTATGCCAGCAATTCCAACGTAATCTCCAGGTTTATAATAAGAATTTTTTTCGATTAAATCTTTACCTGCTTCTCTAACATATCCAAGTACATGAGCTGCTGCATTGTATTCATATCTACGAGCTGAACGTTCTTGAACACTAAATCCAACAAATTTGTACATTTTTTCTTGAAGATATGAATATCTTTGTTTTGTTATTTGTTTATGAATAACACTTTCTTTATAAGGAGCATAACTAATAGCTTTTTTAAATTCAGCACGAAAAGTTTCTAATGAAATACCAAGTATATTGCATAAATCAGTAGTGTCAAATGGCGGAACTTTGTTTGGAATAGCAACTAAATCGTATGATGATTCATTATATACTAATAATTTTTCGTTTCTGTCAAAAACTAATCCTCTTGCTGGATAATCAATGACATGACGAAATACATTATTATCAGCAGACATTTTATATTTTGTATCAATTACTTGAATATAAAATAGTTTGCAAATGTATATCAATCCAATTACAATAAAAATTGCACTAATATTATATATTTTATGTGAATTATATTGTTTCAATTTTATAAATTTGTTTATAAAAATATTTGTTTTGACATATAAAAGTGGTCCCAAAATTTAGGATATGATTTGCTAACAGAGTCAGCATCATCAACTTGAACTGCGTTTTCAGAAACAAGTCCGCAAATTGCCAAAGCCATTGCCATTCGATGATCTTTATGACTCCATACTCTTCCTCCTAAGATTTTTCCATTAGTAATGTGCATATAATCATCTTTTAATTCTATTTTTATTCCAAGTTTTTGAAATTCTTCTTGAATAGATAAAGCACGATTACTTTCTTTATGAGCTAATCTTTTAATACCTTTTATAATAGAAGTTCCTTTGCATTGAGAAGCTAAACTTGCTAAAACAGGAAATAAATCAGGACAATTTGAAGCGTCAAATTTAAATGCTTGTAAGTCAGCTTTTACAACTTTGATTTGTTTGTAATCAATTTCAACATGAGCACCGCAACTCATTAAAACTTCTAAAATAGCTTTGTCGGCTTGAAGTGACGCAGGATTTAGTCCATAAATTGTTGCAGAACCAGCAATAGCACCTGCTACTAAATGACTTGCAGCACTACTCCAATCACCTTCTACTGTATAATTTATTCCTTGATATTTTTGATTTCCTTTTATTTTAAATATTTCATAATTCTCGTTTTCGATTTCGCCACCAAATTTTTTTATAATATCAAGTGTCATTTCAACATATGGAATACTTTTAAGATTTTTTACTTTAATAACAGAATTGTTTTCTGCTTTTGGTAATGAAATTAGTAATCCTGTTAAAAATTGCGAACTTTCACTTCCGTCAATTTCAGTGTTTCCGCCAACAAGTTTTCCTGAAATATTAATAGGAATGAAGCCATTAGCTGTTGAAATTGTAACCCCTAATTCTTTTAATGGTTTTTCCATTGAGTCCATAGGACGTTTAAGTAATGTTCCATATCCACCAATAATAATATCCCGATTAAAAAGTCCGCAAACTGGGGTAAATAATCTTAATCCAAGTCCTGCTTCTCCAACTGATAGTTTAGTTTCTTTGATAGATTTAAAAGTTCTAATAGAAACTTGATCTGTGCTATTTTGAACACTACATCCTAATTTTCGTGCAATTTCGAGTACTGCTAAAGAGTCGTTGCTAAAATCAGGATTATATAAAATTGTTTTACCTTCTGACAAAATAGCCAACGCAACAGCACGTTGCATATAACTTTTTGATGATGGAATTGTTAAATCAGCTCTATATGCCGAATGTTCTATTAATTTGTTCATAAATTTTTTCTGCTATTTGTTGACTATGAAGATTTTCTACATTTAATACAGAATATGCTGAGTTTGCATAATATGGTATGCGTTCTTGTAACATTTTTTCTGCTTTTTCAGCTTTGTTTTCACATTGAAGAAGTGGTCGATTGCTAACATCTAATCCTTCTATACAATATTTTGATGTTGCATATAGCCAAATTGTTAAAAAGTTATTGTTTAATAATTTTTGATTGCTTTTATTTTTAACTGTACCACCTCCACAAGAAAGTATAATATTCTGCATATTAGAATATTCACTTAATTTTTTTTGTTCTATATCACGAAAATAATCTTCGCCTTTTTTATTAAATATTTCAGAAATTTTCATTCCTTCTTGAAGTTCAATTTCGTCGTCAAGATCTATGAATTTATATCCAAATTTTTCTGCTAGTATTTTACCAGAAGTGGTTTTGCCAACCCCCATAAATCCAACTAATGCAATTCGTTTTTGATATTTAAAATTATATTTTTCTAAGGCTTTATACATTATGTCGGCAGATGTGTTTTCTTCTGTAAATCTATTAAATGCGGGAACAGCTTGGTTTACTAACCAATTTTTTCCTGACAAAAATTTATAGCCTATTGTGTTTGATAATTTTTCAAAAATTGAGTCTTTGTAATTGGCGTCTAAAATAAGTCTTCCAGATTTTAATATTGTAGGGTCAAAAACTTTAACTCCTGAAGGTAATGCTTGAACTATTATTTTAAAGTTGTTTACACAATTTGGTAATTCTGTTAAAGGTATAGTTTTGACATTAAATTTTAGTTTAAGTTGATTTAAAACTTCAATATTTCTAGCTGCAACTGTAACATCAAGATTAAGATTTTGACCAGCAATAATAACAGCAGGAGTTGCACCACCGCTACCAATAACCAACATTTTTCCATCTTTTAAAAAATCAGGATATTGTTTAATTGATAATTCTACACCAGTGATATCGGTATTATCGCCCCAAAGTTGATTGTTTTTAATAAAAACGCAATTTACAGCATTTGCTTTTTTTGCATTTTCCGTTAAATTATCAAGATATTGAATAATGTCTTGTTTAAAAGGAGCTGTTACATTCATTCCTTTTAAATTCAACATCTTAAATGAAGTAATGGCTTCTAAAGCAGTGTTGGCATGTAAACGTAAATAACGGTAATCTAAATTTTTATTTTCGCAAGCAGCATTTATCAATACAGGACTTAAACTATGAAGTATTGGATTTCCTACTACTGCTAGTATGTTAGTGTTCATTGTAAAATATATTCATTGTTAATTTTGCAAAATTGCAAAAAAAAGTGGAGTTTTTTATAATTTTTGGAAGTTTGTTTTTATGTTTTTTTTTTACTATGTTTTTTATTTATTTTGAATGTAAAATTCTAGATAAAAAAAAAGAGGACTTTTTAGTCCTCTTTTTTAAAAAAAATGACAAATTATTTACTTATTTTTTTGTCGATTTGTTTTAAAATTTCAGTAGCTTGTTTGTTAAGAAGCGAAATTTCAGATTCGTCTGTAATTTTTTCAAATCTAAAAAATGACATTGTATTGTCGAGAGATTCTGCTTGAGATTGAGATTCGTCGGCACTAGTAGATAATTCTTCTGCAGTTGCTGCATTTTGTTGTGTAATGCTGTTGAGTTGTTGTAGAGCATTGTTTACTTGCGAAGCATTACTATTTTGTTCAACAGTAGAAGCTGTAATTTCGTGAATTAATTGTGAAGTTTTATTAATTTCAGGAACTAATAAATCTAATAAATTGCCAGAATTTTCAGCTTGTTTAACACCGTTAATTGTAAGTTCGTCAATTTCTTTTGCTGCAATTTGACTTTTTTCAGCAAGTTTGCGAATTTCAGAAGCAACAACGGCAAAACCTTTTCCTAATTCGCCAACTCTAGCAGCTTCGATAGCTGCATTTACAGCAAGTAAGTCTGTTCTGCCAACAATTTCGTTTATAATTCCAATTTTATTAGTAATGTTTTTCATTGCATCAACAGTTTTTCCTACTGATTTGTTGGCAATTAAAACACTTTGAACCACTTTATTAGTTATTATTTCTGTTTGGTTGGCGTTTGTTGCATTTTTTTGAATAGAAGAAGTCATTTCTTCCATAGCTGATGAAACTTGTTCAGAAGCAGATGCTTGTTCGTTTGCACCTGATGCCATTAATGATGCAGATTTTGATAATTCACGACCTGCGCTATTTACATTTTGTGCTGATTGTTTAACGTCCATGACGATTTTTTTAAGTTTTTCTGCCATGTCATTAAATGCAATAAAAAGTTGAGATATTTCGTCTTTGCCTATATATTTTTGTTTAAAAGAAACATTTAAGTTGCCAGATGCTAATTGTTTGCAACCTATAAGCATTGCCGAAATTGGTCGTCCTATGCTATATCCAACGAATGTGGATAGTATGAAAGCTAATGAAAATAAAACTATGCAAATAATTGCTAAACTTTTGATTAATTGTCCTATTCCATTTGTAAAATTGTTAGAAGCTGTTTTAAAAACTATTAACCATTTAGTTTCATTGTTGCCTATATTTAGAAATGTTGAATGAAATGAGTAATCGTCAATTTTAAATTGAGATTTTTTTTGATTAAATAATTCTGGATTGTTAGAAAAATTAGTATATAATTCTTCAATGTTTTTACCTTCAGATCCTTCGGTTTCGGTGTTAGCTATAATTTTTTTATTGTTGTCAAAGATAATAGCATTAGTTTGAAAAGAAATACTATCATTATATTTTTTTGCAATTTCAGCAAAAGATTTGAGTGAAATGTAAGAAATTAAAGCACCTAACATTTTGTGTTGGTTTTCTTTGTTGGTTTTAATATCTAAAATAGGAACAGCAAAAGGGAAAGCCAACGTTTTTTTGCCATTAATTGTAATAAATTCAGGAGAAAAAGCTTTAGGAATTGGATTTTTACAAATTTCTTCGTAAATACTATTTTCAAATTTGAAACCGTTGTCGTTTAAAACTTCTCCATCTTTGTTTCTATAGAAATAGCAATTAAATTCACCATTATAACTTTCAAAAAGATTTGAATTTTGAAATTTGGCATCACGATGATCAAAAGCGTTTTTGTCCCATTTCATTCCCATCATTATGAAATTTTCAGCGTTTATAAAAGCATTTTTAAGTAGAAGCATAGTTGCTTCACGCGAAATAGAGTCGTTTTTAGAAAGAGATAAAATTTGCGAAGTGTATTGAGCTAATTTAATGTAATTATCCATTGTTAGTTCAATTTCTTTAGAACATTGTGCAGTGATATCATTCATTTGTTTTGTACCATTGTTTCTCATTAACATTCTGGTATACAAAATAAAACCAGTAATAAAAACAATGGTCATAGTTAAAGCTAACGACAAAAATAGTCGTCGAATGATAATACCAATTTTACTATTGGTAAAATACTTTTTGTATGTGTTTAAAATATTCATGATAATTGATTTTGGGAATGTTTTTGATTTTTATTGTTTAATGAAAAAATTTTATCGATATTAAGAATAGTAATAAAATTGTTTTCATTTTTAAAAATACCGTCGGTATATTCAGAATTAATTATAGTATTAAAATCTGGTACCAACATAATGTCTAGAGGTTTAACGTCGACAACGTTTTTTACACTATCGGCAATAGTGCCAACAAGAAGTTTGTTTTCGTTGTCGTCTTGGTTTATTTCAAGAACAATGATAACATTGTTTGATTTGTTTTGGTTTTCAATCATGTTAAATTTTAGACGAGTATCAATAACGGGTAAAATTTCGCCACGAAAATTAATAACCCCTCTAATATATTTAGGCGTTTTTGGAATAGGTATAATTTTTTGCATTTCAAGTACTTCTAATACATTTTGTATTTTAACCGCAAAATATTCTTCATTTATTAAAAATGAAAGATATGAAGTTGAGTCTGAGGTTGTTTCCATTTTGCTATCAGGTTTTGCTTTTATTATGTTGTTTAATTATTTAGTTATATTTTATTTTTTTTCAATAAGTTTGATAAGTTTGTTAGTATCAAGAACTAAGGCAATACCTCCATCGCCTAAAATACTTCCACCTGAAATATATTCTTGATCAGCAAAATATTTACCAAGAGATTTTAATACAGCTTGGTGTTCACCAATAACTTTGTCAACAGTTAGTCCAATTCTACCGTCTTTATATTTAACTAAAATAACATTGGTTTCTTCAGGATTATTACCTTCAATTTCTAAAAGTTGACGTAAATTAATTATTGGTAAAGGTTCGTTTTCGAAAATGAAATGTCCATTTTCACTGAACAATTCTGTTGTTTTCACTTGAATGCAACTATCAATAACATAAAGAGGTATTAATAGAAAAGTTTCTTCGATAGAAACTAAAAGTGCATCAACAATACTAAGAGTTAATGGAAGTTTAATGGTTGTAATTGTACCTAAATTAATTTCGCTGTCCATTTCAATTTCCCCACGAAGTTTTACAATATTTTGTTTTACCACGTCCATTCCAACACCTCTGCCCGAAATACCAGTGATTTTTTGAGCAGTGGAAAATCCAGGAAGAAAAACCAAATCATATAATTGACGGTCGGTAACCACTTGATCTGGTTTAATAAAACCTTTTTCTATGGCTTTTTTTCTTAGATATTCAGGATTCATGCCTGCACCATCGTCTTGAACTTGAATAAATACATTAGCACCTGAATAAAAAGCCGTAAATTTGATTATTCCATGATCTGTTTTTTTGAGTTCCCGTCTACGTTCAACAGGTTCAATTCCATGGTCAATGCTGTTTCTAATGATGTGCATAAGAGGAACAGCAAGATTGTCGATAATTGTTTTGTCGAGTTCTGTATCAGTGCCTTCTGTAATAAAATCAATTTGTTTGTTTAATTCTTTAGATAAATCACGAACCAAACGTTCAAATCTAAGCATCATACTTTCGATAGGAACAAGACGAATAGATAAAGCGTTATCTTTAAATTTGTTAGAGAGTTTGTCAATTTTTTCACAAATTGTAGAAAGTTCAGGAATGTTGTATTTGTCAGCTAATAAAAGCATTTCAGCTTTAGTTGTAACTAGTTCGCTAACAAGATTCATAAGTTCGTCTAGTTTGTCGGAGTCAACTTTAATGCTGTTAGCTTTGTTGTCTAAAGCGTCAAGATTTTTTACAAAGCTTTTTTCTTCGTTGTTTTGATTTTCTTGATTTTTGTTAGAGTTAATTTCTTGATTTTTATTATTGTTTGATAAAATTTTGCAACATCCGCCAGTAATTTTATTAGCCAAATTAGCTAAATCTTCAATTTTGATAGGAGTTTCGTTAGCTTGACTTTTTTGAATTTCTTCAACAAATTGCTCATTAGCAATTAAATCAGCGTCAGCAATTTTAGTAATTTTAACTTCGTCAGGAACAAAAATAAAAATTTCTTGAAGCTCATTGTATGTTTTTTCAGTAGAATAAATAGCTTCCCAATACATATAAAATTTATTTGCGTATTGTTCATCTTCAGGCCAGGATCTAGGAATAATTATCCCGTTACCTAATTTATCAATATCGTCAAGAATATTTTTAATGTTTATTCCTCTGTTAGTAATGTCTGCTTCAGGAATAAATTGAATATAATAGGTTGCAATGTTATTGTTTTCAAAAATATTATTATTGTTAGAATTTTCACTTAGAGTTAAAGGTTCATCACAAATTGTAGCTAAATGAGTTGTAAAAATATCAACATCGTTTTGGTCGTTGTTAGAAGGTTGATTTAATAAACGACGAATAAGATCAACGCCTTCAAGAGTTATAGTAATAATATCTTTATTCACTGATTCGTGATTGTCACGAATTTTTCCATAAATGCTTTCGATATCGTGAGTAAGTTTTTCAACAATTTTAAAATCATACATGCCACTAGTACCTTTTATGGTATGCATCACTCTAAAAACCTTGTTGATATCTTCTTCGTCACTAGGTTTTTGTTCAAGTTCAAGAAGTGTACTTTCTAATTCGTTAAGAAGGTCGTTAACTTCTTCAAGATATTTTTGTTTAAATTGTTCGAGCATGTTAGTTTGTTGTTATTTATTAGGTAAAGTTTATTGAAGAGCTTTTTTTATAAACATTAAAAATTTGTCAATAACAAAAGGTTTTTGTATCCAACCTGTGATACCAATTTGTTTGGCTTTAACTTTTTTCTCTTCGTTAATTTCAGTAGTTAATAAAAGAATAGGTATACTTTTGTAGGCAGGAATTCGTTTTACAGCTTCAGCTAATTCTAGCCCGTCTTTTTTAGGCATGTTTAAATCAGTTACAAGTAAATCAATTTTTCTTCCATCAAAATAATTAAGAGCGTTTAGTCCATCGGTGGCTTTAATAACTTCGTATCCAGCTTGTTTTAATGTAAATTCAATTACAAAACGAGTATTTTCAAAGTCGTCGGCAATCAATATAGTTTTTTTGAGGTTGTCTTCAGCTTCTTTGTTTGGTGAAATGTCTTTAGAGAAGAACACTTGAGCTTTTGGATTTCTAAGAATTTGTCTAAAAATTTGAGCGTTGTCGCTTAGTTTTAGTAAATAACCTCTTGCACCTGCTTCAATAAGGTCGTTTACATATTTTTTGTTGTCATACATTGAAAGTCCAATAATAACAAGAGAAGGATTAATTTTTAGAGCAGCTTTTGTGGCTTCGATGCCGTTCATTTCAGGCATTTCGATGTCGATAAAAACTAAATCAGGATTATTATATCCTAGTAATTTAAGAAATTCAGCACCATTAGAAGCTTCTGCAATAATGTCTACGTCACCTAGTTTTTGAAGCAATGTTTTAATTGCATTACGATAAACTACTTTGTCGTCAACAAGAATGATTTTAATTTTACCCATTATAATTAAATTTATTGTTATTTTATCTATATTAACTACAATTTTATCTATTTTAGCTTTGAGTTGCAATATACGGAATTTCTATGAAAACACGAAATCCTTTTTGATATTTAGTAATAAAATTACATGTTCCGTTTAAAGCTTTTATTCTGCCTTCAATATTTGAAAGACCCATTCCTAAAGATTCTGATTTTATTTTGTTGATATCTAAGCCTTTACCATCGTCGGCATATTCTAATTGTATGCTTGTTGGTTGTGTTGATAAACTTATAGCAACATTTTTTGCTTGAGCATATTTTAAAGTATTGTTAATTAATTCGCAAAGAATTCTGTATAAAGTAAGTTCAAGGTCTTTGTTTTTTAGGTTTTGAAATTCAGAATAAGTGAAGCCGAATTTAATAATTTTTGTAGATTCAAGTTGTTCGATATATGCTTTAATAGTTTCAACAAGTCCAAAACGTGTTAGAATTACAGGATGAAGATTGTTAGCGATTTCTTTTACATTTTGAATTGCTTCGCCCACAAGAGATTTTGTAAGAGATAAAGTGTTTAAAATTTCTTCTTTTTCCATTGTGTCTGACAAAACAAGATTTATGTAAATATTAATGCTCGACAATAAAGCACCAAGTCCATCATGAAGTTCTCGAGCCATTCTAGTTCGTTCTTTTTCTTCGGTGCTAGTTATTGTGCTAAATATTGTTTTGTCCATGTCTTTTAGTTTTGTGATGTCGGTAATCAACAAAAGACAAACTGTTTGAGTGTTAGATAAATTTATTTTAGATGCTGTTATTTCATAAAATTTTTTGATTCCTTGAGGATTTAGAAAAGGTATTTCTACTGTTTCGTATTTTGAATTATTTAAAGTTTCGTCTAATAATTTTGTAATTCGTTTTAGAATATCACCTTTTAAAATAGATGATATTTTTTGTGAAGATAAATTATTTTGTTGAAAACCAAACATTTCGATAAATCTACTATTGTGACGTTCAATAACATAATTGCTGTCAACAATAACAATAGCATTTGCACTACTTTCAAATAATTGGCGAAGTTGAAGTTCTTTGCTAGAAATTTTTTGTTCAAAATTTATTTTGTTTATACAACTTTTTAATAAAGATGTTATTGTTATAACTGAATATACAGCATTTGGTTGTATACTTTTTTTACTATTTTTACCTAAGTAAAAAATACCAATAAGTTTGTTATCAATAATTATAGGATATATAATATATCTTCTATTTCGTTGCGAAATTTGTTTTGGAATAAAAGGTTCATGAATATTGCAAACAATTTCGTTGTTGTTGTTTTTTAATATTTTAATAAAATCAGAATATTCATTTTCTCCACGAGGAATAATGCCATATTTTATATTTTTTTTACCATTAATATAATAAAATTCATTATTATTATCAGAACGACCTAAAAGTAAAATTAATTCATCTGCATTTGTTAAATCAGAAAGCGATTCAACAAGATAAATAAATTTTTTTCTGATTTGGTTAATATGTGCAAGATTTGCTGTAATAAGACGAAGATTGTTTTGAAGTTTTGTGCTTTTTTTAAATCTTAAAGTTGCTTTTACACGAGTTGTGATATCGTTTGTATCAAACATAATCATGCTAATTTCGCCATTTGCTTTATATACCACAGTTCCTTTGCTTTCTAAAACAATATATTTATTATCTTTAGAATTGTGGAACACAAAACGAGTTTTTGTTTTTGTTCCGTTTAAAACGTCGTTAAAAAAGTTGTGAATATTATTTTTTTCATTATTGTTTTGAGCTAAATCCCAAATCGGTTTACCTATGATATTAGCGATTTCAGTTCTGAATATTTTTTTGGAAGAAGGCGACGCTAAAATAATGTAACCTTGATTGTTGCAAATTGTAACAGCATCGCTTATATTGTCGGTAACTAAAGATAAAAGTTTGGTTTTGTCGGCAAGTTGATTTTTTGCAATTATGCGTTGATGAAGTTCAAATTCAAGTTTTTTTTGAGTTTGAATAAGTTTTAAATGATTTTTAATTCTAATATTTAATTCATCACGGTCAAAAGGTTTGCAAATATAATCAACAGCACCAGCTTGAAGACCTTCTATAATGCTGTTTTTGTCGGTTCGTGCAGTTAAAAAAATTACAGGGATATTTTTAGTTTCAAGATTTTCTTTTAAAATTTTACAAGCAGTAAAACCATCCATAATAGGCATCATAACGTCTAACAAAATTAGATCAGGTTTTTGTTCTAATGCTATTTTGATTGCATCTTTTCCATTATTAGCTGTAATAATTGAATATTCGTTATTCAGCATTCCTTGTAATAATTGCAGATTAACTTGAAAATCGTCAACAGCTAATATAGTTTCTTTATTGCTTGTCATTTGGATATTATTAATTGTTATATTTTTCTAATAATCTGTTAATAGCTACAAAAGATTTTTCTATAGAATAGCCTCTACTTGCGCAAAATCTAAGAAGTTTTGCTCTAGCTTCTTTTGAATATATGTTATCTTTAATTGATTTTGCTTTTTTTTCAACTTGTTCATAAATAATATCAGATTCGTTGAGTTCTGCAAAATCAGCAATAGCGTTTTCAATAAGAGATTTAGAAATTTTTTTTTGCAACAAAGCCATTGCAATTTTTTTAGTACCCCATTTACTAAAACGTTGTTTGTCTTTTACAAAAGCTTCTACATATCTTTCATTGTTGATATAATTATTTTCAATTAAAAAATTTAAAGCACGATTACACTCATTTTGGGACAATCCTTTTTTTGTTAAATAATCAATTGCATCTTGTTCGCATTTTTCGGAACGAGAACATAAAGAAGCTAAGTTATTTAATACTTGACAATAGTATTGTTCGTTATTATTCAAATCCATAATATGTAATCTTATATTTGCCTTCGCGACAAATTAATTGAATTTTTTCAGTAGTTATTTTATCTTCATATTTTACTTCGTAAATCAATTCAACACGGGTAATATTATTAATAGTGTCGGAATAGTAATTTTTTCGAGTAAAATTCAGAATTTTTCCATTTTTTTGTTGAATTTTTGTTAAAGATTCAATCCAAGTGTTTCTAGAAGTTTGAATAAAAACGTCGTTGTCAATGAGCGAAACAGCAGTTTCAAAATCTTCGCATTTTAACATTTTATAAAAAAACTCAACCGTTTCGTCTGCATCTTTAACAGCGCATCCATTCACAAACGTTATCAATAACAACGAAATCAACAAAATACAATTCTTTTTCATTACAATTTTTATTTGACTGCAAGTTAATTCTTTTTATGTGTATAGTCAAGAAAAAAATAAATATTTTTTTGAGTAAAAAACATTTTGTATTTTTAATATATTATTTACAACTTTGCAGAGTATTCAATATAAATATAAAATGAATATTTTTATAATCGGAACAGGAAATGTGGCATGGAGTTTAATCCCAGCCTTAAAAGAAAGTGGACATAATATTGTTGGAGTTTATGGCAGAACAGCGCAAAATGTAACAAAAATTGCCGAAAATTTTAGAATAGCACCAGTGTTTGAATTGTCTAAAATAACACCATACGCAGATGCTTATTTTATATTAACAGCAGATAGTGGAATTATGCCAATGGCTTCGGCTTTAAAAACACAAAAAATTGTTATTCACACAAGTGGAACCACAGATATAAATGTTTTAAAACGATATTTTAAAAATTGTGGAGTAATTTATCCAATTCAAACATTTTCAAAATCAGTAAAAGTTGATTTAAAAAACACTCCACTTTTAGTTGAATATAGTGATGAAATTACTGCACAAAAAATATTGTATATAGCACATTCATTGTCGCAAGATGTTAGAGAAATGACATCGGCTCAGCGACGTTGTTTGCATTTAAGTGCTGTTTTTGCATGTAATTTTACAAATCATATAATTGCAACTTCAAAAATGTTGATGAACGAAAATGAAGTTGATTTTTCGTTGTTGGAACCTCTTATAAAAGAAACAATTAGAAAAGCATTAACAAATGATCCTGTATTATGTCAAAGTGGACCTGCAGTTCGTCGCGACACAGGAATATTAAATTTGCATCTTGAAATGCTAAATTCGCATCCAACTTTAAAAAAAATATATAGTTTTGTAAGTGATAGTATTGTTGAATTTTCAGAAAAATATAAAAACGGACTCGACAATATAGAACAATCTAATTTTCAGTAGAATATGAACTCTTTTCTAAAAATGGTAAGGTATAAAAACCTATTAATGATTGTATTATTACAAGTGTTAATAAATTGGTGTCTTGTGGTTCCAATCTTGAATTTATATGAATTAACGCCAACTTTTACAATACTTGATTTTATATTTATGACACTTGCAACAATAATGATAGCAGGTGGAGGTTATGTTATAAACGATTATTTTGATACAAAAGCCGATTTAATAAATCGACCTAATAATGTGATTGTTGGAACAGATATTAGTAGAGGAAATGCTTTAACATGGCATTTAGCATTAAATATTATTGCTTGTATATTAGGAGCTTTGGTTTCTATAAGAATTGGGGTTTGGATATTTGCATTTGCTTATCCTATTATTTCTGGATTATTATGGTTTTATTCTTCAACATATAAAAAAATGTTTCTTTTAGGAAACATTATTGTAGCTTTTTTAATAAGTATAATTCCACTAATGCCTGTAGCTTATCAACTTCCAGGACAAATGAATACTGATAATCCAAATATAATAAATGGAGTTTTTGATTTAAATCTAATTTTTTATTGGTCGTTAGGATTTTCTATATTTTCATTTATTACAACACTATTTCGTGAAATAATAAAAGATATGGAAGATTATAATGGAGACAAAGAAAGTGGAAGAAATACAATTCCTGTTGTTTTAGGATTTAAAGTTTCAAAAATAATTGTAATATCACTAATGGTAATTACAATTTTGGGTATAATTTGGGTGTGGATAAATTTTTTAAATGATTTAATCTCAGCTACATATTTGTCAGTTTTAGTAATATTACCATTATTATTGTTAATTTATAAAACTTTAAAAATCAAAACTAAAGAAGATTGCCATTTTGTAAGTAGCTTATCAAAAATTATTATGTTGTTAGGTATTCTTTATTTGTTTGTAGTTAGATATAATTTGTATTTGGTGGGTAATGAGTAAAAAGATTAGTATATATTATATATCTATAAATAAATCCAAAAAATTTGTATTTTTGAAATTTGAATCAAAATATCATTTATGAAAAAACATATAATAATATTATTGTTATCTATTATATTTCTATCTTTTACAGCTAAAGCTCAAATAAAGATTGCAGGGAATCCATATATCAAAAATTATTCATTAATAGATTATGCTGGACATAAACATAATTGGTGTGCAGTTCAAGATTTTAGAGGAATAATGTATTTTGCCAATGAATTAGGAGTATTTGAGTATGATGGAACCAATTTTAGGAGAATAGAAACATCAAAAAAATCTTCAGTATTATCATTAGCAATAAGTAATGATAAAAGAACAATATACGTAGGAGGAAATTCAGATTTAGGATATTTAGCACCTGATAAAAGTGGCTTTATGCAATATGTGTCGATATTAGACAAAGTTCCAGAACAATATCGTGTAAATATAAGAATTAGAGGAATTATAACAACCAACAATAATGAAGTAATATATTTTTCAGATTCTCAAATATTTAAATATAAAAATGATACAATATCAGTATTGTCTTTTGATGATAATCAGAAATTATCATTTATGAGTCAATGCGATGGAAAAATATATGTACATTATGGAATTCGAGGATATTATGAATTGACCAATAAACAAGATTCACCTTTAGAATATATCAAAGAATCAAAAGACATGCAAATTGTAACAGCAATTCATTCAGAAACAGGTCCTGTTTTCGTTTCTAGAATAAAAGGTCTTTTGACAATACAAAATGGAGAGTTGCTAGAAATAAATGCAGAGGTAAATAATTTATTAATAGGAGAAGTATATTGTGCAAAAGAATTAAAAGGTGGATATTATGCATTTGGATTACTAACACAAGGTTTGATTATAACCGATAAAAATTTTAAACCAATAAAAATATTAAGAGAGCGAAATGGTTTATGCAATAATCAAATAATGTCAATTTATCAAATAGAAAATAATTGCATATGGTTATCAACCCTAAATGGTATTAGTTACATAGATTTATATTCACCAATATCAACATTCCCAAATATTAATAACATTTCATTTGTTTATCAGAAAGATAAAAAATTATTCTTAGGAGGAAATAGTTTATATTCTATTCCAATTGATAGTATCAATTTAGGAGTTGTAAATCGAAATATGTATCAAAAACAATTAGCAGATAAAGAATATGGTGCAATTTCGTTAATTGATACTATAAATAATCAAATTGTGTGTTGTACAACAAATGGATTAGTAGTTGAACAAAATAATGTGTTTTATTTAGTGGATAATGATAAACGAAAACTAAACACAATAATAAGTCCTATAGAACGTCCAGATTTATTAATAGGAGGTTGTGTCGGTGGACTTTGTGTATATTCTTATCAAAATGGAAAATGGCAATTTAGAAATACAATAAATGATGGTTTTGATGTAGAAACAAATTATATTGTTGAAGATGAAGATTATAATTTTTGGGTTTCTAAAAAGGAAACTGGAATATTTAAATTAAAATTTGATTCTGATTTTCAAGTAGTTATTGATACAACATTATATGATAATGCAAAAGGATTACCTGATTATAGAGGAAACTATATTTATAAAGTAAATAATGATATAGTTGTTGCAACAAAAGAAGGATTTTATGAATATGACAAATCGCAAGATAAATTTGTAGAATCTTTAAAATATAATAAATATTTTGCTAATCATAAATATGAAATAAACAAAATATATGCAGATAAATATGGAAACAAATGGTCATTTTATAAACCTAGTCACAAAAGTGAGAAATATAATTTAGCATGTTTAAAATCAATTTCTGATTCAGTTTATGTAGATTTGGGTAATATTTTTAACCCATTTAGTGGAAAATTCAAAAAATTTTGTGAATTAGAAGATAGTTGTTTTATTATTTGTTGCGCAGAAGAATTGGTTCATTATGATTCAAAAATATCAAACAATTATAATTTACCATATCGAGCATACATTCGTGCTATGAAAAATATAGAAAGCGATTCTGTTATATTTGGAGGAACATTTTTTGATAATAATACAATAATAGATAGTGTACAAACAGAAAACAACTCATTTAATTTACCATATTCACAAAATGGAATTAAATTTGAATTTGGAGCTAATACTTTTGAATATTCAGAAAATATAATATTTAAATATTTCTTAGAAAATAATGATAATACATGGAGCGATTGGAAATCAGATAATTTTAAAGAATTTACAAACCTTTCGCCAGGAAAATATATATTTCATATCAAAGCACTAAATATTTGGGGAATAGAAAGTCAAGAAGCAACTTTAACATTTACTATTTTAGCTCCTTGGTATTTAACTATTTGGGCTAAGATTATATATTTCTTATTATTAGTTACCTTAATTTTTGGAATAGTAAAACTAAATTTAAGACGATTAGAACAAAAAAATCAAGAACTTGAACGAATTGTCAGCGAACGAACCGCTGAAATAATGGAAAAAAACAAAGAAATTACAGAAAAAAATAAAAGTATAACAGATAGTATAAATTACGCCAAACGCATTCAAGACGCAATGTTGCCTTTCGAAGACAACATAAAAAAAGCATTACCAGAACATTTTATATTATTTCGTCCTCGTGATATTGTTAGTGGAGATTTTTATTGGTTTGCCGAAACTCCTGAAAGAATTATTATTACAGCAGTAGATTGTACAGGACACGGTGTTCCTGGTGCTTTTATGAGTATGATTGGTGCTGAAATTCTTACCACCTTGGTTAACAAAGGAATTGTAGAATCCGATAATATTCTTACTCACCAAAATAGATATATTAGAAAAGCATTAAAACAAGATTTAACAGACAATCAAGATGGAATGGATATGGCATTATGTTCAATTGATAAAAAAAGAAATGTACTTGAATATTCGGGGGCAAAAAATCCATTAGTTTATATTAAAAACGATGAATTAGTTACTATCAAAGCTGACAAACAAGGTATTGGTGGAAATCAATATGAAACTAATTTTAAATATACTAAACACGAAATTCCAATTGAACCTGGTACATGGTATTATATGTTTTCTGATGGTTTTCCCGATCAATTTGGAGGCGTTGAACATCGTAAATTTATGATTAAATATTTTAGAAATTTATTATTTGATATTCATGATAAACCAGCAGATGTTCAGAAAAAAGTTTTGAACGATACTATAGAAAAATGGATGGTTGACGGTCAAACAGAACAAACCGATGATATTATAGTTATTGGATTTAAATTGTAAAACAATTAAATTACTAAATAAAGATGAAAAAGAAATTAGACGAACCTCAAGAATTTGCTAACGACTTAATTGATTTTATATCTTATAGTCCTAGTACATTTCATACTACACGAAATATAAAAGCAGCCTTGTTACGTAAAGGATTTAGCGAACTTAACTTAACTGACAATTGGCAAATTGAAAAGGAAGGGAAATATTTTGTATCTCAAAACGAATCTTCATTAGCAGCATTTATAGTAGGAATGGGTAATCCTGAAACAAATGGATTTAGAATTATAGCAGCTCATACAGATTCTCCTACTATCAAAATTAAACCATCGCCAGAAATATTAGTTGCAAATGGATATATAAAACTAAATGTAGAAGTTTATGGAGGCGCTATTTTAAATACATGGTTTGACCGTCCTCTTTCAATAGCAGGTCGCGTTGCAATCAAAAGTAAAAATCCATTTAAACCCGAAATTAGACATTTTAATGCAAAACGCCCTTTATTAACAATTCCAAATTTGGCAATACACTTTAATCGTAATGTAAATGAAGGTGTAAAAATTAATCCACAACAACATTTGTTACCATTAATAGCTTGCATAAAATCACCACTAGAAAATAGTAATTATCTTATTGATATCATAGCTTCAGAACTAAATATTTCTGCAGATAACATTTTAGATTTTGATTTAAATCTTTACGATACAGAAAAAGGCTGTTTATTAGGAGCAAATAATGAATTTATATCATCACCGAAACTAGATAATCTTTCGATGATTCATGCAGGTATGGAAAGCTTATTTACAAGCAATAATATCAATGCAACCCAAATGATGGTTTGTTTCGACAATGAAGAAGTAGGCAGTAGAACTCGTCAAGGAGCAGCTTCGCCATTCTTAAAAAATGTTTTAGAACGAATAATATACAAACTAAATGGCGACAAAGAAGAATATATGCGAGCAATATATAATTCATTTTTAATATCAGCAGATCCTGCTCATGCACTTCATCCAAATTATCCTGAAATGTCGTGCTATACAAATCATCCAATAATTAATAAAGGTCCTGTCATAAAATATAATGCAGATCAAAAATACACAACTGATGCAGAAAGTGCAGCTGTTTTTGCCGCTTTAGCAGAAATTGCAAATTCGCCAATTCAGCGTTTTACAAATCGTTCTGATTTAGCTGGAGGTTCAACTCTTGGTAGCATATCTAACACTCAAGTTGACATAAAATCTGTAGACGTAGGAACACCAATTTTAGCTATGCACTCAATTAGAGAATTATGTGGTGTATATGATCACTTTAATATAAAAAATATTTTTAAAGAATTTTTCACTTTGGGTGATTTTTAGAAACAATATATCAAAAAAAAAGCGTATATTGCAATAAATTATTAAGATGCAAAACAATTTATTATGGAAGTAAAAAATAATAGACTTGTAGGTGATAATGTTACATACGTTCAAGCTACAAAATTCAACAAAACTGTTGATATGAAGCCCGACGCAATAATAATTCACTATACAGCAGGTGCAAGTGGAGCTGCCACTGTAAAACTATTTTCTGCAAAATCTGCTACAACTTCTGCTCACTTAGTTGTTAGCGAAGATGGTTCTGTTACTCAAATGGTTGATTTTAATAGAAAAGCTGTTCACGCAGGAACAAGTTCATATGGCGGACGCTCTTCGTACAACAATTTTTCTATTGGAATTGAAATCTCTAATCCAGGCTATTTGCAAAAAATTGATGGTAAATATTACACTTGGTGGGAAGCAAAAAAAGATAAAAAAACAGCAACTGCAACAAGTAAAGTTTTTACAGGAAAACATCGTAATAGTGTTACCAAAATGACCTATTGGCATACTTATACCGATGCACAAATAAAAACTGTAAAAGAAATTTGCCAAGCAATTTGTAATGCTTATGAAATTAAAGAAATTCTAGGTCACGAAGAAATTGCGCCAGGTCGTAAATGTGATCCAGGACCAGCTTTCCCTCTTGACGATATGAGAACTGAAGTTCTTGCTAAAAAGAATATTAGCATTAACGATTTGTTTAAAAATGCAATGGCTGAATCAGCAACTTCGGCTCTTGTTATAGGCAAAGTTTCTGCTAAACTTAATTTTAGAACAGAACCAAGCACTACAGCTCCTTTAAAATCAAGTCCTATTCCAAAAGATACTTTTATATACATTATTGGAGAAAAAGGTGATTGGTATAATATTTTACGTGAAATAACAGGTTGGATTGATAAAGAATTTATTGAACAAGACAATTCTGATAGCGACTATGATGGCGAATTATTAACCGACAATGCAATGCTTTATAGCGACGAAAAAAAGACAAAACGTCTTGTAAGTAGTTTAAATGCTGGTACAAAATTCAACATACTTGAACAACAAGAAAATATGTTCAGAATTAAAGCTGTAGTTGCAGGATGGGCTTGTGCTCAATATATTAAAAAACAATAGTTTTTTTAGATTTTGATATTAAGTCTTTAGATTCTTGAATAATTTTCAAGAATTTAAAGACTTTTTTTGTTAGTGTTATTTTCTATAAATTAGTCTTTTGTATTCTAAAAAAATATATATTTGTAATATAATATTTTGAGAATATGCAAAAAGTTGTCTTTGTAGATTTAGAAGTTAATCCACAGAATAATAATGTTTTAGATTTTGGAATAATCAATTCTGAAGGAATTTCTTTGCACAATGGACAAAAAACTGATTTTCAAAATTTTATTAAAGATTATGATTTTATTTGTGGTCATAATATTATAAATCATGATTCTAAATATTTTGATATTTTAGCAAATCAATGTTTAATTGATACTCTTTATTTTTCACCTTTACTATTTGCCGAAAAACCTTATCATAATTTATTAAAAGATGATAAAATCATATCTGACGAATTAAATAATCCTTTAAATGATTCAATAAAAGCTCAAAATCTATTTTATGATGAAATTAATGCTTTTAAAAATTTGGATGAATATTTTCGTCAAATATTGATAAATCTACTATATGATATACCTGAATTTTATGGATTTTTTAAATTTTTAGAATGTAAAAAAAACGGTAATACTTATAATCTTTTGATAGATAATTTAAAAGAAGAACTTTGTATAAATGCACCATTAAACCAAATAATAGAAAATAATCCAATAGAATTAGCATATACACTGGCCATAATTTCAACTAAAGATAGATATTCAATAATTCCACATTGGGTACATAAAAAATTTCCATTAGTAGAAACAATAATAAGAATTTTAAGAAATACCCCATGTAACAATTGTGAATATTGTCGCAATATGCTAAATCCACATATTCATCTAAAAAATATCTTTGGATATGATGATTTTAGAAAATACGAAGGAGAACCATTGCAAGAATTAGCAGTAAAATCCGCAGTAAACAATAAGTCTTTACTTGCAATATTTCCAACAGGAGGAGGTAAAAGTTTAACATTTCAATTGCCTGCGTTAATTGCAGGAATAACAGAACGAGCATTGACTGTTGTAATCTCGCCTTTGCAGTCGCTTATGAAAGATCAAGTTGATAATCTAGAAAAACGTGGAATTGTTGATGCTGTTACTATAAATGGACTATTAAATCCAATTGAGCGACAAGAAGCAATAGAACGTGTAGAAAATGGAATTGCAACATTACTATACATATCTCCAGAATCGTTACGAAGTAAAACTATTGAAAAACTTTTTTTGTCAAGACAAATTGCTAGATTTGTTATTGACGAAGCGCATTGTTTTAGTGCTTGGGGGCAAGATTTTCGTGTTGATTATCTTTATATTGGAGATTATATCAAAGAATTATGTATTAAAAAAGGAGTAAATCAAATACCTGTTTCCTGTTTTACTGCTACTGCAAAACAAAAGGTTGTTTCGGATATAAAAGATTATTTTAAAGAAAAATTGAATATTGATCTTGAATTATATTCATCAAATGCCACACGAACAAATTTACATTATCAAGTTCTTTTTAAAGAAACAGAGGATGAAAAATATGCAACATTACGCGATTTGATAACAACAAAAAATTGTCCAACAATAGTATATGTATCACGAACCAAAAGAACATTACAATTAGCTGAAAAACTTTGCTCTGATGGCATTAAAGCATTGGCATTTAATGGAAAAATGGAGTCGAAAGAAAAACAGAAAAATCAAGATGATTTTATAAACGATAAAGTTCAAGTGATGGTGGCTACTTCGGCATTTGGAATGGGGGTTGATAAATCAAATGTAAAATTAGTTGTTCATTTTGATATTTCAGATTCTTTAGAAAATTATGTTCAAGAAGCAGGACGTGCAGGTCGAAATCCAAGTCTTGAAGCTGAATGTTATGTCCTTTATAATGATTCTGACTTAGATAAACATTTTATACTAAATAATCAAACAAAACTTTCATTATCAGAAATAAATCAGATTTGGAAAGCAATAAAAAATCTTACAAGACGGCGTTCTAAAATATGTTCATCAGCACTAGAAATTGCACGAGAAGCAGGCTGGGACGATGAGGTTGGTGATATTGAAACTCGTGTTAAAACAGCATTACAAGCATTAGAAAATGCTGGATATATTCAGCGTGGAAAAAATTCACCTCACGTATATGCAACTTCTATTCTTGTTAAAAATTTTGATGAAGCATCTAAAAAAATTGATTCTTCAAGTCTTTTTTATGATAAAGATTTAAAAGATAAAGCAAAACGTGTTATAAAATCATTAATATCAAGCAAATATATTGCAAACGCAGGAAATCAAGAAGCAGAGTCACGTGTCGATTATATTGCTGATATACTAGGAATTGAAAAACGAGATGTTATCAGTGTCGTTGAAACCATGCGTCAAGAAAAAATATTAAAAGACGATAGAGATATTTCTGCATATATTGATAATCCAAAAGATTCACATAAAACCCTAAAAATTTTTAAAGATTTAGATGCTTTTTTACTTGATAATTTAAAAGAAGATGGTATTTGTGTAAATTTAAAACAATTAAATGAAAACGCCGAAAAACTTGGTTTAAAGTCAAATATAAAAAGTATAAAGACAATTCTTCTCTTTTGGAAAATAAAATCATATATAAAACTTTCGCAAGATTCAACCGATTCAGTTATTATCGAAATGGAGTTGCCATTGAGTTTGCTACGTGAAAAACAGAATAAAATGTTTTCTGTTGCAAGTTACATTGTAAATTTTTTGATTGAGCGTTATTCTGTTTCAACAAAAAATGAAGATAATTTGATTTTATTTTCTATTATTGAATTATTAAATGGATATAATTCATCACTATATAGAGATTCAGAAATTGATATTTATGATATTGAAGAAGCTCTATTGTTTTTGGCAAAAATCAATTCAATGAAAATTGAAGGAGGATTTATTGTTCTTTATATGGGATTAAATATTGATAGACTTAACAAGAATAATCGCCAGCAGTATACAAAAGAAGATTATAAGCAATTAAATGAATTTTATCAGCATAAAATCCAACAAATTCATATAGTTGGAGAATTTGCAAATATGATGGTAAAGAACTATGATTCTGCTTTAAAATTTGTTAAAGATTATTTTCAACTTGATTATAAAAAATTCTTAGCTACATATTTTAAAGGTGAACGATTAAAAGAAATTCAAAACAATATTACACCACAAAAATATAATGAACTTTTTGGAACATTATCAGAAAAACAAACAGAAATTATAAAAGATGATGATTCTCAATATATTGTAGTTGCAGCAGGTCCTGGAAGTGGAAAAACACGAGTTCTTGTACATAAACTTGCATCATTACTTCTTTTAGAAGATATAAAACATGAACAACTATTGATGTTAACATTCTCTCGTGCAGCAGCGTTAGAATTTAAACAAAGATTATTTAAATTGATAGGTAATGCTGCATCTTTTGTAGAAATCAAAACTTTTCATTCTTATTGTTTTGATCTTATTGGTCAGATAGGAAAACTTGAAGATGCAAAAACTGTTGTAAAAAAAGCTTCTGAAATGATTTTGGCAAAAGAAGTTGAAATTAGTAAGATTACCAAAACTGTTCTTGTTATTGATGAGGCTCAAGATATGGATACTGATGAATTTAATTTAGTTGAGTCATTAATCGAAATTAATGATAATTTGAGAATTATAGCAGTTGGAGATGATGACCAAAATATTTATGAATTTAGAGGTTCTTCTTCAAAGAATTTTCAGCAATTGATAACAAAATACAATGCAAAACAATATGATTTGATTGATAATTATCGCTCAACATTAGAAATTGTTAAAATAGCAAATACGTTTTCTATGACAATTTCAGATAGAATGAAATCGAGTGAAATTGTTTCTAAATCTAAAGAAAAAGGGAATGTCGTTTTAATTAAACATAACAATTCAATATTTGAAAATGGTCTTGTTGATGATTTAATAAAAAATTATAAAACAGGAAGTTGTTGTGTATTAACAAGTACTAATCAAGAAGCATTAACTTTTCTTGGAATTCTTAATCATAAGAAAATTAAAGCGAAACTTATTCAGTCTAACGATAGTTTTGATTTATATAATATTGTCGAATTAAGATTCTTTATGAAAGCAATTTCAAAACATTCTTCATCTCCTAAAATTAGTGATTCTCTTTGGGAATATTGTAAAAAAGAATTGATTGAAAAATATTCAAATAGTAAATGTATAAATTTAATAATAAGTATTTTAGATGCTTTTGAATTAAATTATAAATATAAATATTTGTCAGATTTGAATACATTTTTACATGAATCAAAACTTGAAGATTTTTTAAAAACAGAACAATCAACAATAATGATTTCTACAATTCATAAGTCTAAAGGTCGTGAATTTGATAATGTTTATATGTATTTGAATAATACACAAATAAATAACGATGAAGATAAGCGAAGACTTTATGTAGGAATGACACGTACAAAATCACAGCTTCACATTCATTATAATTTAGACAATCTTGATTTTCTGAGAAATTCAGCAACTGAATTATATAATGACAACAATATTTATGAAAAACCTGCCGAGTTGATTGTTGACTTAACACATAAGGATATTGCATTGGGATTTTTTAAGGATAAAAAGCAAAATATTCTTAAATTATTAAGTGGTCAAGAATTAGAAATTTATCAAGATATGTTGTTGTATAACAATATGCCTGTTTTAAAATTTTCAAAATTATTTTCATCAAAACTTATAGAATATAAAAATATTGGATATAAACCATCAAAAGCTATCATTAAATTTATACTTTCATGGTTTTGTGACGATGATAATCAAGAATATGCAATTATTTTACCACGATTGATTTTTGATAAGATATAATTTTTAGATACTCAACAATTTAATATAAATTTGCGTTTAATACAAAAAATAATATTAAAAACTATGGAAATAAGATTAAAAAGCATATTATTAATATTGTTTGTAACATTTTATTCAAACATATTTGCTCAAGAAAGAAACTATACAAGTGGTGATTTATCATACATTTTAAATGATTTAACAAAAACTGCTGTAGTAGTAAAAAATGCTAATACATTGGGTATTGTTAATATTCCAACAACAATAATATACAATGATATTACCTATTCTGTAACATCAATTGGAGATAATGTTTTTTATGGAGATAAAAACATTTCATCCATAAATATTCCAGAATCAATTGTTTCAATAGGAGAAAATGCTTTTTGTAATTGTTCTTCATTGTCACAAATTTCGTTTCCTTCAAATTTGAAAGAAATAAAGAAAAATGCTTTTAATAATTGTATAGAATTAAAAACTATTTCGTTACCAGAAAATATCGAAAAAATTGGAGAATATTGTTTCGCAAATTGTACTGGATTAACAAAATTTACAATTCCATCAAAAATCACAGAAATAGAAAAAGGAATGTTTTATGGTTGTAAAAATCTTTCTGAAGTTAATTTTCATGATAATGTGACAATAATTGGCGAATCTGTTTTCACAAAATGTGGTTTAACTTCAATAAAATTACCTGCAAGTATAACTACTATTTCTGCAAGTTCATTTTCATTATTATCAAAATTAACCTCTGTAACAATTCCTGAAAATGTTCAATCGATTGGATCACAAGCATTTTATGGATGTGGGTATTTGTCTAAAATTATTATTGAATCAGGTAATTTAAAACTAAGTTCAGAAGTTTTTGATGCTATTGACAATAGTTGTAAAATTTATGTTCCTGACAATAGACTTACTTATTACTCAGAAGCAACAGATTGGAAACCTTACAAATCTATTCTTTTGTCGATTTCATCTTTGTCTGATATAATAACTATTAGCCAATTAAATTACCAAATAATAGATAAAGTAAATAAGACTGTAAAATTAGTAGGATTTGCTTCAATGTCAGAAAATGTTGAAATACCAGAAACAATACAAATAGAAAATGTTGCTTATACAGTTGTTGCCATTGGTACACATGCTTTTGATGGCAATAAAGGATTAATATCAATAACAATTCCAGCAACAATCAAAAATATTGCAGATAATGCATTTTTTAATTGTTCAAATCTAAATAGTGTAACTTTTTTATGTAATATTTCAGCAATTCGACAACAAACATTTAGTGGATGTAGTTCATTAACAGAAATTATATTGCCTAAATCTTTAAATATAATAGAAAAAGGAGCTTTTAATAATTGTATTTCTTTAAAAAATATAGAAATACCATCTTCAGTAACATCTATTAGTAATAATTTGTTTGAAGGTTGTGAAAATCTTGAATCTATATCTATGCCAAATACAATTACATATTTAGGAGACAATGCTTTTTATAATTGTCAGAAATTAAAAACTATTACAATACCTTCTTCCACAAAAACAATTGGAGCAAATTCTTTTTATAATTGTATATTAATTGAAAAAATTCAAATTCCACAATATGTAGAATCAATATCAGACAATGCCTTTAATGGCTGTTCATTATTAAACGAAATAATAGTTTTAGCACAAAATACAACATTAGGGAAAAATGTTTTTGAAAATTTACCAGAAGAATTTTCTATAACAGTTCCTATTTCAAGATATAGTGGATACAAATCTGCTACAAATTGGAAAAATTATGCATCTCATATCAAAGCTAACGGTTCTCAGTCTGATTTATATTTAGTTGATGGATTATATTATGAAATAATTGATAATACATTACAAACTGTAAAATTAGTAGGATTTGATACAGAGGTTGAAGATATTGAACTGCCTGAAAAAGTTACAATAAATGATAAAGATTATACATTAGTGTATATATCAGGAAATACTTTTGAAGGAACAACAATAATAAAATCCATAAAAGTTTCAGAAACAGTATCCGAAATAAGTGAAACTGCATTTGATGGAATGCCTGAAAATGTTGTTATTAATGTTTATGAAACAAAATATCCGTATTATTGTGCAGATCCAAATTGGGCAAAATATTTATCACAATTAAATGTTATTGCTTCTATTAAAGAATTTGTTGATAATGGGTTAAAATATAGAGTTGTTGGAACAGAAAAAAAGGATGTGTATATTTATGGTTTTGATAATAATATTCCTTCTGATTTAACAATAAATCAGGTAGTTAATTATAAAGAAAAACAATATTCTATAATCGGAATTGATATAAATGGACTAAAAGGTTGTACAAAATTAGTATCTGTAACAATACCCAATAATATTGTTTTTATTGGAGATGCTTCATTTTCAGGATGTAGTTCATTAACAACAATAAAATTTCCTTCAAATATAACAGCATTACCTGATAGTATGTTTTGTGGATGTGAATCTTTAACTTCAATAAATATTCCATCAACAATTTCATCATTAGGAGATTATGTATTTGCAAATTGCAAAAAATTAACATCGCTTGAATTACCAAATACTATAACATCAATTGGTAAATTTGCTTTTTTGGGATGTATAAAACTCAAAAAAGTAAATATTCCAAATAATATAGTTGAAATTTTAGAAGGGACATGTCAAAATTGTTACTTATTAGACACAATTATTTTTCCTCAAAATTTAGTTATAATTGGAAATAAAGCATTTAATAATTGTAAACAGATTAAAGCTGTTGAAATACCAGAAAAAGTAACATCTATTGGAAATGAAGCTTTTAGTGGATGTGAAAATCTTAAATTGATTTTGGTTTATGGCGAAAATACAACTTTAGGAAGTAATGCTTTATTAAATTTGCCAGTTCCTTTTACAATTTATGTACTTGAAAGTTTACTTGAAAGTTATAAATCAGCAACTAATTGGAGTGATTTTGCTAAATATATTAAACCTTTGAAATATTCAGGTTCAAGCTTCTTATATAATGGTATATATTATAGAATAACCGATTTTGAAAACAATGAAGTTCAAATATTCGGCTATGAGTCAGCTAGTTCTAAATTAACGATTCCTGAAAAAGTTACTTATCAAGATAAAGAATATACAGTTACTTCAATTTGTGAAAATGCTTTTGAAAATTGTGTAATACCAACTTCAATAACATTGCCTCAATCAATAAAATATATTGGAAAAAAAGCATTTTATGGATGTACAAAACTCACAACAATTAATATTCCTGAAAACGTTTCTGAAATTTTAGAAAATACTTTTTCTGAATGTTATCAATTGAAAGAAATTACAATTCCTTCAAATGTTAAATCAATTGGAAACTATGCTTTTGCAAATTGTAAAATGTTACGAACTGCTCGTATTCCAAATAGTTTAACATATATTTCATTAGGAACATTTCAAGGTTGTCATAAACTTAATAGCATAAATATTCCCGAAAAATTGGATTCTATTGCTAATAATGCTTTTACAGATTGTCATGCGTTAAAAGAACTAGTTTTTTCAGATTCTGTAAGAATTATTGGTCAATATGCTTTTTCAAATTGTACTAGTTTAACTTTAATTCATTTTCCTAAAAAAATAGAAAAACTTGATATTGAGTCTTTTTCAGGATGTTTAATCATAGAAAAAATTATTGTAGAATCTCCAAATTTAGCTTTAGAAGACAATGTTTTTAAAGATTGTCCAAGCAATATGATAATTTATGTTCCAAATACAAATTATCAAACATATATTTCTGCTAAAGATTGGTCTTCTTATAAAAATATTATAAAACCATTTTATTATGCTGATATTTTAACAGATTTTGGATGTACTGCAAGTGAACAAAATTCTATTATTTTAAATAATTCAATAACCTTTTCAGTTGAATCAGATTTTTCAATTCAAGTATTTGTTAATGGAATAGATGTAACCAATCAATTAACCGTAGAATACAATAATTATACATTACAATTAACAGATTTAGAATCATTAAAAACAATTTATGCCGAAACAACATTAAATACAAAAGATGGAAATGTTTATAAAATTTCAAAACCAAGTCAATTATATTGGTTTTTAGAATATATAAGTAAAGGTGGTGAATATCAAAAAGCTAATGCAGAACTAATTACAGATATTGTTGTTAACGATAAGTTGAATCAAAAAGTAGCAGTTAATGCGTTTGAAGATGTTACACAGTGGTATCCTATTAATAAAAAAACGAATAATAGAAATTCTTGTTTTGCTGGAACATTTGATGGAAATGGACATGTAATTAAAGGACTTTATTTAGAAGATTCAACATTAAATAATGCAGGACTTTTTCAACAATTAACAGGAACAATTAAAAATTTAGCACTTGAAGATGTTTATATTAATGCTTCTAAAAATGTCGGTGTTATTTGTGGTAAAAATAATGGAACAATTTCAAATTGTAGCGTTGATGTTAATATTTTTGGTGGCGAAAATGTTGGAGCAATTGCAGGATATAATGAAAATGGAACAATTTCAAATTGCTTTGTAAAAGGAAATATCTCTGGTAATAATAATGTTGGAGCTGTATGTGGAAATAATTCTGGTAAAATATCTGAATGTATTTCTTCTGCTACAATAAATTGTGAAAAAACTGCTGGAAATATTTGTGGTACAAGTAGTGGTAACATTTCTAATGCTTTTTATTTAGATTATAAATCTTCGCTAAAAGCAATTAGTGGTGTAAATGATACTAATAATGTAAGAAGAATTTCTTTTATTGAATTATGTAGTTCTTCTCTTCCTCAAGGTTTTAGTGATGAAATTTGGACTGCAGGAACAACAAAATCAGTTTCTAATTTAGTTGAAATGTATTCACTATATCTTTCAAAAATAGGGGATAGGCATCAATTATTTTTGTCAGCTGAAGCAAAAATTGAACAATTTACAAAAACATATTTTACTGGTCGTAATTTAATTAAAGATGGAGTTTTAACTATTGAATACGAAAATTATACAAAAGATGTATTTAATATTTCAGATTCTTTAATAATAATAACATCTCCAAATATGTATGAAGCAGGAAAAGCTAATGTTTATGGAAAAATATTTGATTTAGAATTTATTTATAGTATTTATTTAAATTTAGATCCAACCGTAGGTGTTTTAGACATTAAAGATGAATATAATATTAATGTTTGGGGATATGATAAAACAATTTTTATAGAAAATGCAGAAAACTTTGATGTGTATATTTCAAATTTGTCTGGACAAATTATTAAACAAGTAAAAATTCAAAATTATTTAGAAGAAATAAAATTATCAAAAGGAGGAATTTATATAGTTAGAATTAAAAATAAAAAATATAAAATTGTAATATAATAAAAATTGTTATTATTAAAATATAAATTTTCGAAAATGCTATAAATATTATAGCGTTTTCGAATATATAAGATTAATAAAAAGAAAAGAGCTGTTATTTTATAACAGCTCTTAATTTATATTATATAAGAAAAATTATTCTTGAGTCATGCTATCGGCTTGTTGTTGAGGAGTTGAAATGTTTTTATCAACGCCTTCAGGTTGAGCCATTTGTTGTTTAAGTAAATCTAAATCAGATACTGAAGAATTAGAAATTGCTTTATTGCCTTCAACCTTAGTTTCAATAGCATTTGCAGAATTCATTTTAGCCTTTAAAGCCATCAATTCAGAAGATGCAGCTAATGATCCGCCTGTACTTTCTAAAGCATTATCAATAGCCATATCATCGCCAACTTTATGTTCTGCAATTTCAAGATAAGAGTCTGACAAAGCTTCTTGTTGTTCAACTTTTTCTTTCATTCTTTCAAGCATTGCAATTGTATCAGAAGAGTCAATACCAGCAAGTTGTTTGTTAACATTTGCTGTTGCTTCACTAACTTTTGCACGAGCTTTCAACATTTTAGCTTCGTTTTTCCATTTTGAAATATTAGTCTGCAATTTTTTTACAGACTCCTCAAGTTTTGCAACGGCTGCACAATATTTATCGTAGTTTGCTTGTAGAACAGGAATATTCTGTACGTTTTCACTTTTTTTCTGAAGAGCCATTGTGGCAAGACGATCAGCTTCGCTATTTGATATTACTCCAGACTCTGCTCTTTTTAAGAGCATTATCGCTTTGTTTTCATAATCTGTAGCGTTTTGTTTTGCTGCATCTAATTCATTTTTTGCACGAACACAAGTTGCTCTTACTTCTGCTAAAGCACGAATACTTTTATCTAAATCAACTTCCATATCACGAATTCCCTGTTCTGTCATTTTGATAGGGTCTTCTAATTTTTCGATAGCATCGTTAACTTCAGCCTTTCCTATTCTGAATAATCTCTTGAAAAATCCCATGTTATATGTTTTTTAAGGTCTTAGTTTTTACTTTATTTTATTTTCACAAATATAACAAAAAAAGTGTAATTGCAAATAATATCGATTATTTTTTTTTATTTGTAATGATTTTTTTTTTTTATTTTGAATACAACAAATTACATCCTCGAATATCTGAATTATCTATTCGTCCTAAAACTTCAAATGTATTATCTGTATGTTTTATTCCTAAGTCTTTGGTTTCTATAAAACTACATGAATAAATATTTGCTAAATCTATAACATTTATTCCTCCGGCAACATTATTGTCTACTAATAGAAATGGATCTGTTGACTCTCGTATCAAAATTTTCATTGTTGACGAAGTTTGATAAATGCCATCTCCTTTTGAATATGCTTGTGATAATAATTCTGTCATTCCGTATTCTGAATGTATTTTTTTTAATCCAAGATTTGTTGTTAATATTTGATGAACTTGTTGTCGTACAATTTCTTTTTTGCGTCCTTTCATTCCTCCTGTTTCCATTACAATTAAATTATCTCCAAATTCGTTTTTAAATTGTTCTGCAAAATCGAGTAGCGCAAAGGTTACACCTATTAATATTACTTTATGTTTTTTTTGTATTTCTTCTTTTATTTGAGTTTCAAGTTGTTGAAAATTATATAAATAAAATCCATCTGTTCCATTTTTCGACTCTTCCATTAGTTTTTGAGCCATAACTACAAGTGATGAACCTGTTCGTTCTAAATATGCTGGTAATAATGCTAATATTCTATATTGTTGAATATCTCCATAAAATTCTTGAAATCCTTTTTTTAAACTTCTATAATAAATGTCCAAATTTTTAACATAATGTCTGCTTGTGTTAATACCAGTTGTTCCGCTACTTGTAAATACTGTTTCACATTGTTGTGGGGTTATATTTCCTGTTAATATTGTATGACTTTTAAAAAATTCTATTGGCATAAATGGTATTTGTTCAATAGAATTGATTTCGCTAATATTTTTGTTGAGATATTTTAAATATTGTGAATATACTTGATTGTTTTGTGATTGATATTTAAAAACTTTTAATGCTGTTTTTTCAAAATCAGAATTTGAATTTATAGAAAAAATTTCTTCAATTAACGACCTAATATCCATATATATAAGAATTAATAATAAATAATTTAGAGCGAATATTAAAAAAAATTATAACCGAGTACATTATAATGATATTTAATATTAAAAATGTACTCGGTTTTTTATAAATAATTTCGTCAAAATAATCTCATAATTTGTTTGATATGATATTTCGACGATTTTAAAAATCTTATTAACTAAATATTCAATGATGTTTGACCTTCTTCTCCTGGTCGAATAATTTCAAAATCTGGTTCACCGTCTTCACCTTCAATTAATTCTACTGAAGTTCCATCTGGTAAATCAGAATTATCTTCAGGAGGAATTGCATCAGGATTATGTTCAAATTTCATATCTGCAATTTCGTAAATACTTACGCGTTTTCCTCTTGCTTTAAAACTTTTTGGAGCTATAAATTCTACTGCATCAATAGTTTCTTGTGGACGATTTGCATTTTTTCCACCAAATGTTACTATCAAATTTGGTCCATAATCGTCGGTTATATCAAAAAGTTGACTATCTGTATTGTCTCCTAATAAATAATTTTCTTTTTCTGAATATTCAAAATTAAATCTCTTTAAATAATAAGCACTTAAATCTGCATCGTAATAAGCTAATGAGAAGATTGTTTCAGGATTGAATTTTCTCATCATCAATATGTCATCATCAAAATGTAAACTTAAATCAAATCCAGTGATGCGAGAATATCCGTTTTTGCGAATAGACACTATTTTATCTTCTCCTGAAAATTCTCCAATATATTCGCCTCGTCCATCAGTGTTTAATTTCATGATTGACTGATCAAACCAAATTTTTAAACCTCCTAATGTACTAATTCCAGATGTTACTTTAGTAATTTTATGAACAGGATATTTTGTAACAATATTTCCAAGAGATGCTCTATTTTTTACACCTAAAAGCCCAAAATCAAATTCCCAACAACGTTTTTTGAGTTTTGCTCGTGCTTTTAATAGTATTTTTACAGTTTCGGCTTCGCCATTGCTATTGGCTGAAAAATATGTAACTTCACTCATTTTTGTACCTTGAGTAACGTCATATTCTTTGTCGCGAGTGATACCTTTTACAGAAAAACGTTTTGCATACGAAATTCCTGTTGAGCCATCACGATAAATTACATTATAAATTGTTCGTTCATCGTTTTTCTTAAAAACGTTAACGTGAATAGCGTCTGTTCCAATAAAAAACTTGTCTGCAATTTTTGAAATTGTATATTTTCCATCGCGATGAAAAACTATAACATCGTCAAGATTAGAACAATTACAGATAAATTCGTCTTTTTTAAGTCCCATACCTGCAAATCCATCTTCCCAATTTACATATAGTTTTTCGTTTGCAACAACAACTTCTTGAGCCACAATATTATCAAAGTTTCTAACTTCGGTTTTTCTTATGCGATTAGCTCCGTATTTGTTTTTTATTGTTGTGTAATATTCTATAGAATAATCAATTATATGGTCAAGTTTATATTGAGTTTCTTCCATTTGACGTTCTAAACCTTTAATATAATTATCGGCTTTGAAAGCGTCATATTTAGAAATTCGTTTTATTTTTAGTTCTGTTAACCTAACAATGTCGTCGGTTGTAACTTCGCGTCTTAATTGTTTTTTGAATGGTTCTAAAGCAGTGTCGATGGTTTCAAGAATAGACTCCCATGTTTCGCAATCTTCAATAAGATTATAGATGTGATTTTCTATAAAAATCTTTTCGAGTGAAGCATCGTGCCAACTTTCTGCAAGTTCGTTTAATAAAATCTTGAGTTCTAATGTTAATAATTCAACCGTTTTATCTACCGAATGTTTAAGTATGTCGGTAGTATTCATAAATTTAGGTTTTTTATTTTCAATAACGCAAGAGTTTGCAGAAATAGAAATTTCACAATCTGTAAAAGCGTATAAAGCGTCAATTGTTACATCTGGTGAAACGTCATTGTTTAATGTTAGAACAATTTCAACATTTGCAGCTGTTTTGTCTTCAATTTTTTTGATTTTGATTTTTCCTTTATCGTTGGCAGAAACAATCGACTCCATCAAACTTTCTGTGGTTGTGCTAAATGGAATTTCAGTAATAGCAAGAGTTCGTTTGTCGATTTTTTCGATTTTTGCTCTAACTCTTAATTTTCCGCCTCTTGCGCCATCGTTATATTTTGATACGTCGATTGAACCTCCTGTTGGAAAATCAGGATATAATTCAAATGGTTCGTTTTTTAAATACGAAATTGACGCATCCATCAATTCATTAAAATTGTGAGGAAGAATTTTTGAAGATAAACCAACGGCTATACCTTCAACTCCTTGTGCTAATAATAATGGAAATTTAACTGGTAAAGTTATTGGTTCTTTGTTTCTTCCATCATAACTTAATTTCCATTGTGTAGTTTTTGGATTAAAAACAACGTCAAGAGCAAGTTTAGAAAGACGAGCTTCAATATAACGAGGAGCCGCTGCGCTATCGCCTGTTAAAATATTACCCCAGTTTCCTTGGGTTTCTATCATCAAATCTTTTTGTCCTAATTGAACTAAAGCGTCGCCAATTGATGCGTCACCATGTGGGTGATATTGCATTGTGAAACCTACAACATTGGCAACTTTGTTAAAACGTCCATCATCTAAACGTTTCATTGCGTGCAAAATACGACGTTGTACTGGTTTTAAGCCATCGTCTATATCAGGTACTGCTCGTTCTAATATTACGTATGAAGCATAATCGATAAACCAGTTTTTAAACATTCCTGTTACCGATTTTAGGTGTAAATGGTTTTGAACTCCACCTCCTAAATGTTCTTCATTTTCAGATATATTTTCGTCTCCGTTTATATTTTCTTCAGGAGTATTGTTAATTTGTTCGTCCTTTGTTTCGTCTGACATTTTTTATTAATTTTTATTCTAATTAAAGAATTTTTGAGTGTGTGCAAATTTAGAAAAAAAATATTTTGTTATATACTTTTGTTGAAATGTTTTTTTATCATTTTTTTTGTTGGTTATTCTCCTATAAAAATATTTGTATTATCTCCTTCAAAATTTTTAAATATTGTTTTGCCTAAATGGTCTATTTCGATGCCTGTTTTTTCTATTTTGTAGGTTGCTTCTAATATTTTAAATGTGATTTCTATTGTTTTAAAATCAGATTTAACTAAAATATTTATTTCTCCATAATTTTCTCCTAATTTATTAATAAACAATGGAATAATTTCTTTTTCAGAAAAATACAAGTCCACATAGTTTGTTTTATTTTTATATTTATAGGAAAAAAACATTTGACGTAATATAGATTTGTTTTTTATAACATTGTCAGGATTTAATGCTAAATATCGAATATAATATTCTCCATTTGTGAAATAGCACCTTTCGTTTTCTATAACAGCATTTTTGTCTTCAAATTCTATATTGATTTTATAATTAAACCTTCTAAAATAAGTTTTCCACAATCCATGAGGAAAACCATTTTCACGATAATATTTTACACCAAAATAATAATCTTCGTCTTCTTTTTTTATGTTTTCTAATGATTTAAAATATTTACCTTGAAATGTTAATTCATCATAAAAATCGTCTATTGTATCCCAAAATTTACCATCTGTATGAGCCCCACGCCAGGTTCCATGTAAAATTTTTTCGTCTAGTTCGTGAGTTTCTTTTCCTTGATAAGTAAATGGCAATAAAATTAATCTATCATAATTTTCACCATAAAGATAAAATTTTAATTCTCCTTCAGGTAAAAATCCAACTATAAACGAAGTGTATTTTCCTTTTATAAGTTTATTATTAAAATCTACTGATGAATATTTAGTTTTTAAAAGATTAACAATCAAGTTTATTTCATCTTTTGTAAAATCGATTTCTGCAACATAAAATTTTCGTTCAAACATATTTGCCCAAACGGCATCAACTCCTTTTGGAGGGGTGTTTTTAATTGCTCGTTTTTTGTCATAAGTACAATCTGCTGTATTGCTTAGTCCACAATGAAAATAATCTCGCATTATTGTACATGCTTTATCGTTTCCATATTTTATATAAAACCATTCTAAATCAGTAGGAAAATTTCTTGGTCCTGTTGCATTTGCTATCCAATAATATGTTTGACCAAATAATTTGAAAGCCATAATAATAAATATAGTAGTTAATAATAATTTATGTTTCATATTTATAAATCTTGACCACTAAGATAATATTTTTCGCAAATGTATTTTTGTTAAATTTTAATTTTTCTTTTTTGATGAATAATAAAGTAGTAATTATAAAATAATATTATGTGGAATAAAAATTAAATAGATATATATTAAATTATTGTTTATATTTTTTTTATTTCATCTATTGATAAACCTGTTACTATTGATATTTGTTCAATAGTCATATTCATAGCTTTCATTTTTTTTGCCATTTCAAGTTTTTCTTGATAGACCTTAGCTCGTTCTTCATTACGACCTTTTTCAAGACCTTCTGCAATTCCTTCTAATTTACCTTCCACTTTTCCTTCTGCACGAGCGTAAGTTGTGGCGTCTTCTTCTCCAAAAACTGACTCTATGTGATTTAAATAACTTCGTTTTTCTTTTTCTGACATTTGGTCGTAGAGTAATTTTTTCTTGGCTTCAACTAGTCCTGGAACTGTTGTATTATCTTTTATACTATTATCTTTTAAAAAACTCATCCATTCGTCAAGTGCTGTTTTTACTACATTTTTAAAGGCTTTTACTCTTATTATGTAATATTTTGGAAACAATTCTCCTACTTCTAAAGTTTTATATTTGAATTTTCGTTGATCTCCTTTTGCTATTTCAGCAAAAGTTAATTCTTCTTTTCTTGTAATTTTTAGTTTATCATGTTTGTTTACTCCTATAAAATCATTGTTTATTTCTTAAAGATAATCTTCGCCTTCGCCAAAATCATAATAAACTATTGATATTGAATATACTTTTCGAATTTTGCCATAAATATCGCCTGCATCTAATTGTTCTACAATAGCTTTTGATACACCATAAAGCAATCTTTCTAAAAAATATGTATAGCGTGTTGTTTGAACTTCTACTATAAAAATTTCGCCATCTTCGTCTTGGGCTTTTATGTCAACGCGGTTAAATTTATCTTCTATATCGTTTTGATTGCCTTCACTTTCAAGTATTGATTGTATTTTACACTTTTTTCCCAAAAAAACTTCTATAAAACCTTCAAGAATATCAAAATTTGCTTTGTTTCTTAAAAGTTTTTTCATTGCATAATCAAATCGTATTAATTGCTTTGATGCCATGGCTTAATTATTTAAAAATTAAGTGTATAAACTTTCGTTTTGCAAATTTAGTGATTTTTTGATGATTTACAATAAAAAGGAGTTTTTTATTTCTTATTTTAATGATTATATTTACCTTTTAGAATTTGTATATTAATAATTATAAATATTAGAACACCTATAATTTATCAGTAAAAACTGTGACTAATAAAATAATAGAAGTTCCAAAAATACAAACGCATGTACCTGTTATTCTATTAATCCATAAAATATGACGAAGGTGAACTTTTTTTCTAAAAATATTAATAATAGAAACTAACAAAAGCCACCACAACATTGCTCCTAATATAACACCAGCTAAAGTGATTGTTGTTTCTAAATAGCTTATACTAACAGAACCCGCTGCCATAAACAATCCACTAAATGCAATGATAGTTAATGGATTAGAAACAGTTAGAGCAAAACTAGCCATAAAATCATTAAAAAATTTGTTTTTATAAGTTTTTGAACGTTGCTCACGCATTTGTTTTGCAGGGTGTGTTCTTATAATTTTTATTCCTAAACATATCATTAATATTCCACCAATGATACCTAATATAGTTCTATGAGAAGTTAAAAAATCAGAAATAAAAGAAATACTAAATCCTGTAATAATAGCATATACAAAATCGCCAAATGCAGAACCTATACCCATTACTAATCCTGGCCAAAAGCCATTACTAATAGTTCTGTGAATACACAAAATTGCAACAGCACCTATTGGACATGCTGCCAAAAAACCTATTATTATACCTTTTATTACTAAAATTGGATCCAATTTGTTTTATTATTTTTTCAAAGCGCGACAAAAGTAATCATACATTACGTTCAAAAAAAAATTAAAGTGTTATTTTTTTCTAAATGTTTTAATTTTGATATTAAAATATGTTAGAAAATAGATAATAAAAAAATTAAAGTATTTATTTTTATTTACATATCAGGCATAAAAATTGCAAATTCACATTCTTTATTTAATCAAATCTCACATAAAAATAATAATTATGAATACAAGAGAATTATTAAATGCACTTCATCAAGCAGAAAAATTAAAAGATACAACTCGACATTGTTATACCTCAAAAGGTCGGCACGAAAGCGTAGCCGAACATAGTTGGCGAATTTCGTTAATGGCTTTTATGATAAAAGATGAATTTCCAGATGCAGATATTAATAAAGTGATAAAAATGTGTTTAATTCACGATTTGGGTGAAACTTTTACAGGAGATATACCAACTTTTGCAAAATCTGAGCAAGATGAAAATATCGAAGAAAAACTTTTGTATCAATGGATTGACACATTACCCCAATCATTATCAACAGAAATGAAACAATTGTTTGACGAAATGAAACAACGTAAAACAACAGAAGCAAAAATATTTAAAGCATTAGACTCTTTAGAAGCATTAATACAACATAACGAGTCTGATATAAACACATGGTCAGAAAATGAATTTTCATTAAATTTAACTTACGCTTTTGATAAAGTAGAATTTTCTGATTTTTTAACAAATCTGCGACAAGAGATAAAAAACGATACAATTGAAAAAATAAAACAACAAAATAAATTAACATTTGAGCCCTAAAAAAAAGGCAACTAATAAATACTTTTTTACTATATCTTAATTTAAAGATAACATAATAGACAGCAAAGTATTATAATTTTGCTGTCTGAAAATAAAATCCAAATCACAAAATGCAGGATATAAGAAATATTGCAATTATTGCCCATGTAGACCACGGCAAAACAACATTGGTAGATAGAATTCTTCACCAATCACATTTATTTAGAGAAAATCAAGAAACCCAAGATTTAATTCTCGACAACAATGATCTAGAACGTGAACGTGGGATAACAATATTATCTAAAAACGTATCAGTAAGATACAAAGGTGTAAAAATCAACATTATTGATACCCCAGGACACAGTGACTTTGGTGGTGAAGTAGAACGTGTATTAAACATGGCTGACGGAGTTATTCTTCTTGTTGACGCATTTGAAGGTCCTATGCCACAAACTCGTTTTGTACTTCAAAAAGCAATTGAACTAAAATTAAAACCTATTGTTGTAATAAATAAAGTTGATAAACCAAACTGTACACCAGAACTTGTTTATGAACAAGTATTTGATTTAATGTTTGATTTAGGAGCAAGCGAAGATCAATTAGATTTTCCTGTAGCATACGGAAGTTCAAAAATAGGTTGGATGGGTGAAGATTATAAAACACCAACTCAAGACGTAAGTTATTTACTAGACTTAATTATTAAATATATTCCAGCTCCAAAAATAGTAGAAGGTCCATTACAAATGCAAATTAGTTCTCTAGATTATTCATCTTATATGGGACGTATAGCAATAGGACGTATTTTTAGAGGAACAATAAAACCAGGAATGTCAGTAGCAGTTATGAAAGCTGATGGTTCAATAGAACGTTCATCAATTAAAGAACTCTACACATTTGAAGGTTTAGGAAAAGAAAAAGTTAAAACAGAACTCAAAAGCGGCGAAATTTGCGCAATATTAGGACTTGATAATTTTGACATAGGTGACACCGTTGCCGATCCAGAAAATCCAGAAGAATTAAAACGTATACATGTTGACGAACCAACAATGAGTATGTTGTTTACAATCAACAATTCACCATTCTTTGGAAAAGAAGGAAAATTTGTAACATCACGTCACCTTAGAGAAAGACTATATAAAGAAACCGAAAAAAATCTTGCATTAAGAATAGAAGAAACCGACTCTCCAGAAAAACTACAAGTATTTGGTAGAGGAATTCTACACTTAGCAGTATTGGTAGAAACCATGCGACGTGAAGGTTACGAAATGCAACTTGGTCAACCAAAAGTAATTATCAAAGAAGAAAACGGAGTAAAATACGAACCAATAGAATTATTAACAGTAGAAGTACCAGAAAATTTCTCAAGTAAAGTAATCGATTTGGTTCAAAAACGTAAAGGCGATATTTTAAATATCGAAACACGTAACGACAGAGTATTCCTTGAATTTAACATACCATCAAGAGGAATAATTGGATTAACCAATCCAATATTAACAGCAACCGAAGGCGAAGCAGTAGTATCACACAGATTTAAAGCATTTGAACCATGGCGTGGTGATATAAGTCGCGATAGAAACGGTTCATTAATAGCAATGGAAACAGGAACAGCAATTCCATATTCAATCAACAATTTACAAAGTAGAGGAAAATTCTTTATAAACCCAGGCGAAGAAGTTTACGCAGGTCAAATTATAGGTGAAACTACACGACAAGAAGATATAGTAGTAAACGTTACCAAAACAAAAAAATTAACCAATATGCGTGCAGCAGGTAGCGATGACAAAATATTAATTGAACCAGCCACCAAAATGTCGCTTGAAGAAAATATGGAATACATCAACGCTGACGAATACGTTGAAGTAACACCATCAAGCATTCGTTTACGTAAAATAATTCTTGACGAAATAGAACGTAAACGTGCAAATAGAACAGCAGAATAATAATAAGTCTGAATAAAGTAATCATCAAAAACGTCTACAAAAATTGTAGACGTTTTTTTTAAAAAAACTTAAAAAGATAAAAAATTAATCTAAAGTTAAATAATTCATATTGACAAGCAAACAAATATATTATAACTTAGCAGTCTAATTCATTAATAGGAGCAATCCTTATAACAACATCAAAATCAATAAATCAGTTTTCAAAAACAAAAATGTATAAAGCCATATAACAAAAAATGTTGATATACGTTTAGAAAAAATGGCTAACATCATTTGTAACAACAAATGATAAATAATCGGAAAAAATAGTAATAAAAGGTTTATGAGACAGCTAAAAATCACAAAGTCGATAACCAACAGAGAAAGTGCTTCTCTCGACAAATATTTACAAGAAATAGGTAGATATGAGTTGATTTCGGTTGAAGAAGAAGTTGAATTGGCACAACGTATCAGAAAAGGAGACCAATCAGCTATCGAAAAATTAACAAGAGCAAATCTTAGATTTGTTGTTTCTGTAGCAAAACAATATCAAAATCAAGGATTAAGTTTACCTGACCTTATCAACGAAGGTAATCTAGGATTAATAAAAGCAGCCGAAAAATTTGACGAAACACGTGGTTTCAAATTTATTTCATACGCTGTATGGTGGATCAGACAATCAATTATGCAAGCTATCAACGAACAATCACGCATTGTTCGTCTTCCATTAAATCAAGTTAGCTCGCTAAGCAAATACAACAAAGCTGTATCTGAATTTGAACAAAAAAACCAACGCAAACCTTCTCCAGAAGAATTAAGCGCAATTTTAGAGTTGCCACAAGAAAAAGTTGTTGATACAATGAGAGTTTCTGGTAAACATGTTAGCGTTGATGCTCCATTTGTTCAAGGCGAAGAAAATAGTTTGCTCGACGTTTTAGAAAACACAGACTCTATGGTTGCTGATGGCAACTTGATGAACGAATCATTAAGCAAAGAAATAGAACGTGCATTTTCTACACTTACAGAAAGAGAACGTACTATCCTTAAATTATCTTTTGGAATAGGAACAACAGAAATGAGCCTTGAAGAAATTGGCGACAAATTTGGACTTACTCGTGAAAGAGTTAGACAAATTAGAGAAAAAGCTATTCGTAGATTGAGAAATACTTCTCGTAGCAATCTATTAAAAGCTTATTTGGGTTAGAAAATATTCATAATTTAATTTTTTTTTGTTTTTTCGTGGTTGATGATTTCATCAACCACGTTTTTTTTAGAATTTACTTTGATTTTTATAATCAATATCTGATAAATACAACCATTTACCATCATCAAAATAATAACCATCAAAACTCATATCTGGACCCATATATTTAGGATTTCCTTTAAATTGAGCAGGAGCTGACAAATGATCTGCAACAAACATTTTCAACTTTTTATTATAATTTAAACTCATAACAGCACGTTCGGTATATTCAAATACCAAACGATTAACAATTCTACTCTTATTATTTTTAAATTTTCCACCAAATTTTATAGAGCCATCTTCTTGAACCACAACCTGTTCTAAAATTTTGCGATTTATAAACAAATCAGCACCATCCCAACCTGCCAAAGCATACAAATTACTTTTTTTACCACCAATTTGAATCATTTCATAATAAATACAACCATACCATTGGTTCATTTGAATATTTGCAAGTTGTGCATCAGAAAAACTCTCAGAACTATCAATAAATTTATTAACCACAATTTCATCATCTTTAGTTTTTACTTGACTAAGTCCATAATAAATATAATTACCATCACCCAATTGAATTCCCCATGTAAAAATTCTAAATTGATTATTAACACTTGACAAAGTTGTTATATTTTTAATTTGACCATAATCAAAACTCAAAGACTCTTTATCATGCAAAACTTTAAAAAGAATATCCGAAATATTTTGTGACAAATCAATTTTCAAAGAATCATTATTAGAATCAATTAATTCAGAAAATAAAGAATTAATATCATTAACAAAATCATCAACTAAACTTTGAGATTTTAAATTAACAGATAAAATAAGTAATCAAAATATTAGACAGATCCTTGTCATAAGTTACAAATTCAAAATAGAACAATACAAAGATAGTACAATAAAAATACCATAAAAAACTATATTTTTAATAAACAAACATTTTTTTTATTAAAAACACTTGACATAAAAAATAAAATTTATTAATTTTATAAAAAAATTAAATAAACAAGCCATATACAACCAAATGGCACGGTAAATGTATAAAACAAGTATATAGCGTCAAAAACAAATATATAACTCAAGTAACTTATGGATACAATCCACGATAAAGATACTCGTGATTTTATACTCGAGTTAATGAAATCAACAGGAAATGAAGATCTCCAATATATATATAGAGGAGAATTTACCCAAAATTTGTCGCAACATATCTTATCATTAGCAGAGAAAAATATCGACAAAGATCGAATTTCTGGAAAAATAAAAAAAAGAGTATTTCATATAATGGTAGAAAGTATCCAAAATATTTCTCGCCATCAAGATGAATCTAACAAACCTGAAGAAACTGCAATATTTGCAATACAGAAAAAAAAGGAATGGTATTATGTAACCACAGGAAACATAATAGAAAATACCAAAACAGCAGCATTGTGCGAAAAACTTGACAAAATTAACAATTTAGACCAAGAAGAATTAGACCAATTTTATCGCGAAGTTTTGAGTAATGGACAATTATCTTCAAAAGGAGGAGCTGGATTAGGATTAATTGAAATGGCTCGTAAATCAGGTAATAAACTAACATATGATTTAACAAAACTAAACGACGAAATATCTTACTTTTATCTTCATAGCAATATAAATACTACAACTTTACAAGAAGAAAAAGAAACACTTCCTGATACATCTGTATACTCTATAAAATATATGACAATGCTTCATAAATTTATAGCAGACAATAATATACAATTAATATATAGTACAATTTTTGATCAAGATGGATTATTAAGTTTAATCTCTATAATGAAAAGTAGAATGAACGACACACTTAATTATAGAAAAAAACTAATAAGCTTAATGGTAGAAATGCTACAAAACATAATACATCATGGAAATGTAGAAATTGGAGATATTAATGGAAGTAAAGGAATATTTTATATATCAGAACAAGGACAATATAACGAACTTACAACTATCAACTATATAAAAAACAAATCAATAGATATATTAAAACAAAAAATTGATTACATAAACAATCTTAGTGATAGTGAACGAGAAGATTTTTATAATGAACGCTTGTTTGATTTTAGAATAAACACTAATAAAGAAGCAGGGTTAGGTTTTATAGAAATGAGAATTAAAAGCAAAAATCCTTTAGAATATTCATTTTCAAAACTAAACGAAGAATATTCATTATTTAAATATACAATTCGTATTCAAAATTAATAATCAAAAATTAATTACAAACTATGGAGTCGTTAATTATAGAAAAAACCAATGATACACCATCTATTAATTTTAATATAGAAACTGGAATTTTTAGAATTTCAGATACTTCTTGGCCTGAAGATGCAAAAAGATTTTATACACCTATATTAGAATGGTTAAAAAAATATTTTGAAGCACCAAAACCAGAAATAGTATTTGAATTTGACTTTAACTATTTTAACACATCAAGCGCCAAAATTATTAGTAAAATTTTAAAAATGCTAAAAGATAATTTTGACAAATCTAACATAAAGATAAAATGGTTTTACGATGTAGACGATCTTGATATGAAAAAAGCAGGCGAGCGATATTCTGAATTATTAGAAATTAAATTTGAATTTATAGAAATTAAAGATTAAAGTAGCAGACTAATTATTTTGAGAAAATCAGTTTTACTAATATTATTTTTGTTATGGTTTGTTAATTGTGTAAAAGCACAATTATCAGATTATGATATATATAATTACAACGAACAAGACGGACTAAATAGCAACCAAGTAACAAATGTAATGGTAGACGACTTTGGTTATGTTTGGTTAGGTTTTACATCTGGATTACAACGTTTTGATGGTCAAAATTTTATAGATTATTCTCCAAATAGTAGACAAAAAAATCATAATAAAGTTTGGGGTAATAATGTTAGTGACATAAAAAAAGACAAAAATGGAAATTTATGGTTTGCTTCTGACAAAGGTATATCTAAATATGTACTTTCAGAAGGAAGATTTTATTTTTATGATTTTTTAGTAAATGGCAAAATTTTAAACTCATATCGTTCTGATAATATTATCTTTATAGGAGATAAAATATTATCATTTTCACAAAATGATATGTTATTTCAACTTGATGAGAACGATAATATTTTTAGACCTATTATAGAAGACACTTTTAAGAAGATTAAGATAAAAAACGTGTATAGTGATTCACAAGGAAGATTGTGGTGTATTTCAGAAGAAAGTAATAAAATAATAGTAACTGATGTTCGAGGTAATCATCATAGAACAATAGAGTGTTCTCAATTTGGTTATAAAACACTTACACGAGGAAATTTTGCAATGTTTGAAGCTAAAAACGAAAATTTTATTTTTGGCGGATACAATGGAATATATGTATATCACTATTATTCAAAAACATTTTCAAAAATATATAATGATGTTAAAGAATTTGCAGACATCAAAGATGTAAAATGTTTTTACGAAGACTCTAAAGAAAGACTTTGGATAGGAACAAATGGACAAGGATTGTATTGCTACGATAGTAAAACAAATATAATATCGTCTTATTTTACAGCACAAGGACAATATAATAATAACTATTATTTAGGAACAGTAAATTGTATAACAGAAGATAAAAATGGAATAATATGGTTTGCCACATGGCCAGGTTTAACATATGTTGTTCCACATAATAATAATAATTTTAGCAACACTACAGTAAATAATAATCCAGATTTTGAATCAAGAAACAATATTTCAGCTATTAATAGTTATAAAAACATTTTTGCGATAGGAACTGATGGAAACGGCATTCTTTTTTACGATAAATACAAAAAAGAATTATTAAGTATTATAGATCCAGCATTAAATAACACAAAGGTAGAATCAGGTTCTGTATTGGCAATATGTTTTGACCAAGAAGGAAATTGTTACACAGGAGGATATCATAGAAGTTTATCTAAAATTTCTCCAGATTTAAAAAAAGAAACAATTTATTGGTATAATGCCAACAAAGAAGATTGTATGAATAATAATTATACAAATGATATAATTTGTGATAAAAAAAATAGAATATGGGTAACAACAAATGGCGCTGGTTTTTATCAATTTAATCAAACAACAGGAAAATTTAAGCGAATACAATCCGATAAATTTGGAAATATGCTATGTAGCAAAAGTTGTACAAATTTAGCAGAATTGCCAAATGGTTCTATTTTTATTGGTTCGTATAATGGCTTTTCGATATATTATCCAGAAGATAATTTAATAGAAAATTATTCGCACAACGAAGAAGACACATTATCGCTAAGTAATGATTGGGTTTTTGATGTATGTATTGATAGGAAAAATAGAATTTGGATAGCAACTGGAGCTGGATTAAATTTATTTGATCAATTCAATAAAACATTTAAACAATTTAGTTATAGTGAAGGATTTGTTCAAAATGCAATTCATTCAATATTAGAGGATAAAAGAACAGGTTATCTTTGGATAGCAACAACCAAAGGAATAGTAAAATTTGATCCAGAACAGCAAAAAGTATTAAGAACATATTTTGTTACAGATGGACTAGTTTCAGATAATTTTTTACGACATTCCCGTTTTATTGATAAAGATGGAACAATGTATTTTGGTGCGTCAAATGGATATGTTAGTTTTTTACCATCACAAATAGCAAAAGATCCTAAACCTTCAATTCCAACAATTCAAGGTATTTTATTAAACTATGAAGAAATACAACCAGGAGAGAATAGTTCACTTATCAACAAAGCCCCAGAAGCAATTCAAAATATTGAACTAAGTGAAAATTTTTCCACATTTTCTGTTAAATTTTCATCTATAAATTATGTCAAAGGTAAAAATTTTACATACTCATATTCAATAATACCAAATGAATGGTTTGATATAAAAGATCGTAAAGAAATTACAATTTCAAATTTAAATCCAGGAAATTACACATTAATAATTTCATGTAAAAATGCAGATAATATAGAAAGTGATTATCGTCAAATTTATATAAAAGTTTTGCCCAAATGGTATCATACATGGTGGGCTACTGTTGTTTTTATTTTTATTTTAATTACTATTATTGGTTTTGTTTTTCTATCAATGAAAGCACAACAAAAAAAACTTGAATATAAAGTAACCCTAAGAACAAAAGAATATCAATCTGTAAATAACGAACTTACAGCTCAAAAAGAAGAAATTTCGCGTCAAAGCAAAGAAATTTCAAATCAGCGAGATGAACTTATAAGTAAAAATAAAGAACTAGAAACCAATAGAAAAGAAATAATAAAATCTAACGAAGAAATAAAAAGAGCACTTAGAAATCTAATGATACTCAATGATTTCAGTAAAAAAATATCTTCATCTTTTGATTTTTCTACAATTTTTATAACATCATATAATTACGTTCAATTAATAGTAGAAGCAGACATATTTACAATTGGCATTTATTCACAATCAACCAATTCGTTAGAATTTAGATTTTGTTTTATAGATTATAATTCTATACAAATTTTGCCACTTCCTATAACTTCAGATTACGTAGAAGCACAATGTTATTTGTCTCAAAAAGAAGAATATTTAACAGGAAATAAATGTAACGAATCATTCTTTTATCAAAGTCAAAAAACAATAGTAAACTCTTATTATATAATGCCACTTTGTCAAGATAACAAAACCAAAGGAATAGTTTGTATAGGAAATAAAAAACAAGACTTTTATAACAGTAACGATTTAGCCAACCTAAAAATGTTGTCTTCTTATATAAGCATTGCCATTGACAAATCAAGAGATTATCAAATGCTTCGTTCAAAAAACAATGCAATTAACGGAAGTATTAGATATGCAAAAACTATTCAAGACGCTATTTTGGTTAACGAATCAACAATTAATAAATATTTTGACGCAGCAATTATTTTTAATCCCAAAGATATAGTTTCAGGAGATTTTTATTGGTATAAAACCATTGAAAATGAAAATCAAAAAACAGAAATCATTTTTGCAGCTGTTATAGATTGCACTGGGCATGGAGTTCCTGGTGCGTTAATGAGTATGATTTCAAGTATGCTTTTAAACGAAATTGTATTAAGAATGCATATTTATGATCCCAAAACTATATTATCAAAACTATCAAAAGAAGTAAATAATTCACTTAATCAAAACGAAAAACATAATAACGACGGAATGGATATGGCTTTATGTAGATTTGACATTGATGAAAAAAATCATCCATATCAAATGGTTTATGCTGGAGCTAAAAATTCTCTTTACTTTTATTCTTCAAAAAATTCAAAATACGAAATGATACATGCTGATAGAGTTTCTATTGGTGATAGTAATTATCTTGATCATACATTTACAAATCACTCATTTAATTTAACAATAGGAGATATTGTATATATGACAACAGATGGTTTTATTGACCAAAATAATAAAGAAAGAAAGCGATTTGGTAGAGTAAAATTTATTAATTATTTACAAGAAATTTCTAACATTGAAATGAAAGAACAAATAAATATTCTTAAAAATAAACTAAATAGTTACATGGAAAATGAAGATCAACGTGATGATATCACTGTAATGGGTCTAAAAATTATTTAATTTGGTTTTGAAAGAAATATTTAGTATATTGCAATAAAAAATTTAAAATGATTATAGTAGCTGATTGTGGTACAACAAAATGTGATTGGGCTATTATTAATGACTCAAACGCTGAATATATAACAGGGAAAGGTTTTAATCCAATTCATGAAAATGAAAATTTTATAGAAAAATGTATTACAGACACTTTTATAAATAAAATTGAATTTTCTAATGTAAAAAAAGTCTTTTTTTACGGAGCAGGCTGTATGCCAGGGAACATTACTTTAAAAATTACTAAAATTTTATCTAAAATATTCATAAATTCAGAAATAACAATCAACGATGATTTAACAGGTGCAGCAACTTCTCTTTTTAAAAATGACGAAGGTATTGCTTGTATTCTTGGCACAGGTTCTAATGTTGGATTATACAAAAAGAATAGAATTATTAGTCGTATTCCATCATTAGGCTATATTTTAGGAGATGAAGGTAGTGGTGCTTGTTTAGGAAAAAGATTAATAAATGCTATTTACAAAAATGAAATTTCTAATACATATCGTCAAATGTTTGAACGAGAATGTAATGTTACTTATAATGATATTATTATGGGTACTTATCGTAGTGAATCACCTGCTACTTTTTTAGCTCAATTTGTTCCTTTTATAAAAGAGCATATTGATGATTCTATTTTTAGAAATTTAGTTTTTTGTGAATTTGATTTATTTTTTTCTAGAAATATTATTAAAATTGACAATTTTAAATCATACAATATTGGCTTTGTAGGTTCTGTGGCTTTGTATTTTAAAGATATATTAAGCGACGTGGCTCGTTTTTATAATATATATATTAGTAATATTATCCAAAAACCCATTAATCGACTTGTTGAATTTCATACAGAAACCAATAACAACAATATAAATGATATTTCTTACGATGATAATAGTAATATTATTTTAAAATGACAAAAACATCTTATAATGATATTTTTGTCATTATAAGATGTTTTTTTTATTGATTGTTTAAGTTTAATACATAATTTCAAAAGCACTTCGATAAGCATTATTATCATTAGCAAAAGAAATAAGATTATCGTAAAACTTGTTGTGACAAATAGTTGCACTATCAGCAAAAATCACAAGTTTTCGTTTTGCGCGTGTCATTGCCACATTCATTCGTCTAGTATCTTTCAAAAATCCTATTTCACCTTTTGAATTTGTACGAACAAGACTAATAAAAATTATATCTTTTTCACGTCCTTGAAAAGAGTCGGCAGTGTCTATTGTAATAATTTGTTTAGTATAATCTGGAATTTCACTATTTTTTATGAGCGACGAAATTAATTCGGCTTGAGCTTTATATGGCGAAATAATTCCTATATCATTAACATTATACATAGAACCTAAAAGTTCTACGTTTTGAAGATAATTTGTAAGGTATTTAACCAATAAATCAGCTTCTTCTGCATTATAAGTACTTTGAGATTTAGGTTCAATTTTTTCAACAAAACCAGTTCCTGCAGTATCAATAAATTCAAGAGGCATATCATCGTCAAATACTTTAATATCAGCACAATTAGAATTTGCAATTAGTTTTCCATCATAAAATTGTTGATTGCTAAATTGCATAATAATCTTATTCATACGATATTGTTCACAAAGCATTGTTGATGGGATATTGTTATCAACAATCTTTTCAAAAAGAGTTTTTGATAACCCACCTTTAATTGCTTCACGACTTTTAACAGTTGGAGGTAATTGACAATGATCTCCTGCAAAAATTACACGTTCAGCTCTGATAATTGGAATAAAACAAGCAGGTTCTAACGCTTGAGCCGCTTCGTCAATAAAAACTGTACGATAGTGTAAATCAGCAATTTCGCGATTTGCAGCGCCAACTAAAGTACAAGTAATCACTTCGGCTTTTGAAATAATATCGTTGCTAATATAAAAAGCAAGATTATCAGCCTCTTCAGTAATTTTTCGAGCTTCGCTATAAAGCATACTTCTTTGTCGGCGTTCTTCTTCGCCAAAATTGCGTTTATATTTTCCTGCCATACGACGAAATTCGTCAGCACGACGTCGTAAAAGTTTTATATCTTTATAATTAGGATGATTTGCAATTTTATAATCAAGAGTATGATTTAAAACTTCATCAGTAATTCTTGCAGGTTGTCCAATACGAACTACGTTTACAAAAAGATTAGCAAGTTTTTCTGTAATTAAATCAGCCGCAGCATTGCTTGGAGCACAAACAAGAACACGTTTTTCGGTTTTTAATGTCATAATAATTGCGCGAACAAGAGTTGTTGTTTTTCCAGTTCCAGGAGGACCATGAACAACCGCAACATCTAAAGCATTATTAATCAAACGTAAAGCTTCGTTTTGACTATCATTTAATCTAATATCTCGCAAAAATGGAATTGTTTCAGAAAATTGAGGATCACATCCTCCATAAAGTACTGATTTTAAATGATTCAAATTATCATTGTCTGTTTCAATAAATGATTTAAGCGCTGAATTCATTTCTTTATAAGAAGTTCCATCAAAAATCAATTGAACACATAATCCACGATAAAGCATCCAATCCTTTATGCTGTCAGTATTTAAAGTAAGAGTAATTTCACTTTTAGTACTATTATTAATAACACCGTCAACATATTCATCATCTTCTCCATCTTTTAAAAAAAGTCGAATGGTTTTACCAGATTTAAAAAGATTAGCACCTTGATATTCTTGAATAGGACCTTCGAATTCAAGTTTTAGCATCAAACGTTCACCACTATTAAAAAGTTGGTCGGTAACTTTTAATGGGAAACGACATAAACCTTGATTTCTTAGTTCAGTTAAAGATTTATTATTGATTTCGGTGCAAAGTTCTTCAATCTCTATTTTCTTCTCAGCCTCAATAAGTTGAAACAAACTTTCAAGCTCTTTATTTATTTGAGAAATTGTTTTCATAATTAATAATGTCATTAAAATTGGGAATTCCGCTTAAAAATTCGTAACTTCCCGTCGAAAAATTTTTTTTCACACAGTAGGTATCTAATCCATTAGTCACAATTAAAAAAGGGGCATTAAAATGGATATTATATCTAGCAATTTGGTCAAAAGTATCTTGAGAAATTTTAACCTCAGGAGCTTTACATTCAACCACAACCATAGCTTTAGCATCGCGATTATAAACAACAATATCGCTACGTTTAATGGTATTAAAAAGTTTTAACCCATTTTCGGTGCGCATAAGACTTTGTGGAAAATTTTTATAATTGATTAAAAAATGTACGAAATGTTGTCTTACCCACTCTTCAGGAGTTAAAACAAGATATTTTTTTCGTATAATGTCAAAAATATATTTATTTTGTGGTTCGTTTTTGATAGTAAGCCTGCACGGCGGAAGATTTAGCTGTTGCATAATATTTAAAATCGAAATCGATGCGAAAATAATAAAAAAACAATAAAAAAATGAGAACAAAAGAAGAAATAGTAAATAATTGGCTTCCACGCTATACAGGACGAGAATTAGCTGATTTTGATAAGCATATTTTGCTTACAAATTTTCAACATTATGTTGAATTATTTGCAAAAAGATATAATGTACCAATAGTAGGAGAAGATAAAATGATGCCAAACGCATCAGCCGAAGGCATTACAATTATTAATTTTGGAATGGGAAGTCCCAATGCTGCAACAATAATGGATTTGTTAAGTGCTATCCACCCAGAAGCAGTTTTGTTTTTAGGAAAATGTGGAGGTTTAAAACGAATTAATCAATTGGGCGACTTGATATTACCAATAGCAGCAATTCGAGGAGAAGGAACAAGTAATGCATATCTTCCACCTGAAGTTCCAGCATTGCCAGCATTTAATCTTCAGCGTGCTGTATCAGCAAAAGTGCGTGATACAGGAAGTGACTATTGGACAGGAACTGTTTACACAACAAATCGTCGTGTTTGGGAATGGGACGAAGATTTTAAAGAATATTTAAGATCTATTAGAACAATGGCTGTTGACATGGAAACAGCTACTTTATTTACTGTTGGATTTAAAAACCAAATACCAACAGGAGCACTTTTATTAGTATCTGATCAACCTATGATTTCGTCAGGAGTAAAAACTCGAGAAAGTGACAATAAAGTAACTGTTAATTATGTTGATAAACATCTTAATGTTGGAATTGACTCTTTAAAAGAAATTATCAACAATTGTCAGAGCGTTAAACATTTAAGATTTTAATTGAATAAAATAATTAGAGTTTTATTGGATAAAATAAAAATCAATTAAATTTTTAATTCTAAATTAAAAATGGCAGCAGCAACATACGAAAGTATATTAGAAGATTTAAAAGCCAAAAAATATGCACAAGTATATCTATTACAAGGAGATGAACCATATTTTATTGACCAAATATCACAATATATCGAAAAAAATGTATTAACTGATGATGAAAAAGTATTTAATCAAACAGTAGTATATGGAAAAGATATTGACGTTCCAAATTTAGATACACTTGCCAAAAGATTTCCATTAATGGCAAAATATCAAGTAGTTGTTGTAAAAGAAGCGCAAGACATAAAAAAAATAGAAGATTTGGTTTATTATGTTCAAAAACCACAAAAATCAACAATTTTGGTTTTAAATTATAAATACAAAGAACTAGATAAACGTAAAAAATTAGCATCAGAAATTGAAAAACAAGGAGTATTATTTACATCCAAAAAACTCTATGACAATAAAATACCACCTTGGACAGAAGGATACGTTAAAAGTCAAGGACTTACAATAGATCCAATAGCCTTAAAATTATTAACAGATTATTTAGGAAACGATCTTGCCAAAATAGCAAACGAAGTTGATAAATTGGCAATAGCGTTACCTAAAAATGCAAAAATAACCAGTACTGATATTCAAAATAATGTAGGAATAAGCAAAGATTACAACAATTTTGAACTTCAAAACGCAATAGGAAGTGGAGATGTTTTAAAAGCAGCAAGAATAGTAGATCATTTTTCAAAAAATCAAAAAGATAATCCATTAGTATTAACCATAACAGCATTATATGGATATTTTTGCAAATTATTGATTTATAATCAACATATTCGAGATGATTCAAAAACACAAGCCGCAGCATTAGGAGTAAGTCCATATTTTTTAAAAGATTATTCCAATGCACAAAAAAGATTTCCTATACAAAAAACAATAAGAGCCATTTCTTTATTACATGAATATGACTTAAAAAGTAAAGGAGTAGGCAATGTTTCAACTGATTCCGGGGCACTTTTACAAGAGTTAGTTTACAAAATTATGCATTAAAAAAATTTTTTTGTAAAAAAATTTGCAAATGGCGTATTTGTTGCGTAACTTTAAGAGTTGATTTTTGTCAGCAAAATGGCTATTTATTTGACAACCAATTAAAAAAGATATATAAGATGAAATCACGCTTTCATTTTACAGTTAGACTCAAACTTATTTTGGGTTTTGGAATTTTGGCTATTATAGTAATTTCAATATTTTCTTGGTTGATTTCTAATCAAAAAGAAAATACATATTCTATAAATCGTAATATAGAAGTCGAATATCCATCAATACAATATACCAAAGAATTAAAAGACAATATTGTACAAACATATGGTCTTATAGAAAAATTGTTGTTTTATTCTGATACCTTAAAAAATAACATTCGTAAAGAAATAAGTGAATGCATGAGAGAAAAATATGATAATATAGAAAAGCCTTTATCAGATTTTTCTTCTAATGATATTTGGACCGAAAATGTCAAATCTCAATATTCTAAAGCCATTGATGCAATTTCTATTCTAAAATCAAATGAATATGAGTTGTTAGATTTGCTTGACGAAGTTGAACCTAGTCAATTTAACGAAATTAAAGCTAATTTTAAAGATAGTAATGTTTCTATTTCTTATAAAAGTGCTATTACTCAAGTTGATATATTAATAGATCTTGTAAATAATATTTTTGTTGAAAATAATAAATTATTATATAATAATTCACTCCAATCAAAAAATTATTTAGTAATAGGTTTGATATCATTGATAATTTTGATGATTATTGTTGAAATTATAATGAGTATCAATTTAATCTCACCAATAAATTATATAAGATGGGTAATAGCCAAAATAAGCGAAGGAGTTTTGCCAAACATTAATCAAGAAAATAGACATGACGAAATTGGACAAATGACCGAAGCATTAAATACTTTGGTTGCAAATTTAAAAGAAACTTCGCAGTTTGCTATCAAAATTGGAGAAGGTGATTTTGCTAGTGAATTTAAACCCAAAAGTAAAAATGACGTGTTGGCAAACTCATTGTTAGTGATGCGTGACAACCTTATTAAAGCAGATAAAGATGCAGAACAACGAAAAATTGAAACAGATCAACGTAACTGGGCATCAAGAGGTTTAGCTGAATTTAACGAATTGCTTAGAAACGTAGGTGACGATATGCAAATACTTTCAAATCGAGTTATTGAGAAACTTGTTCGTTATCTTGAAGCAAATTTAGGAGGAATTTATATTGTTAACGATGCTGATTCAAAAGACATTCACTTAGAGTTGACAGCTTTTTATGCTTTTGATAGATTAAAATACCAAAAACGTAGAATTGAGATTGGAGAAAATCTTGTTGGACAATGTTTTAGAGAAAATGAAACTGTATATTTAACCGAATTGCCCAAAGGATATGTTCATATAAATAGTGGGTTAGGAGAGGATGATCCTAAATGTTTGGTTATTGTTCCATTAAAAGTTAACGCTGAAACTTATGGTATTGTAGAACTTGCATCTTTCAAAATTATTGAAAAATATCAAGTTGAGTTTATCGAAAAAATTGGAGAAACTATTGCTTCTACAATAGCAAATGTTAAAATAAACATGAATACAGCAAAACTACTTGAAGAATCGTCTGAAAAATCAGAACGACTTGCACAACAAGAAGCTGAAGTTCATAAAAATATTGAAAATCTTAAAGCTCAAATTGAAAGTTTGCAAGAAATCAATAAGAATGAAAATATCAAGTATCAAAAACTTCATGATGATTATGAAAATCAAACAGAAACTAGTCAAGCTACAATTCAAAAACTTAACGAAAAATCAGAACAATATAATCAACAAGCCAAAAAGTTGGAATTTATACTAAATAATTCGGCTGGTTATTATGAATTAGATGCACAAGGTATTTTCCTTACTGCAAATCATAGATTTTTAAGTGATGTTGAAATTGCGATATCAGACATTGAAGGAAAAGATATTCGCACTTTTATGCCTAATGAACAAGATGTTGAAAAGTTTAATCACTTAATGAATCATCTTCAAGAAGGACTTGTTAGAGCACAAGTAAATAATTATACTTTTAATAATAAAGAATATCATTTTAGCGAAATTTATACTCCTATTCGTGACGAATATAATGTTTTAACAAGTGTTATTGTTATTTCTAAAAATATTACAGAAAATATTAATCATCTAAACGATTTAACACGACAAATTGCTGAATTAAAATCCGAAAATGAATTATTAGAAGAAAGACTTGCAAAGTCTAACAAATAAAAATATTAAATTATAAAAAAAACGCCGTAAATGGCGTTTTTTTTATATATATTAAATATCAAAATTATAGATTTTATGAAATATACTTTTCTAATTTTAATGATGCTAAATATTTATACATTAGCATTTTCTCAAAGCGAACATATTGTTCAATATTACGACAAAACTGATATCAAAGAAAGCGAAGGTGATTTTTTAGGTGGTCATCCTAATGGAAGATGGAAATATTATGATACTAAAGGCAGAGTTTATAAAGAAGTAGATTTTTTTATGGGTGCCATTCAAGGTAGAGTTGCTTATTATTATGAAAATGGTAAATTAAAAAACGAAGGAAATATTATTTCTGGAAAAATTCAAGGTGATTATATAGAATATTTTCAAGATGGAACGGTCTCTGCTAAAGGTAAATATAAAGATGGTTATCAAGATTCTATTTGGAATTATTACAATATTTTAGGTCGTTTAGTTTTGGTAAAAAAATTTGTTAATAACAATGAATTTGTTGAACAAGCATATACAAATACTGGCGAACAATTAGTAAAAGAAGGCAATGGAATTTATACATCTTATTATAGTGATGAAAAAACAATAAGAGAACAAGGTGAATATAAAAACGGATTAAAACAAGGAGAATGGAAATCATATTATAATAATGGAAAATTAGCTAGTAAATCTAATTATAAAGATGGAAAATTAGTTGGCACACGATTATCATACTTTGAAAATGGAAATAAACGAAGTATTGAAAATATAGAAAATGGAATAGTTACATTTTGGTTTGAAAATGGCTTGTGTCAAAGCGAAGGACGTATGAAAAATAGCAATCGTGATAGTATATGGACATTTTGGAACGAAAATGGACAAGTAATTTCACAAGGATTGTTTAGTAATGGTTTAAAAGAAGGACTTCATTTAGGTTTTTTTACAGATGGTAGAAAAGAGTCTGAAATAAATTATAAAAATGGCAAAAAAAATGGTCATGCTATTTGGTATCGAACAGATACCACAGCTACTGATCCCAAAACTATAGTAAAACATTTTGAAGGAGAATTTATAGATGATATTCAAACTGGACATTGGATATATTATCAAATAAAAGGACAAAAAGGAAACGAAGGAGAATATCTTGACAACAAAATGACAGGTCTTTGGACATGGTATTTTGAAGATGGTTCTATTTGGAAAACTGCATATTATAAAAATGGAGAAAAAAATGGACCTTATTCAATAAATTATGACAACGGAAACCTATTTTATAAAGGTGTATTTGTAAACAATAAAGAAGAAGGATATTGGGAAAGATTTCATGAAAATGGGAAACCCGAAATATCAGGATGTTTTCATAATGGATTGATGGATAGCACATGGAAAGCTTGGTTTGATAATGGAATACCAAGATACGAAATCAATTATAAAAACAATTTAAAAGAAGGAGTTGTAACATATTACGATGAAACAGGACGCAAAACAATGATTGAAACTTACAAAGAAGGACTTCATCATGGACGTTTTATTGAATATTGTGAAACAGGAATTGCTGTTATAGAAGGACAATATTTAGAAGAAAAAAAAGAAGGAGTTTGGACGTATCGACAAGCTGATGGAAAAACAATAAGAAAAGAAGAATATAAAGACGGTAGACCATCAGGAACATGGCAAGAATTATATCCAAATGGAAGACTTCAAAGCGAAAAAAGTTATAACAAAAATGGAGTTTTAGAAGGAAAATTTACAAAATATGAACGTTCTGGAAAAATAACATATCAAGCAGAATATAAAAATGGTCGACTAGTAAAAGTGTTATACCAAGCAGGCGGAGGAATGTAAAAAATAGCAAATTGCTATTTATTTCAAATAAAATTATAAATTTGCACCGGTTTTAGATAAAAAAAATAAATTAAACCATTGCTATTATATTTATAGTAAAGAAATTAATTAAAATGAAAACCATAAAAATAGCCATTGACGGATATTCATCATGTGGCAAAAGTACATTAGCAAAATCACTTGCCACAGAATTAAAGTTTCTCTATATAGATAGTGGAGCAATGTATCGAGCAATAACATTCTATGCTTTAAAAAATGGAATAATAGATCGTTCGAATACACCTGATTTAGAGTTACTAAAAGAAAGTTTAAAAAAAATAGACATTAGATTTCAACGTATGCCTAAAGGAAATATGCATACAATATTAAATGGCGTTGACGTTGAAAATAATATTCGTTCATTTGGAGTTTCAAAAAGTGTAAGTACCATAAGTGCAATAGATTTTGTACGAACCGAAATGGTAAATCTTCAACGAAAATTATCAGAAAACGATTCAGTAGTAATGGATGGACGCGATATAGGAACCGTAGTGTTTCCTGATGCAGATTTAAAAATATTTGTAACGGCTTCGCCAGAAGTAAGAGCACAACGAAGATATGACGAATTGATTGCCAAAGGAGAAGAAGATATTTCATTTGAAGAAATATTCGAAAATCTAAAATCTCGCGACAAAATAGATACAACAAGAGCCGTTTCTCCATTAAAAAAAGCAGAAGACGCAGTTTTACTCGACAATTCAGAGATGACTATCAAAGAACAATTTGAATATGCCTTAAATCTTGTAAAACAACTTGATGCTTATAAAGATTTAACAAAATAAACAAAAAGTATTTTTGGCTGAATGATAACCAATATTGATATCAACGCAGGTTTTTGTTTTGGAGTAACCAATGCTATAAAAAAAGCCGAAGCAGAAATTTCAGAAAAAGGAATTTTACTTTGTTTAGGAGAAATGGTTCATAATCAAGAAGAAACCAAACGTCTTTCAGATTTAGGTTTAAAAACAATATCATATCAAGAATTTAATAAAATAACAAATTCAACCGTATTGTTTAGAGCGCATGGAGAGCCTCCTAAAACATATCAAATAGCTGAAAAAAACAATATTAATATAATAGATGCTACATGTCCAATAGTATTGCGACTTCATAAAATTATACATGAAAATGCACTTAAATATCCCAATGCACAAACAATAATATTTGGGAAAAAAGATCATGCAGAAGTTGTAGGATTAGTAGGACAAGTAGAAAAAGCAAAAGTAATATCATCAGAAGACGAAATTGATAAAATAGATTATTCAACAGATTTGTTGTTATACTCACAAACCACGATGAATAGTTCAACCTATGATTCAATATCACAATCAATTTCAAACAAACTATCACAAAAAAATCCTACAGCTAAATTATTAAAATTTGATACAGTTTGTCGTTCAGTAGCAGCGCGAGTAAATAATTTAGAAGAATATGTAAAAAAATATGATTCAGTATTGTTTGTGGCAGGAGCAAATAGTAGCAATGGGAAATATCTATTTTCAGCATGTCAAAAAGCCAATCCACGAACATATTATATAGCCAATAAAAATGATTTTACCCCAGAAATGTTTCAAAATGTCGAAACATTAGGAATAACAGGAGCAACATCAACACCAAAATGGCTTTTACAAGACATAGAGCAAAATGCAATAGTATTTGCCGAAAAAATAAATGTTAAAAAGTTAAATTAAGTTAAATAGTAAGCGCAAACAATTCAATTTTTTTACTACTTGTATTTTTATATGAATGTTATTTATATTTTTGCGTAACTATTAAAAGATAGACATACATGTGCGGACAACATAGAATAGCAGTTGTGGGCGGCGGAAGTTGGGCCACAGCCATAGTAAGTGTTTTAACAAACAATGTAAAAGAAGGTAACAAGATAAATTGGTATCTTCGCAAAAAAGAGCATATAGATTATGCTCAAAAACATGGACAAAATCCTAAATACTTGAATTCTTTGATTCTTGATACAGCAAAAATCGAATTTTTCAACGATTTAGATTTAATAATTAACAATTCTGACATTGTTATATTTGCCGTTCCATCTGCATTTATCGAAAGTACAATGGAACAATTTAAAGGAACATTAGAAAATCATATAGTAGTTTCGGCTATAAAAGGTATGATTCCTGATAAAAATATATTAATGGCAGACTTTTTCCATGAAAAATATAATGTTGACCTTAATAATAAATTTGGCGTTTTAGCAGGTCCATGTCATGCAGAAGAAGTTGCATTACAACGTCTTTCGTATTTAACAGTTGCATCACAATCTTTATCAACAGCAGAAGAAATTGCAAATTGTCTAGAATGTAAATATCTAAAAACATCAATAACCGACGATATATACGGAACAGAATATGCAGCTGTTCTTAAAAACATATTTGCTATAGCAGCAGGAATGTGTCAAGGTTTGGGTTATGGTGATAATTTTCAAGCTGTATTGATTTCTAATGCAGTTAGAGAGATGAAACGTTTTGTTGATACAGTACATCCTATAAATCGAGATATCAAAACTTCAGCTTATTTAGGTGATTTATTAGTTACAGCATATTCAAAATTTAGTAGAAATAGAACTTTAGGCGTTATGCTTGGACAAGGATATTCTTTACAAGCTGCAATGTTAGAAATGAAAATGGTTGCTGAAGGTTTTTATGGTAGTAAATGTATTTTTGAAACCAACAAACAATATAATATAGATTTACCTATTTGTAATGCAGTTTACAATGTTATACATCAAGGCAAACCTGTTGGGTTTGAAATTAAATTATTGATAGATAAAATTAGGTAAAAGATTAGTTTTTATAAATAAAAAAAAATACCCCCGTAAATTTTTTATGAAGTTCTACATAAAAAAATATGCGGGGGTATTTATTTAATCAAAAATGTTTTGTAATTAAATTTGTTATTTAGAAAGGTTAGTTTAATTTTGCATCGAAGGTTTTTTTAGAACAATGTATTTTAAACACACATCAATTATACAATGGATAATATAAAAGATTCAGAATTTGACCAAATTAGACCTTTTTATGATAGCGAAGTACACGATGCTATAGAGCGTATTGTAGTGGAAAAAGGGTTTAGAAAAACATTAGAATATTTTTTTCCTAATGCACCAATTGACCAAACAATACAAATGCTGAAATCTATAACTACGGTTAGAGATTTTCAAGAAAAATTTATTTGTGTCTTAGTACAAGCTATTACAAAAAAATATATCACAAAATTTTCATTTAGTGGTATTGAAAATGTACCTGAAGATAAAGGTTATATTTTAATTTCTAATCACCGTGATATTATTCTAGATTCTGCATTATTAAACACACATTTTGCATTAAATGGGCGTTCTACCTCGGAAATTGCTATTGGTAGTAATCTTTTAATTTTACCATGGATTACTGATTTGGTTAAACTTAATAGAACTTTTGTTGTACGCAGGAATATTCCAGTTAAAGAACAATACGAATGTTCGTTAAATCTTTCTAAATATATTCGACATACAATTTTAGACAAAAAAACTTCAATTTGGATAGCACAACGTGAAGGACGTACTAAAAATGGAGACGACAAAACCCAAGCATCTGTACTAAAAATGTTTAATATGTCGGTTTCTGGCGATGTATTAGAAAATCTTTCACAATTAAATATAGTACCAATGACCATTTCGTATGAATACGATCCTGTTGATATTTATAAAGTTATAGAAAAATATAACAAATTAGTAGATTCAAATTTTAAAAAGAGCAAACTTGACGATATGGCAGGTATGCGCAATGGTATCACTTGCAACAAAGGACGAGTTCATATTAATCTTGGTAAACCTATCAATAACGAAATTCTCAATTTACCAAAAGCACCTAACAAAAATATTCAATACGAAGAAGTTGCTAAATTTATTGACTCAAAAATTTATAGTGGTTATCAACTTTATCCAATAAATTTTGTTAGTGCAGATATTTTATGTGGTGATAATAAATATTCAGACAGATATACACAAGAAGATAAAACTCAAGTATTAGAATATATCGAAAAGCAAAGTTTAAACTTTAAAGGTGACGTTGAACTACAACGAAAAATGCTAATGGAAATATACGCAAATCCCGTATTTAATTCGTTTGGAAAATAATAAAAGCTAATAAGGCGGTTAAAAAAACCGCCTTTAATATTTATAATATATTCAATAAAAAACAACAAGAAACAAGTTTTTTTGTATCATTAATTTTTTTTATAATTTTAAAAATTTTTTAAAGTAAAAATTGTAATTAATAGCTACTAAAAAATATAAAATGAATACTGAAAAATATTATCAACCTGAAATCGAAACGATGAAACGTGAAGATTTGGAAAAACTTCAAGTTGAAAGGTTGAAAAAGACAATTGAAATTGCCATGAAGTCTCCTTTTTATGGTAAACTTTATTCTGAAAAGGGTATAACCCCAGACACTATAAAAACGATAGACGATATTCGTAAACTTCCATTCACAACAAAAGAAGATTTACGTTCGCATTATCCATTTGGACTAGTGGCAGCAGATCAAAAAGATTTAGTACGTCTTCATTCATCAAGTGGAACAACTGGAAATCCTACAGTTATTGTTCATACACAACATGATTTAGATTGTTGGGCAAATAGAATAGCACGTTGTCTTTATATGGTTGGTGTAAGAAATACCGACGTTTTCCAAAATTCTTCTGGTTACGGAATGTTTACCGGAGGTCTTGGATTTCAATATGGAGCAGAACGACTTGGCTGTTTAACAGTTCCTGCTGCCGCAGGAAACTCTTTGCGACAAATCAAATTTATTCGTGATTTTGGAACAACTGTTATTCACGCAATACCAAGTTACGCATCTCGTTTATACGAAGTATTCAAAGAAAACGGCTTAGATCCTAAAAAAGATACTAATTTAAAAGTATTTGTTATTGGAGCAGAACCACACACCGACGAACAACGCAAACGTATCGAAGAAAAATTTGGTGTTAAAGCATATAATAGCTTTGGTATGAGTGAAATGAGTGGTCCAGGTGTTGCTTTTGAATGTCCAGAACAAAACGGTATGCATGTTTGGGAAGATAGCTACATTGTTGAAATAGTAGATCCAACAACACTAGAACCTGTTGCAGATGGTGAAGTAGGAGAGATGGTAATCACTTCTATCGACCGTACTGGAATGCCATTGATTAGATATCGTAGTAGAGATTTAACGCGTTTTATTACAGGAGAATGTCCTTGTGGACGTACACATCGCCGTCTTGATCGTTTCCGTGGACGTACTGATGATATGCTTATATTAAAAGGTGTTAATATTTTCCCAATGCAAATTGAAAAAATATTAATGGAATATAAACAATTGTCAACAGATTTCTTGATAACACTTCAAACCAATGCCGACAACGACGAAATGATTGTTGAAGTAGAAATCAACGAACTTCCAAGTGATAGTTATCAAGAACTTGAAAAACTAAACAAAGCTGTTACTCGTGCATTAAAAGATGAAATTTTGATTACTCCAAAAGTTAAATTTGTTGCCAAAGGTTCATTACCTCGTTCTGAAGGCAAAGCTGTTAGAGTTAAAGACTTAAGAAAGAAATTTTAGTTTCATATATAAATGTTATATTTTCCACAAGAAAATTAATTTTTCTTGTGGATTTTTTTCTATATATAATATCTAGAAAATTAATTTATTAATAGTAGAGATATAATTTAAAACAAAATAGAGTTTTTCTAGTAAAATAATTGACAATTGGTAATAAAATATATTTAAAGATTTAGAACTTAATAAAAATTCATTTTATCAAATAAATAAAATAAAGATTAACTTAAGAATTATCAATTGTCAATTATTTTTTATGTTATTAAATATCAAAGAATAAACCGCTATGAGCAGCAATTTTAAGATTATTTTTAACGTTTTTATTATATTCTTCTGAATTTTTCTTTTTTAGTTTTTCATTTTCATTATTGAGCATTTCAATTACAGCTTTAATATAATCAACAGATTCAAGTTCAATTTCTTCAATTTGTTTATTAGAAAGAATAGAGTCAGGTAAAAATGTTTTATAAGTATGACACATCACATAGTTAGTATTTATGTCATTAATAATTCTCTCGTTACCAATAATATGTTCTTTACAATTAACTATGCAAAATCCTTGATTAATTCTAAAAATTTCATCATTTGGTTTAGTTTTTTTAGTATTTAAAATTTTGTTTGTAATTTTACTAGGAAGATGCCCCGAAGGATTGTTATTAGTAATAAATAATTCAACAGATTTAATATCATCAATAGAAGTATCGTTTAAACATCTTTCTTTATATCGTTTAATAAAATGCCCTGTTAAAATTTTTAATATTGGTGAATAATACACATCTTTTTTCTCTTTATCAAAAATAGGTAAAATATCAAAAATAATATAATACAGAAAATGATTATGAATAAATTTTAAAACAATTTTTTCTTTAATTTCTGTTTTAGGTTCATTTTGAGAATAAATAAACCAATATTCATTATTTGTTCTAGGGCTAATAAAATTTCTATTAGCTGATTTTGGATAAGTATAAATTTTATCAAATTCTTTTAAGACATTAGGAGTTTTTTTAAACATCCAATAGTTTAATTGATCTAATTCACCATAAATTTGTCTAAAAATTTCTAATGGTGTCATTGAATATGTAATCATGATTTTTGAGTATTAATTTTACCCAAATATAAGAATAAAATATAATTTTGAAAATATTTTTGGTATTTTTTTTTAGAAAAACGAAATATTAATAAATAAAACACAAAATAACATAACACTATAAATTAAAAAACCTTATCTTTGTGTCATGAAATAATAACATAAAACTTAAAGACTTAGATACCAAAACTAATAGTATCATGAAAAAGCTAAAACATTTTATATTAAGTTCAATATTAATTGTAGCTTCAATAGGACAAATAAAAGCACAAACTGAAATTTCGCAATTAGATATTAATCTCCCTAACGAATACAAGCCATTATCATTTTATATTTCAGGAAATGGTTTGAATGCAATAGGAAGTTTTGAGTTTGAAGGAACCACCAAGTTTATTCAATTTTCAAGAAACAACAATAAATTTGATAATCCACAAGAAATATATTTTGTAGATTCGTTAGTTTCCAATAATCAAAATCCATTTAGTCCTTGTTTTAATCACGATGCAAGTAGAATTTATTTTTCTGCAAAAAATGAAAATAATAATTATGATATATATTATAGTGATAAAATAAAAGGAAAATGGTCATTACCAATTGCTTTAGATGATTCTATAAATTCAGAAAGTAATGAAATGTGGCCATCAATAAGTTCTGATGGACTGAGTTTGTATTTTGTAAGAGTTACTGACGAAAATATTAGTAAAAAAAATTATTCAGGGACAATATATTTATCAGACAGATTACCAGAAAAAACTTGGAAAAAAGCAGTGAAACTAACAGAATCTTTAACCATAGGAAGTGACATGTCACCATATATTGCCCAAGATAATAAAACATTATATTTTAGTTCTGTTAGAGAAGATGGTTTGGGTGAAAATGATATTTATTATGCTTGTCGAGTATCAGACTTATGTTGGATATTGCCAGTTCCAATAACAAATGTAAACACTTCATTAGAAAATAAAATACCATCTTTTGATCCCATTACATCCAATTTAGTTTATCTAAATCAAGATCTCAAAAAGAAAGATAATTTCACTCTAGTAAAATCTGGTATAGTAATGAATTATTATCCCAAAGAAACAAGTAGATTTCATGGAAAAATTATCAATCAAATTACCAAAACACCAATGGAGGCAAATATTGTTGTGTCTGATGCATTTTCATCAAGCGTGATGGCAATATTTAAAAGTAACGATGTAACAGGCGAATATGATTTTGTATTACCCAAAAACAATAATCATATATTTATAGATTATAGTTATCCAGAATATTCACATACAATAATAGATAAAGTTGTTGATAAAAAAGAAGATATAGTAGATGTATCATTGTTTCGTAATGTTGAATTATTTCTTAATGTATTTGACAAAACAATGTTAGATCCAATATCTACAGAATTTGAGGTAACTGCAGATGGAGAAGAACAAGATGTTCATATTGAAAATTTATCATTAGGACGTTATAAATTAACAATACCAATAGGAAAAAAATATTCAATAAATATATCGCAAGATTTATATGAACCATATTACATGGATTTAGATTTATCTCAAACTATTCAGTTTAGAGATTTTGAAAGAGATATAGAACTAAATTCACAAAAAGAACCAGTTCAATTTCAAATATCAGGTGTAACAAGTCCAATCGAAATCGAAATTATAAATTTGTCAACAAACGAACGTAGAATAACAATAGTAACAACTGACGAAAAAGGAAATGTAACAGCTTATCTTCGTAAAGGAGATAAATATCAAGTGAATATAATGCCGAAAGGATATTCATTTTATAATGGAACACTTGATTTAACACAAAATAAACAAAAATATGAAATAGCCACTAAATTGGAACCTTTGATTGAAGATGTAAAAATGCAACTTAATAATATTACTTTTGAAACCAATAGTGCCGACATAACATCAACATCTTACGAAGAGTTAGAGCGTTTAGTAGATTTATTAAAAATCAACAACGAACTAAAAGTAGAAATTTCAGCTCATACAGATGATAAAGGTTCTGAATCTTATAATTTAAAACTTTCGGAACGTAGGGCTGTCGCTGTTGTTAGTTATTTAAAAGGCAAAGGTATATTTGGAAACCGACTTGTTACAAAAGGTTATGGTAAATCTATGCCTTTAGTTCCTAATACTAGCGATGAAAATAGAGCTGTTAATCGTCGTGTTGAATTTAAAATTATTAGCATTGAAAAAAACAATTAGTTATCAGATTATGAAAAAAAATATTATAATATTGCTCCTTTGTGTATTTGTTGCGAACTCTGTTTCTGCACAAAAAAAGCTTAAATATAAAGACGTTTTTGACGATATGCCAAATGTTAGTTCAGAAATTTCGTATATGAGATTTGATGAATTAAGAACTGCTTCGCCAGAATTTGCTAATACATATTTTCAAATGGGACTTATCAATTGGAAATGGTTACAGAATGAAGATCCTTTTATTAATTATCAGCATGTTGCTCAGTTGATTTATGATACTAAATTATATTTAAATGTTTGTGTTGGCTATTTGTCTAAAGATGACAAAGATGTTAAGAAAAACAAGATTTATTATTCTAACTATAATATTATTAATGATATGAGTCTTCTTGACCAAGAAGATGTTGTAAAATTTATTAATAAAACTATTGATAATGTTTCAGAATACGAAGAAAAAGTTAATAATATTCTTGATTTTTATAATAAAACTGTAGATAAATATAATATTTGCGTTGATATTTATAAAGAAATTGTAACGCGACAAAGTAATTATAAGAACTTATTACTTGATAATAGTAGTGAACTAAAACTAAAATTAAATTCGTTATCTCAAAATTTTGATTCTGTAACATATTATTTTGACGAATTTAAAACAGCTCTTGCAAACTACCAAATCAAAGATTATAACCAAAAGTTAAATCTTATACCTATTTCAACCTACCGTTTAGATGGTTTAACTCATTCTAATTTTTTAAATTCTCAAATCAATATTTGGGACTATAGATCTTGGGTTTCTCAAGTTTTATCTACAATGAATAGTGATATTACAGATATCAGAAAACAAGCAATTGCTTATATCTCTGATATTAGAACCAATTTAGATAATTTAACAGAACAACATATTTTTTCTAATCAAATAGCTGAATATAAATCAAATAATATTCTAATAAACAAAATTGAAAAATATGATTTTAATTCTATAATGTCGGCATGTGTTAAATATGAAACTGATATTGCTAATTTAAAACTTGCTTGTATGCGTAGTAGTAATTCTACTACAGATTCTAATTCTTTGTTTGAACCATATAGTAATAAGATTTCATATTATTATGATTTATATAACCATAAAGACAATGCTTTAAAAAGTTTAGCTATACTTAAATCTAGAATAAATGATTATAGTTGTAGTAAATTAAAAGACTTTCTTGAACAATTATATATTTCTCCAGATAATTTTAAAAGTTTGTTTGTTAATACAGAAACTGAAAATATCAATAATATAGAAAATTCATATTTAAACAATATGAAAACAGCTATAATCAACAATTTTTATGCTCCAGAGCAAAAGGTAACGTGGCAAAAAGCAGAAATTCCATTAGCTATATCAAATGAAAAATTCGCTGATGTAAAAAATGGAAATTATGTAACACTATTCACAAATATAAGTCAATCAGGTGTTAGATATGCAACTGGATTTCATAAAACTAATGCTAATTCTTCTTCGGGGTTTATTTTAAAGATGCAAAACAATAACGAAGTGGAATGGGTTAAGAATATTTCAATAACAAACAATAGTCAAAACTATATTACACAAGCTGTTTTATGTGAAGATGGTGGTTATATTGTAACCGTTTTAACTATTGATGCTTCTGGAAATAAAACGTTTGTAGTTAAATTTGATGCAACTGGAAAACAATTATTAAAAATCGATTGTCAGTGTCATCTTGTGCCTGTTTCGATGGTTTATGATGATGTAAATGAACAAATTATAATAGGGTTTAAAGGTGATAAATTAAATGAAAATTTGGGAACTGAAGATGTTGTTGTTGAAACTATTGATTTACAAACTAAAACGTCAACAATTAATGCTAAATTTTCTTTAGATGGTAATGTCGCTGGTATTATCAAATTGTTTAACGAAACAATTGCTGTTTGTAATTATACATCTATCAAATCTGATATTGATTCTATAAATATAATATCAACCAATACTGATGTTGCAATACTTACAATAACAGATAAACTAAAAGTATATCCTGTAAATTATGACAAGCCTATTTGTGCTGTCTATCCTGCCAAAATCGATGCTCAAACTATATCTATTCCTGCTATCATTAATCAAAATAATAAATTTGATTTGTCTGTTTCTGACGAAATGATATATACAATTTTTGATACAAAAGCTAATATAAAATATTGTAGTGAGGATAGATAGATAAAATTTGATAATTACATACAAAATACGCCACATAAGATATTGTTGTGGCGTATTTTGTTTTTGAAACAATAAAAAAATATTGTTGTCCGAGAAAAAATATTAATAGATTTTTAATTTTTATTCTCAATATTTTCAACAACAACTTCTGCAATATCTTTTACAGGAAGAATATCTGTTTTAGCAAATGTTTTTTTGCAAAGAGGACATGATGTTACAACATAATCAGGGTTGTAAGATGCAAATTCGTTCATAACTTGTTCTGACAAAATATTACGTTCTGCCATCGAAATTTTTAAATTTGCAAGACTTCCTCCACAACACATAGCTTTCTCTTTTTCGTTGTTGATTGGTACTAAATTGTTGCTGTAAGACAATAATTCTCTAGGTTGTTCATAAATTCCACTTCCTCTTCCTAATTCACATGGATCGTGATATACAATTTTTTTATCACTTTGTTTTAATGTAAGTTTTCCTTGTTTAACTAGGTCGAGAATATATTCAGAATGATGACGAACTTCAACGTCTGGCATCATATAATCTTCTTTAAAAACTTTATAACATATTGGACACGAAACAACAAGAGTTTTTGCACCTGAGTCTAAGATTAATTTTTGATTATTGTCGATAAGTTTTTGAGCTGCATCAAATTGACCTGCAAGCATCAAAGGTCGTCCACAACAAGGTGCTTTGGTTTCGTCCATAAACCAATAATTTTCACCACTTTGGTCTAATATTTTTAACATTGCTTTTTTGATTGCAGGTGTTAAATGTGTCATACAGCCTGCAAAATATACAACGTCTGATTTTTTAGCTATTCCAGTTTCAAGATAATCGTAGCTTGAATTATATTGTAGAGTGGTTTCGATACGTTGAGTGATACGAAGATTGTTTACGTCAATTCCTACGGGACAAATTTCTTGACATTTCCCACAAAGAAGACAATTGAAAAGAACTTCGTCGGTAAGGTTTTTATTTCTAATATTTTTAAGAACGTAAACAGATTGAGAATTTTTAATGCCAGCCAAATTCAATTGGCATGCGTCAATACAAACTCCACAACGAGAACAACTATAAACTTCTGCCATTGTAAAAGTGTTGACACGTTTTTTAAGACGTATGCCCCAATTTTTTAGGAATATATAATTGATTTCTGCAAAAATGTGCATATATCTTGTGTAAGGCATTGCGCAGAAAAATATTCCTAAATCTATTGAATAAAAAGCCCAAAGAGGTTTTAATAATGATTCTAAAGGTAAATATTGACCAGCAAAAGCTCCTATTGCGTTAAAAATAGGACTTCCGTTAGCATAAATTCCCGCTGAACATATTTCACAGAAAAATCTTGTTGGAAATATTAACCATAATGAAGTTAAAGCAATGTGATCGCCATAACGCATTCTTGTGGTTTTTTTCATTCCAAAGAGTTTGCTCTTGAAACGTTTAAAATAGGCTAGGAGTACTCCTGATAATACGTAGAACAACAAAAATTCCATTGCATAGGCAAAGAAAACGTGTCCTGGAAAATCTGTTTGTTCTGTAATAAAATATCTATAAAATATAGAATGTTGAAAAGGAAAATTTAATGTTCCATAATAACATGAAGTTTCAATGTGTCCTACAACAATCAATAAAAACCAACCTAATGCAAAACTCATGTGCATATAGCCCAAAAGTTTGTTAACTCGATACATTTTGAAGTGAAGTAAACCTTCGCGAATTGATTCCCAAATAGATTGAAGTGTTTTTACTGAGAAAAATCCTTTCCTAATTCTGATTTTATCTATTTTTGATAATCCAAGAAACCATCTAATAAATCTGCCTATAATTACGGCAAATAAATAAATTGTTCCTGCTAAAAATGGATAATAAAATATATCATCAAATTTCATAGTTATTTTTCTTGATTTTTATAAATAACAAGAGCTTTTTTAATAAGCATTACAACATTACGTAAATTTACACCACGTGGACAAACTAGTAAACATTTTCCACAAAGCATACATTTATTGATTTCGGTTTGAAGATTTTCTGTTTCTCCACGTCGTAACATAAGTTGCATTCGTCGAACATTAAAGTCTGTTAAATTTCCTGCGCTACATGTTGCAGTACAACCTCCACATGATAAACATACTAGTAATGAGGGTTCATATTTTATTACATACTTTAATATTCTACTATCAAATATGTCGATGTCTATTGAACGAGTTTCTATTGGTGCAAATCCAAAGTCCATAATTACAATGTTTTGAGATATTCATTTACTTGAAAAGCTGTACTTCTAGCATTTTCGATAGTTTCTTTTATCGACATTGGTGCAATACAAGTTCCTGCAGCAAATACTCCTTTTTGTGTTAGAATACCTGCTCCAATATGAAAATCTTTGCTTTTTAAAAATCCTGATATTTCTCGATCTACACCAAATTTATCTGCTATTTCTTTGGTGTTTTTCTTGGTTTCCATACCTGCAAGAAGTATAACCATATCAAGTTTCATTTTCATTGGACGTCCCGAAAGTGTATCTTCTGTTTTTATTGATAAATGTTGGTCTGGAGTTTCTGATACTTCAGAAACTCGTCCTCTGATAAATTGTATATTATGTTGTTCTTGTGCTGTGCGATACAATTCTTCAAAAAATTTGTCATACATTCTTAAATCCATGTAAAAACAAAATATTTGTGCATCAGGCAAAAATTTGTTGATTTCAATAGCTTGTTTAACTCCTGTTACGCAACATACTTTTGAACAATACATATTATGACATTTTTCATCGCGCGATCCCACACAATGAACTATGGCTATACGTTCTGGTTTTTTGCCGTATGATGTTAGAAAATTTCCTTCTCTAAAACGTTGTTCCATATCGGCTTGGGTTATTACATTATCGTAAATTTTATAACCAAGTTCTTCTTTTCGTGTGGCGTCAAACAATTGATATCCTGTTGCTATAATTACAGCATCTGCTTTACAAATTGCATTTTCTGTATGTACTAGCCAGGTATTTCCATTGCGTTCTGCTTTTTCAACGTTTGAATTTAGTTTTACTTCGATATTGAATTTTGAAATACGGTTTTTGATATAATTTAAGATTTCGTCAGATTTTTTAAAATCAGGAAAAAGACAATACCAATTATTGAGTTTTCCTCCTAATTTATTATCTCGTTCTATAATTGTAACGCGATTGCCTGTTTCTGCCATCATACATGCAACTTCAACACCTGCAATTCCGCCTCCTATAACAACTATATTTTTCATAAATTTATTGATTTAGTAGTTTGTAGTATGTATGTAAAAATTACATTATTTTTTTGAATACATTCTACTTTCTACTTATTTGTTAATTTTTTTATTTCTTATTTATATATAACATTCGTCAATATTATATTTTCTACTCACTTTATTTACTACATTGAGGAGTATAAGAACCTATAATTTTACCTGCTTTAGATTTATACATTTTGTCGCTATCGTATTTAATTCCCATTTTGTCTAGAAATGGGCGACAATCTACTTGGTGCATTTGTAACCCCAAATCCCAAGGGTCATAACCTAAAACAAGACCTGCCATTTCTTCGTAAGTAAAAACAGGAATTAAAGAGTTGTTAGCTCCATAGCGTTTACCTTGCATTTCGTTCATAACATATTGCCAACGATCTAGAAACATGCTACAACCAGGACAATTAGTAATAATAGCATCTGGTTCATAAGGTTGCATTGATTCAAATTTCTTTTTAGAATTTGACAAAGAATAACCTCTGTTGGCTTGAACTAAATATTGACGAAATCCAAATCCACAACAATGTCTACGTTCTGGATAATCTACAGTAGCCCCGCCCCATGCTTTTATCATTGCTTGAAGCACTTGTGTAAATTCTGCTCCACCTTCGCCTTGGTCGGGAAACATTTTGGCATAATGACATCCTATATGATCTACAACTTTTAAAGGTTTGCCTGTTTTGACATTTACAAGTGGATATTTGATTTTTTCGGCTATTGCTAGTCTGTTTTTATAAATTATATCACTTGTATGTGCTATATTTTGTGGAACTTCAAATTCTCTTCCTGTTGATTTTTTTAAATATTCTCTAATTTTTTCAAGTTGTTCAGGATGATGTTTCCAAGTTTCAGTAATTTCGATATACATTCCAAAACTTGTTACGCATGATGCAATAAAATTTTTGTAACCATTTTCGGTCATTAATGCAAAATGACGAGCCACCACTGTTTGAATTGTATCAAATGGAACAACATCACTATGATAGCCTATGCCTGTACATGTAGTATGTCGAGGATCATCAAATACATTTTTTCCTAAATCGTTTTTCAATATATTTAAAAAAGCAACTTCTGAGCCTGGATAAAAATTTTGACGTATACAACTTCTTGCATAATAGTAATTATCGTCGGCAATTTCTTTTCTATAATTTTTGCTTACAGTATAAATATGTTCGTTGTTTTTTTGGATCATGACTAAATTTTACCTTTATAAGTATCTAAAAAATATTGTTCCATACCATTTTCATCGGTATTGTAGCCTAATTCTTCGGCTTTTTTCTTGCTAAATTCATCAATTTTATCTTTCAAGAAGTTAGCGCCAGTTTCTTCAAAAATTTTGTGAAGTTCGTCCATAGTGTCATCATCAATTTTGCGAAGCACACCTGCACCTTCTTTGTTAAGATTAGCGCCCATACGATCATAAAATTCTTCGGCATTTCTGTAAATCCATTCCCATACGGTTCCTTGTTCTGGGTGAAGTTCTGGTTTAACAGCTTGAGGAACAATACAATATCCGTGATTTAGAATATTTCCATTTAAAACTTTGTTTAAAGCATATTGTTGACGTCCACGACGGCTTTCTGTAAAATAACCTAATTCTTGAGAATATCTACGTAAAACATTGATTAATAATCCAGGAACATTGCTTCTAGGGCAACGAGTTTTGCACGACATACATTGTCCGCAAAGCCAAATAAAATCGCTTTTTAAAAGTTTTTCTATTTCTGAGTCGTCTTGAGTTTGAACAATATTCATCAAAATTCGAGGGTCATAATCAGAAAATTCTGCTGCTGGACAAACGCTTGTACACATACCACAATTCATACATGCGTTAACAGCCTCTTTGTATCTGATATCTTGCTTTATTATTTCATGTAATTTCATTCTTTAGTCTTTATTTGTTCTGCCTAAAAATGACGTTACAAAGGTATAGTTAATAATTTGACTATTTCTATTGTTTTTTTATATGATTGTTAAATTTTGTTAATGTTGGAAATTATAGAAATTGCTAAAAGTGGATTTAAATAAATTTTGAAATTTTTTAATTGGATATATAAATGTAATCAAATCAATCATTCTCCATATATTCATCAGTAATTTTTTTTAGGATCTATATTTCAAATTAAATCATTATTCTCATATACTTCAAATTTTCAGTATATTAATAAAACAAATATTGTTTTAATTGATTATCAATTATTTATATATTATATTATAATAAATTTAGAAACATAAGTATTTCTACACCAACATCTTTAAATTTTGTTTTCTTGTTTTAAAAACAAGGTCACCTTCGCATTTAATAGTTTCACCGTCAAGATTAATAAAACCACAATCGTTACCTTTTATAATTAACTCTTCGGCTTGAATAATGTCGATATATTTTGAATTATTAGCATGACCAGACATTACAGAAATTGCAGTAAAAGGAATTCTATACAAAGGAGGACGATGTACAATGGCAATATCTAATAATCCATCATCAGTTTTAGCATTGGGCGCAATTTTAAAATCATAACCATATTGTTGAGAATTACAAGCTGTTATTAAAAATGCCTTACATTTTTCTTCTTTGCCATTATAAATCAAAGTATATTCAACTTCTTTATACTTAAAAAAACTATTAAAACCAGCTTTAAAATAAGTTTTAAAACCACGAGTTGGCATTTCTTCGTATTTTCTTGCTACTAATGAGTCAAAACCTACCCCAGCTATACTTATAAAAAATTTATCGTTGATTAAACAAGTATCAATTTTGCGAAATTGAGCTTTATTTAAAAATTTAATTGCCAAATCAGGTTTTAGCGGAATATTAAAAGTACGAGCAAACCCATTACCAGAACCACACGGAATAACAGCTAGAGCTGTTTCTGTATTTTGAAGTTGAGATGCTATTTCGTTGATAGATCCATCACCACCAACTGCTGTTACAACATCATATTTGTTAACTGCATTTTTGGCAATCTCAACAGCATGACCTGCATATTGAGTGTAACTAATTTCAACATCAAATCTTTGATAATCAATATTATTTTTGAGAATTTCTTCAAACTTATTTTGTTTTCCAATACCAGAAATTGGATTAACAATAAATAATATCTTGATTTTATTCGACATTTTCAACTTAAATTATTTAACAACAATATCAACTCTACGACATTCTCGTCTAGATTCATCAGTACGTTCTGTAGGTCGAATTTCGCCTCTTCCTTCGTATGTTAAACGAGAAGCATTTATGCCTCGTTGAGCAATAAAATCAAAAACAACTTTTGCACGACGACGAGATAATTCATTTGTATTATTTTCCTTATTATCTGTATATCCAATAATATCTACATTTACTTTTTCATTATTGGTAAGCAAAATAACAACATCTTCTAATTCAGCTTTTGCTTCTGGTGTTAATTCTGAAGAGTTTGAATTAAAATATTGGTTATGAAGTTCTATAGGAACTCCTTTTTCAATTTTTTTAAGTAATAATCCATCTCGGTTTATTGTTTCAAAAGTTGTAATTTGAGCATCTGACAATAATTCTTGATAACTCCAATATCCTTTTGCTGTAACGCGCATTTGATAATTATTTCCTGTTAAGAATGTTGTATAAAAACTACCTGTGGTTTCACTACATTTAACTTTAGCAATTACATCATGTCGACTAATATCCATAATTTCTATAATTGCTGGAATTGGTTCATAAGTTTTTTCATCACTTACCGAACCGCGAAGTATAGTTTGTTTTATTTGAGTAACATCCTCATAAGTAAAATTATCATCTCCTTCAACTCCTAAATTTATATTATTTGCTATATCATCAAGATCTATATCATCATTATAAAAAATTTCACGTTTTTTCTCGTCAAATTCAAAATTAACTTCAAAAGTTTTATATCCATTAAATTTAATAATATATCGATCTTGGCGAATAGTAAAAAATTCTTGCCAAATATTTACAACTTGAACAGTATAATAATCTGCAACAGGAGCAAATATTTCGTAATATCCTGTTGGATCTGTTAATGAAGAAAATGTGTTACCGTGACTATCAGTAATTGTAACTCGTATATTGCCAAGTTGAACATCTTCAACAGCAGAACGTTTGTCACGATTAAATTTTATTGTTCCAAAAACTTTATTTCTTTCATTAAATGGAATATAAATAGTGGTATCTTTTTTTAAATCAACTACTAAATTTTTTGTTGGTAAAGCAAATTTTCCATCATCTCTACCTGTTGGTGTAAATGTTAAATAATATTGAGCTTCAGGAATATCTTCATACAAAGTAGAACCATCCCAATTTGACGCAACATCCATATTACCAAACATTTCACCTTCATAATGATAAGATGTATCAATAGCTGAATTGTTTTGAATATTTAAAACAACATTTTCAACACCAGGTTCATTTGCATCTTTAATATGGTTTCCATCAAGATCGCGATAAAAAACAGTACGTAAATTATGATATTTTTGTCCAGGTTGGTTCCAATTAAACACCTTTTTAATAGT